>JASLXP010000995.1 GCA_030740295.1 Planctomycetota bacterium
TGTGACGGAGTGCGTCGATGTCTGGTTGAAGCCGTCCGAGATCCAGCGGCTCGACCTTCTTGGGGCCGGGCCGCTGGACGACGGGCTCGTGGTGCGCAAGGCGGTGCTGCCATCGCATGAGGCTGGAATACTTCACGGCGGTGGTGTCGCACAGGGCGCGCCAGGGGAGGCCTGTCTTTTCTCGGGTGGTATACATTCTGTGAACTACTTCTTTTTTGTTCTGTTGTTCTTTTTAGAACGTGTCCGGGATGTCTCTCGGGTCGTCTCTTTCGTCGCTCTCGCTTCTGGGAGATCCCGTAGGAGTTCCTGGACGTCCAGCTTGAGGTTGGCCAGGATGAGTTCCTTCTCCAGTTCGTTGACTTTCTGCTGGAGGGATTCCTTCTCCGGGTCGACAGGGCTCGGCGGACGGCCCGGTTTCCCATCCTCCAATGAATGGAGCATGGAGTTGAGGGCCCGGTTCTCCCATTCGTAGTAGGTCTTGCGGGAGACACCGAGGCTCTCTGCAGCCTGGACGGCTGTCATCTGCCCGCTGCGGACCTTGAAGATGACTTCCAGTCTCTGACGGGCACGCTCCTTCTGCGCTTTTTCCGGACGCCGTTTCTGCCTGGACAATGGGGTTCCTTTCCCGGACGGTTTCGTCATCCGTTTCGTTTAAGGGGTGGAAGGGGGCTTCGACTCGATGGTGTCGAGGCGTTTCTCCAGGCGTGACGAAAGGGCGTTCTGACTGGGTTTCGGGGTCTTCTTCTCCAGCAGCTGTTGGAGGCGGGTCGTAAGCGCCGGCGGCCTCTCTTCTTCCTTGCGCTGTCTCGGCTCGAGCACATGGAGCATCGCTTCCAGTGCGCGGCTCTGCCAGTTGTCGAGGGTCGTCCACCGGATCTCCAGTTCCCGGCAGAGCTCGGAAGGTTTCCGACGTTCTGTCCACAACGCCAATACCGCTTCCACTTTCTGGCGGGCGGTCCACTGGCGTGTCGGGCGCTGGCGGGATTTCTTCCTGGCGGGTGCTTTCGACGAGTTCGCTGACATGAGAGAAGTCTCCTTTCTTTAAATCATAAATGAGTTCTTGTCGGGGTTGTTCCTTGTCGTCATTTATTTGCATGACCAGCTTCCCCTTCTCGGCACGCATGACGACGGACTGGCCGTCCATTCGGCCAACCATGTAAAACGGTTTCTGAGGTTCGCCCCGCAGAGCCAACTCCAGAATGTTCTGCTGGATGCTTTTTTCGATTAAGAGCCGAAGCTCACTTTCGACACCGAAGAACCGATCGGCTGGGCACATTCCGTCGAGCGAACTGTGAGGACGCCGGTGGTTGTAGTGCTTTACCCAGAGGGCGAGCCGGGCCTGCGCCGATTCGAAGCTGTCGAATTGCGCACGCCCAAGGTATTCATCCCAAATAGTGCGCCAGAACCGTTCGACTTTGCCCAGCGTCATCGGGTGCTGCGGGCGTGATTTGATGTGACGCACGCTTTCCTTTTTCAGCTCAGCCTCAAAGCGGGAAGTGCCGCGCCAATTAGTGTACTGGCGGCCGTTATCGGTCAGCATTTCCTTGGGAACACCATACTCCGTGATTGCAGTGCGTTGAACTAAATCACTTCGGGTGAGTTTTTTGACGTGGGCGTGCAACGGCAAGGGACTGTTCTGGGCGTTTTTATCATTGGTGAAATTTCTCATACGGTGGCTTGGGGCGGCATTTCAGACTGTTTTCCTGTGAAGCCCAAAAGGGAGATCATCGAAGTGTGAGACTCTCTTTCCAGGGATTGGCATTTTTCTTTGAATTCTGCTCAAGAGTTCGTCGAACTGGGCGAAAGTTTGAGCGCTTTCGGACGTTTTCCGATTCGTTCATTCAGGCTCTTGAAGCAGAAAGGAGATGCCATGTCGCCGCTACGGAGAAGATTCATCGAGGACATGACCCTTGCCGGACGTACCGAGAAGACCATCAAGGATTATGTGGGAGCGGTTCGCCGGGTCTCGAAATTTTACCTGAAGTCCCCCGATAAGATCACCTCGGAAGAGCTCCGGTCCTGGCTGGCACATCTGATGGTCGATCAGGGCCGGAAGTGGAACACGATTAAAGTCTATACGTATGGGCTGCGATTCTTTTACCACAAGACACTCAAACGCCCCGACGTGGAGCTTCCGCTGCCGCCGCGCCGCAAGCCGAAACGGCTTCCCAATGTGCTGAGCGAGGAGGAAGTCGTTGCGCTGTTCGAAGCGTGCCCCTGCCTCAAACATCGGATGATCATGATGACCAAGTATGCATGCGGCCTTCGGGTCAGCGAGGTGCTGCATATCGAGGTCTCCCACATCGATGGCAATCGTGGAGTTCTTAAAGTGGAACAGGGGAAGGGTCGCAGAGATCGTTATTTGCCTCTCTCCGAGTCCCTGCTTAAGGATCTCCGCCTGTACTGGCAGACCCACCGGGACGAACGCTGGCTCTTTCCCGGCGGCATTCCTGGCAAACCCCTTACGTCGAGCGCAGCTCAGCGCGCGTACAAGCTGGCAAAAGAGAAGGCCGGCATCGTCAAGGAGGGCGGGATTCATACTTTGAGGCACACCTACGCCACCCATCTACTCGAGCGGGGCGTTGACCCGTTGCGCATTCAACGGCTCATGGGTCATTCGACTATCCTTATCACTTTGCGCTACCTGCATGTGTCGCGCAAACACCTGCAAGAGACCGGCAGCCCTTTCG
>JASLXP010000996.1 GCA_030740295.1 Planctomycetota bacterium
CGAGAATATTCTGGCCTCCGCGCTGACCGAGGAGTGTATCGTCGCCCGCGTCTCCGTTGATGGTGTCTTGGCCGAAGATGATGTTTTCTCCGCTGTCGAATGGCAGGAATCCAGTCTCAGCGAAGGTGAACTCGAAGTCACTGTTGGTCGCGCCGGAGATGGTGAACGGCCGGATGATTCGGGCGTATTCTCCGAAGATGGTGTCGTCCCCTTCACCACCGTTCAGGGTGTCGTTGCCGGCGGTCAGCGTGTGGTCGAGCTGGCGTTGAGATCTGAGGTTCTGGATGCTCTGTTCGAAATCATCGACGATGCCGCTGAAGTTGCGGTATTCGTCTTCGAGGTTGTCCTGGTCTGCGCTGTCTTTGAAGACCGGGAGGCCGATGGTGCTGTAGTCTCCGACGAGGATGTCGTCGCCGATTCCGCCGTCCAGAGTATCGTTGCCAAAGATCTCTTCATTGGCGGGGATGATTCGGCCTTTGCCTCGTTCGGCGAATTCTGAAGCGTCGTTATTGATGATAGTGAAACTGTCGCTCCCCAGGCCATGTGGTCAGCGAATTATCCGCGCCCAAAAGGGCACGAAAAAAGCCCGCCGCATGCTCAGCAGAAGAAATGTCTTTCAGGAAGAACGCTTTGCATTCTGCTGAAGACAATTCGTCTTGAGATGATGGGCGATCATCTCAATTCGCTGGGCATACAGCGGGCCTTTTTTGCAGCATCCATTATCGAGTGCGCAGGAATTTCATTAATGTTTTTGCTTCATTTTCTGTAGCTGAGTTTGTGGATTAAAGCTCGCATCAGGCCTCCTCGAAGTACTTTCAATATTCCTCTGCTAACCTGGAGTATGAACTTCAGGACAGGCTGCGAAGCGACCCAGTGAATAGCCCATTTATCACCGAAGCCATAGGCCCGGAGCTTAATTTCAGAGGTTATCCTTGACGATAACCCCTCATGATTAACCTCTTAATCACAGTCAGATAGGGGGAATAACTCCACTGCCACGGAAGTATCAGCTACCGCCGTCCTTTACGTTTCCCCTTCTCTTTCTGTTTGTCTCGCTTTCCTTTTCCGCTGCCACGGGGCTCCACTTTCTTCCGTCCCTTTTTCTTCGCTTTCGCTTTGCTGCGCTCTTTGTGTTTGAGCCAGACAGGCTCACGTTCCACTTTCCCTTTTACCTTACTGCTTTTGCCGGATGATGACGCTCCGTCGGGCTTGAAGTAGACGTGGCGGGCGGGGATGTCCACCTCATCGATCATTACGTGGATGCGTTCGCCGAGGCGGAGGACTTTGCCGGATGAGCGGCCGTGGAAGACCAGGCCCCGTGGGTTGAAATCGTAGTAATCGTCTTCGAAAGTGTGGATGGGGAGGAGGCCCTGTACGAGGGTGTCTTCCAGTTCGACGAAGAGGGCATTGTGGCGCATGTTCACGATGATACCGGGCAGGGGCTGGCTGCGGTGTTCGTCGAGGAAACGGAGGAGCTTGAGGAGACGGAGCTCACGTTCGGCCTCTTCGGCTTTGCGCTCGGCGTGCGAGCAGTGTTTGGCGAGACGCTCGAGTTGCTCCTGCCAGGACGATCGCTCTTTCTTAGTACGCAGATTCCCATCGAGAAATTCGTCCAGGATGCGATGCACCAGGAGGTCGGGGTATCGCCGGATGGGCGAGGTGAAGTGACAGTATCGTTTAATGGCAAGCGCGTAATGGCCGAGATTCTCCGGCGTGTATTCCGCGCGTTTCAGTGATCGCAGCAGGGCGATCTGGATGGGGTAGGCCTCGGTTTTTTCTTCGATGGTTTCAAGGAAGCGTTGGAGGTCGTGCCGGCTGGGGTCGTATGGGATGGTGTAGCCCCACGTCAGCAGGAACTGCCGGAATTGGTCGAGCTTGACATCGCTTGGCTTGTCGTGCACGCGGAACATGCAGGGCAGGTTGTGGTGGCGGCAGATTTCAGCCACGGCAGTGTTCGCGGACAGCATGAATTCTTCGATGATTCGGTGGGAAAATTCGCGGATACGTTTTCGGACTTCTTTGGTTGTGCCGTCCTTGCGAATCTGCACATCTATTTCAGGCATGTCCATATCCAATGCGCCCCGCTCCATACGTTGCTTCAGGAGCAGCTTTGCCAGCGAGTCCATATCGTGCAGCAGTTTCATCACTGCCTTTGACTCCTGGTCTTTTCCCTCGAGCAAGCGTGTGACCTGCTGATAAGTCAGCCTCTTGGTTGAACGGATGACGGTGCGTGCGATTCGGTAATCCTGTAAGACGCCTTCGCTGTCAAAAGTCATGAAAACCGATTTCGACAGTCGCTCCTCTCCTTCGCGGAGACTGCAGAGATAGCTGGAAAGCTCGGCCGGCAGCATGGGCAGCACGTGCCCCGGGAGATAGACGCTCGTGCTGCGGGAGACGGCCTCTTTATCCAGCGCTGTTCCAGGCTTCACGTAATGCGAAACGTCGGCGATATGGACACCGAGCCGCCAGGTGTTTTTGTCGTGTTCCAGGGAAATAGCATCATCGAAATCGTGCGCCTCCTTCGGATCGATCGTCACGATAGTCTGGTCGCGCAGGTCTGTCCGGCCCTCGATGGCTTCCTGCGGCACGACCTTCCCGAACGCCTTTGCGGCTGCTCTCGTCTTTTTGCTGAATCTATCGGCCAGGCTGTATTGACGAATGACCGCGAGAGCGTCTGTGCCCGGGTCGTTGGGATCGCCGAGAATCTCCACCACTTCGCCCGTCTTAGTGATGGCGCTGCTCGACCAATCGTCCACCTTGACAACAACCCTCTGACCGGCCTTCGCATCAAAGGCGTCACCAGATTCGATGTAAATCGGCTCACTGACTCTGGGGTTATCCACCTCAATCCAACTGCGCCGTTTATCCCGGCAGAACGTTCCCACCAGAATCTGATTGGCCCTGCGGATGACACGGACAACTTTGCCCCGCGGGCCCTTGTCACGTCCTCCTCGATTCTGTTTAGAGAGCTGAACGACCACGGTGTCACGGTGCATGGCAGTTCCGCGGTTTTCAGGCGGGACAAAAATGTCTTCGAGGTCTTCAGACCCTTTGGGAATCACGAACCCGACGTCGCTTCGAGTAACTTCCAGAGTTCCAACCACCAGATCGGTATTTTCAGGAAGGCACAACCGCCGTTTCTTGGCTTCAACGAGTTGTCCGTCGAAGAGAAGTTCATCGAGGATGTCGTTGAAACTTGCGAGCTGATTCTTCTTCACGCCGAGTCTCGCCGCAAGGGCATCGGCCTTCTCAGGAACGTAACGACGACTGCGGACGGTTTTCAGGATTTCCTGGGCTGTGAATGACATGGCGTGTTTTGAGTAAGGGGTGATACGTAATGCGTAATACGTAATACGTAATACGTAATACGTAATACGTAAACCGCGATGAGCAAGTTGCTTCGTTTAGACGTTGCTGTCGGGTGGGGAGTCAGAGGTTGATAATGGATGTTGGGTATTTGCAGACTGATTGGGCGAATCGAAAACCATCGACGTTCCCGTATCCAGTATCCAGTATCGAGAATCCAATTTCGCCGGCCGCCGCACAAACTTACTCATTATTTATTACTCATTACCTGTTACGAACGCATTACGTATTTACGCATTACGTATCACTCATTACTCATTCCCCATCACAGAAACTTTCTCCTTCAGGGTCTCTGTTGCTGCTTTCCACCAGCCGGCTTTGCCGGTTTTGAGGCCGAAGGTGTTGCCTCTGGCTTCAGTCGATGAGCCTACGGGTTGGAACTCGAAGCTGCCCGTGTAGTTTTCTTCCTGGATGATATAGGTTTGATGAGCGACCGTGGGAAAGTGGATCTCGTCTCCTCTCCAATTGAAAGGAACGGATTCTTCGGAACAGTGAACGATGATCTCACGGGACTTGAATGGTGAGACTATTGCACACTCCGCGCTTTCAAGAGACTCGATGACCACGGGGCCGAGCTCTCCGTCCTCACGGAACGCGCTGATCAGAAATGCGGATTCCGCACGGAAGTGATGGAAGCTCGCATCGATTTGGTGTGGCAGACCCGGGAAAAGGCGAATCTTGCCGCCCCAGCTTTGAAGGAGCATCTCATTGATGGCGGCTGCGGCCCCGAAACCAGCCTCCAGAGTCGGGGAGCAGAATTCCAGTGCGCTGATCCCTTTCCGTTCGTAGTCGCCGCTTGTTGA
>JASLXP010000997.1 GCA_030740295.1 Planctomycetota bacterium
ACGCCATCCATGCGCGGTTCGGGGCCGGCGGGGAACAGGTTCAGGATCTCACCCAGAACGAGTACACCCTGGCGCTGGTGGTCTTCACGCTGCCCCTGATGTTCATTTCCCTGCCCGCCGCAGTCTTCTCAGACCGTTTCAGCAAACGCACGATCATCATCGCGATGAAGGCTGTCGAGATCGTGATCATGTCCCTTGCCGCGCTGACCCTCTGGCGATACGCGCAGGCTGTAGCGCCCTATATTGGCACGGACGGGGACCCGGAGCGCTTCTATGAGATGAGCAAACTGACGCTCGTGCCTGCGCTGGTGGTGCTCGGATTCATGGGCGTCCAGTCGGCCGTATTCAGCCCGGCGAAGTACGGCATCCTGCCGGAGATCCTGCCTCACGAAAAACTGGCCGAAGGCAACGGCGTTCTCGAATTACTTTCATTTCTCGCCATCATCGTCGGCACCGGCCTGGGCGGCGTCTTTCTCCAGCTTGCCGGCCACAAAACATGGCTATCCGTGCTGCCGCTGGTCTTTCTTTCATGCGTTGGTTTCTTTGCTGCCTTCTTCGTGCCGCAGGTACCCGCAGCGAACACCAGCGGCGAAACAAAACGGGTGCTGCGCGAGGCATGGCAGATTGCCCATCAGGATCGAAAGCTCTGGCTGACCATCATTGGACTCACTGCCTACTGGGCCCTGGCCAGCCTGCTCGGGCAGGACATCATGGTCTATTCAAAATCCGACGACTACCTCGGGCTCAGCGATTCCATGGCTGCCTGGCCTTTAACCGCGTTTGCCATCGGCGCGGGCGCCGGCAGCGTCCTCGCGGGGAAGATGTCCGCGGGCAAGATCGAGATCGGGCTGATACCCATGGGCGCGCTTGGGCTGGGTATTTTTACCTTGTTATTGGGCGGTTTCGCACCGGGTCTCTATGGCACGCTGATCTTTATGTGTCTGCTGGGCATTTCGAGCGGGCTGGTAGTCGTGCCGCTTCATGCTCTTCTGCAATGGCGGGCCCCCGCGGAAAAGCGGGGCGCGATTATCGCTGTTTCCAATGTCTTTGTGTTCGGCGGCATTCTGTGCGGATCGCTCGGGGCATTGTTCCTTTCTAAGATTGGGCTTTCCGCCCGCGGCATTCTGGTCGGCTCGGCCATCGCCACCTGCCTGTGCACCATCTGGGCCCTCTACATGTTGCCGGAGGCATTTCTCCGTCTCTGTCTTGTCCTGCTCAAAAGCACGGTTTATCGGGTCCGGATTGTCGGCGTGGAGAACGTCCCCGCAAAAGGAGGCGCGCTGCTTGTGCCGAATCACGTTACTTTTGCGGATGGGCTGTTCCTCATCACCAGCCTTGACCGGCCGGTCCGGTTTATTGTGGATTCGCACTACTTCCACACGCCGTTCTTCAGGCCGTTCCTGAAAGTCCTGGGAGCGATCCCGATTTCCGCGTCCGGCGGCCCTCGCGTCATCATGAAGGCGCTCAAGGATGCCGGCTCCTATCTTGATGAAGGGGAGATCGTCTGCATCTTTGCCGAAGGGCAGCTCAGTCGAAACGGTCTCCTGCAGTCCTTTCGCCGCGGCTTTGAATTCATAGCCAAGGGCCGTGACGTGCCCATCATCCCCGTTCATCTTGACCGGCTTTGGGGCAGCATCTTCAGCCGCGAGCGGGGCCGATACATTACAAAGATGCCGCGGCGATTACCTTACCCGGTGACCATTTCATACGGCGAGCCACTGCCTTCGAAAACCAAGGGCGCGGTAGTGAGGCGCGCCGTTCAGGAACTGGCCCAGATGGCATGGGAATACCGGCGGCCGGATTTGAAGCCGCTTCACCGGTCTTTCATAAGTGAGGCGCGTAAGCATCCTTTCTCGTACGCATTTGCTGATGCCACGCAGCCGCGAGTGAAACGAATAAAAGCCCTTTCCGGCGCCATCGCGATCGCAAGGGCCATGCTGCAAACATGGGCCGAGGAGAAACACATCGGCATTCTGCTGCCACCCTCGGTCGGCGCAGGCCTCGTGAACATCGCCGCTTCGATGACCGGCAAGCCGAGCGTGAATCTTAACTACACCGCCGGCCCCGCTGGTATCGAATCATCGGCAAAACAGGCGGAGCTCAAGACGGTCGTGACGAGCCGAGAGTTCCTCGACAAAGCGAAAATGGACTTGCCTGAAGACCTCGAGCCCATCTGGCTCGAAGAGATCGTGAGCGACCTCGAGTTTGGTGACAAGTTCCTCGCATTTACGATGGCATCGTTTGCGCCTGCCAGGTGGATCGAGCGGGCCTGCGGCGCAGAGCGTTCCGCTCGGATCGATGATGTGGCCACGATTATTTTCAGCAGCGGAAGCACCGGCGAGCCCAAGGGCGTCATGCTCACTCATTACAGCATCGCTTCAAATGTCGAGGCAACATCGCAAGTATTCCAGGTGGATTGCAAGGACAGCCTGCTCGGCATCCTGCCGTTGTTTCATTCCTTCGGGTATATGTCGCTCTGGTTTGCGGCCAACAACAGCATGGGGGTTGTATTCCATCCCAACCCGCTGGATGCTGCGGGCATTGGGGAGCTGATCCAGAATTACGACATCACGATTCTGCTGGCTACGCCCACGTTCCTGCAGCTCTACCTCAAGCGTTGCACAGCTTCGCAATTCGGCTCGCTGCGCATCGTGCTCGCCGGCGCGGAGAAGCTCAACGAACGCCTCCTCAACGCGTTCGAGGACCACTTCGGCATCCGCCCCCTCGAAGGCTACGGCACGACCGAATGCGCCCCTGTCATTGCTACGAGCACGTTGGACTTCCGTGCGCCAGGTTTCTTCCAGCCTGGCTCGCGAAGGGGCTATGTGGGCCAGCCTCTGCCGGGCGTTGCAGTGAGAATTGTCGACCCGGAGACCCGAGAAGTCCTGCCGCCCGGTACCGAGGGCATGCTGCTCGTCAATGGCCCAAACATCATGAAGGGCTACCTCGGCAAAGATGAACTGACCGCCGAAGCCATTCAGGACGGCTGGTACACGACCGGCGATATCGGCCTTCTTGATGAAGACGGCTTTCTGAAAATCACCGACCGTCTCTCCCGTTTCTCGAAGATCGGCGGCGAGATGGTGCCCCATGGCCGCGTCGAGGAGGCGCTCCAGGAAGCCGCCGAAGCCGACCAGCAGGTCTTTGCCGTCACCTCCATCTCTGATGATCAGAAAGGCGAAAGGCTCGCCGTCCTCTGCACCATCAAAGAGGAAGAGATCGCAGTAGTCGTCGAGCGATTAAAGGCCACCGGACTGCCAAATCTTTTCATACCGAGAGAGAATCAGTTCCTGAAAGTTGAAGAACTACCCTTGCTCGGCACCGGCAAACTGGATCTGAGGCAAGTGAAGAAAGTGGCAGAAGAAATGGCTGATTCCTGACCGGATGAGTCACGCCGCAGCTCTCTTTCAAGATTCCTACATTCCGCTCTTCCATCATGAGCTTCCAATTCTGCGATTCCATGATTCAGCAGTATCGAACCGAAGGCTACGCCGTCTTCAGGCAGATACTGCCACCGTCTCTGATTTCCGATCTGCGCAAGGCCTGTGCCCGCGTTCCTGAGCTCGCCCGCGAAAAGAGCGGGCCCCAAGCGCAACGACTTCAGCCGATCGCCAGCTACGATATCGACCTCAAGCCTTTCAAGGATTACGCCGAACTGCCGGATCTGGTAGATGCCATCGCGAGAATCCTCACTCCCCGGCACAGAATCGGTACCGAGTTTAATCGAACGGGTATCCTCATCGAGCCCGCCGAAAGGCCCGGCTGGACGACCTGGCATCGAGACATCACTGAAGAGTCCAACGTGCCGGATGTAGAAGAATTCCGTCGCATTGATGGCGACCCGCTCTGGTTCAATCAGATCAACTGCCCGCTTTACGAAGACAACTGCACGTGGTACGTCCCGGGCAGCCATCTCCGTGAAAACTTCACCGAAGAAGTTGAAGCTGCCAACGCACCCCGTCCACCTGAGGACACATCCTATGAAGAACTCGAACGCGCGGGTGTCCAATATGCGCAGAGCATGCCGAGAGCGGTACGCCTGAGCATGGACGCCGGCGACTTTGCTCTGTACCACCCCAACGCCTGGCACATTGGCAACTACCTGCCCGACCGCAAGAGAATCACCATCCACGATTTCGCGCCATCGCCAGAGCTGCTCGACTGGTACCGGAGATGGAATGAGAAGCGGGCCTCTGCGAAGGAATGAGGCGATTATTTGTCACAAACGAACGTCGCTGGCATGCCCCTTGTCTGCCTGTTTGCGCGCTCCTTCCATTTCATTGTCCCACGTGAGATGGTGATACTCCTTCGGCGCATCGTTCTTGAACCAGTCCATGAAGTCTTCCCAGATAGCCACTGTCCAGCCTGCGTCGATCTGGGCCGTGCTGTAGATCCCGTTCCTGACGCGGCCAAGACCGAAGAGGTCGCGGATATATCCCTTTTCACCATTGATGACGCTTGATTCAGCCAGGTGCGGCGGAATGAAGAGTACCCCGGATGAAGTTCCAAGCACAACGTCACCGGGCATGCAGATGGCCTTGCCAATGCGGCATGGGACGTTCATGCCAACCATGGAGACATCGCCGATTCCGGTCGGGTCATTGCCTCGATGAAAAATCTGGATGTTGTCGATTTCCTCGATCTGTTGCAGGTCGCGAACGCCTCCCCAGATGACGGCGCCCCCGCGTTTGGTGCGGGCAGCAATCGCGGTCGAGAGGTTCCCGCCGACATACGTGCCCTGGAAAACCTTGTCGAACATGTCCACCACCACCACGTCATCCTCTTCCAGCGAGTCAATGACCCACTGGTTGAAGTATCCCTTTCGGCCTTCGTTCTCATGTCCGTGTTTCAGCAGACATTCATGAAGATCGGGACGCTGCGGCACCATGACCGCTGTCACAGCCCTGCCCACCAGAATCCTGCCCGGATGCGTTACCTTGAAGTCGGCCTGGAATTGATATCTGTACCCTTTCGTCCAGACACCGCTCCATGCCTCTTCAGTCGTGAGCCGTGCTATTCGGCGCAGGAGCTCCGTCGGCACCTTCGGTCGTCCGTTGGGAAACCGCTCCCCTTCCCAGAGCGGCGTGAGTTGGATGATGTCGTCTCTGCTGTCGAACTGCATGATTCCTCCTTTGGGGATTGGCGTCTTTGCTCTGGGGCCAGACTCTAAAACAAAGGCTCTCGTTCGGATAGCTGAAAAGGGAGATCGGAATTCCATGAGAGCATCCCGGGAATGTGGACAATACTCGCTGACTGATGTCGACGGCATCTTTTATCCGCGTGAGACAAATCATGGAACCTGAATTCGAACTCCTGCTCCGGGGCGGACACGTCATCGATCCAAAGAACCAGAGCAATGGCCCGGCGGATGTTGCAGTCAATTCAGGAAAAATCGCGGAGGTATCGGATTCCATCGAAGCGGGCCGAACTGCAAAAGTGGTGGACGTCAGCGGGCTTTACGTCGTACCCGGGCTGATCGACATTCATGTCCACGTGTATGGTTACGATGGCTGGCTGTTCCCCGATCAGCATGCACTGCCCAACGGAGTGACGACGGTCGTCGATGCGGGTGGGGCAGGATGGAAGGATTTCGAAGATTTCAAAACGACGATCATCGATCGGTCGATCTCCCGGGTGCTGGCGTTCATCAACATTGTCGGTGCCGGCATGGTCGGCCGGCCGGAGCAGGATACGAACGAGATGGAGGTCGAGCCATGCGCGGAGATGGTTCGCCGTTACCCGGAACAGGCGGTCGGAATAAAATCGGCACATTTCGGAGGGCCGGGTTGGGAATCCGCAGGCGGCGCTATCGAGGCGGCCCGGCTCAGCGATTCGATTGCGATGATCGATTTTGCTCCCAAGCCGACTCGCTCCTACCAGGAGCTTCTCGAGCGGCTGAGTCCGGGCGATATGCACACTCATCTGTATGCAGGCCACATTCCGTTGCTGGATGAGAACCAGGTGGTGAATGATTACGTTCGTGAAGCTCGCGCGCGTGGCGTGGTTTTCGATACCGGCCACGGAAACTTGAGCTTTCTTTTCAGGAACGCCATACCCGCGATGGCGCAGGACTTCCCACCGGACACGATCAGTACCGACCTCCATAAGTCCAGCCGAATGGTCGATACAACCATGCCGGTCACCATGTCTAAGTTTCTGGCCTTAGGGATGCCGCTCGAAGAAGTGATCGATCGTTCCACACACATTCCTGCCGAGGCCATTCGAAGGCCTGAGCTGGGCCATCTCAGCGTCGGAGCGGAGGCGGACATTGCAGTGCTCGAGCGGCGGGAGGGTGATTTCGGATTTGTCGATTCAGCCCGGACGCGGCAGGCGGGCACGCAAAAGCTGGAATGCCAGATGACGTTGCGTGCAGGGGAGATTGTGTGGGACAGGGGCGGGAATAGTTATCCCGATTGGTCAGAGGGATAGACCGTAGGGCTTAAGATGGACAGGCGAATGGGGACAGACGAATAGAAGAAAGAATTCTGAATTTCTGATTCGGAAGGACAGGCGAATGAGGACAGACGAATAGAAGAAAAAAACTCTGAATCTCTAATCTAATTCGTCTGTCCACATTCGCCTGTCCATTTCTTCTCACCTACGTCCGACTGTTCGCCACGGCCAGTTCCACCATCATCAGGCCGAGCACAGCCGCCAGCAGATGCCGCCACCAGTTTGAGGCGCGGCCTCGCTCGTCCCAGAGCGCTCTGCCGCTCGCCTCGATGGCCTTTTGCTCCGCCTGAGGGCTTACGCCGAGCGACGCGATTTCGCTCATGTCCACACGTGCAGGATTGGATTCTCGGGTGTTAAGATTCACCGCGACCGAACGGGTGACTCGCTTGCCGTCCTGATTGAGGATGTGGTAGAGGCCGGGCCTTGTCAGCGGTTCTGTCACTTTCACTCGAGCGCCATTCGGGCCGACCGCCGAAAGGGTTTCCAGCTCCTTGTAAGAGCGCGAGCCGCCGAAGGTTTGACCGAGATCCTCCTCCAGTGAAAGCAGGGAACGGCTGGTACGGTCTCGTGGCGACAGGTATCGAATCATCTGGTGCGCCATGGGCAGGAACGTCCCCCGTTTCGGGAAGTCCGTCCAGTCAGCGTTGCACGTTGTCGTGATCAGCAGCGAGCGCCCTTCGCCTACTTTGCGTTCGATGAATGCCGGAGCATCGTTGTCAAAGACCGCGACCACCGTGGCGTCCTTTGCCGGCTCGGCGCTCTGGTATCGAAAGAAACGTGCCGACGACAGTTCGGTCAGCGAATCGCCGCTGTAAGGCAAGAACAATTCGTGCCGTTTTTCTTTTGGAACGAGGTTCCAGAAATCTTCGCGGCGATTATCGTCCCCGGCCTTTGAGGCAAGTTTGGCCGGCATCCAGCCCTTACCCTCTTTGAAGCCCTGTTCGTTATAGAACTCCTTTTCGAGTTGATCGCCGGCAAAGATGATCAAGCCGCCACCATTGCGCACGAACGCATCCACGCGGTCGACAGCGGTTGGGAGAAACGATGAGACATTAGCGAGCACGACGACCTGGAATTTACGGAGATCCACGGACTCCAGCATCTCTCTGGTGATCAGCTTCACCTGCACGTAGCTTGGGCTTTTCTTCTCAGTCTCCAATTTTGGCACGAGCGCGCGCTGCAAATAGTACGTGGCCTGCTGGAACGGCCTGGGCGCGTTCCAGTCTTCAACGCACAGCACGCGGATGGCGTCTTCAGCAGACACGCTGAAGTAGTAGCTGTTATCAACAGGAAGGCCGTCCGGGGATTCAATCGTGAGCCTGCCGAGGATGTCATCCTTGGCAGGCAGCGGGGCTTTGAGAGTGACCGTACCGACTTCGTTCGGATCAAGGCTGAAACTCTTGGTTGCCACACTGGTCAGTTTGCTGCTGGCCTCCTTGTGTGAGCCCGGCCAGCGATCCAGCGAGAAGCTCAGCTTTGCGCCCACCACCGGCCGCCGGCTGTAGTTGGCCACCTTCGCCGCAATCTTCACTGGCTCGTCACTCGACCAGATCTTGGACGGCAGCTTGGCATCCAGAATGGCAAAATTAGTTGTCGATGGCTCGCCGACAAGCGTTGTCTCGAGGCTGATCGTTTTTCCGATGCCTTCAAGGGTCCGAACTTCGCTCATGCCTTCCCAGGAGGTCAGTTGCCCGTCCGTGATAAATGCCAGCCGTTTCTTTTGTCCATCCGAAGCCACCAGTAATGCGTGTGCCCTCTTCACCGCGGGCCAGTAACGGCAGAACTGATTCACCGGTTTCAGATCGGCCAATGACGCGGCCGTCAGGTCAACATCCGTGGACAGGGGCTGCACCACATTTCCGCCTTTAGTGACAGTCAGCAATGCCGCCCGGTCCGCAGGCTTGAGTTCGGCGAGCAATTCGTTGGCTCGTGCTCTGGCCTTGGACAATCGTGAGACTCCATCTTCCAGCGTGGCCATGCTGTAGGAATCGTCAAAGAGGATCACCAGGTCCGTTCGAGCTTCCTGTGCCTGTTTCTCGTCTTTGAAAAACGGTCTGGCGAACGCGAGCGCAATGAGCGCAACGATGACGATCCGGAGTGCCAGCAGTAACCACTCTTTGATGCGCAACCGCCTCGCTTTTTCTTCCGTCACCTTCTTCAGGAAACGCAGCGTGCTGAATATCACCTGCCGCTTCTGTCGACGGAACAACAGATGGATGATGACCGGGATCGAAGTGGCCAGCAGACCGGCCAGGAAGAGTTGGGAGACGAATGACATTCAGGGGGAGGCGTGGGAGGGTGGGAGTGGAATGATGGAGTGTTGGAGTAATGGAATGTTGGAATGAGAGTGAAATAGTGATAGGCAGGAGGAGTGGCGAGAATACTTACTTACGCATTACGCATTACGCAATTGCGCAATTACGTATTACTCATTACTCATTAAATAATGCTCCGCCGGGTCGAACTCAATCGCCCGTGTCATGTATGGCCCCATTGTGTCTTCGCCCTTTTCTTCAGGAATCCATGGGCCTACCGTGCAGTGGGCGCCCAGATTGGTAAGCAGCGTGGAAAGGACACGCACCGATTTTGTTCGCTGCCAGGCGTCGCGGAACATGCGCGGGTCGAACTGGCACAGGAGGGCTTGGCCCCGGCCGAAAGGGATCGCTGCGATGATGCCGGGCTTCATGATCGTGCCCCGTGGCGGTGTTCGGCGGATCAGCGACATCTTGCGGGGGATGCGCCAGAAAAAATCTGTGTCCCCGAGTCCGTTCAACAAGGGGTGCGCGGGGATCTCGGAACGAAAGACGTCGCGCATGTGAAACTGCACTTCTCCGGGCAGCCAGCCGAGGTCGTTGTTGGATGCCGCGCCCATCTGCAGGAGTTTGCCGCCGGCCGCAACGAATTCCTGAATGCGCAGAAACTCTGCGCGGGAGAGCTGTTTACGCTCACGGAGATCGATGAAGAGCGGGCGGGTGATATCGAGCTCGTCTTCTGCAAAGTCGTTCAAGTGCTCGAAAGGGCAGCCGAGGATTTCGAGGGTCTGTTTTCCGACTTCGCCGCTCACCAGCATGGCGGGCCGCAACTCGGCAGGCGCAGGCTTCGAGTATTCGGCGATGATTCGTTGCGTCAGTAGTGTTGCGACCGGGTCGTAACCATAACGGCCGGTGACATCGAGCTGGCAAAAAAGCATGCGGCCCTTGCCGTGCCGGTACTCGAGGAGCGGCGTGTAGAGCTGGTCGAATCCGCAATCGATCAACACCTGGAAGTTTCCGCGATGGGGCTTCTGAAAACAGAACGAAGCAACCATCCCAAGGTTGCTCCAATGCCAGAAACGTCGCTGCCCACGGGCGTTCATGATGCCGTGCTTCATGAATTCGTGCTGGGTCCAGTCTCCCTCTGGATCAAAGCCCGGATAGGCGGTCCTCGTGGTTGAGCTGCCGCGCCAGTTTGCGAAGTCTTCATCGTCCAGGCCCTGAAGGAGCGGTGAATGTGGCGCACGAACAAATGCCTGACGATGATCGAAAGTCTCTACCTGCAGGCCGAGAACCTGACTGTAGCCCTGTTCGAAGAAGACCACGTTCAGACCCTTTTCAATGGCCGTCCGAAAACCGCGTCCTT
>JASLXP010000998.1 GCA_030740295.1 Planctomycetota bacterium
CGCCGAACGGATACATGACCGAAGCGAGAATCGCTATGTGATCGAGGCCGCAGATGTGCCCGACCTCGTGAATCGCGGTTGAGAACAGGTCATTCTTATTCGTTTCGCCGGTGGTTGAGAATTCGAGGTCTCCGAAAATCAGATCCGAATCGGAAATCTGGCCGGTCGCCGAATCCACCTGATTGAGCGTGACCGCGAGTACTCCGGGCGGCAATGGGTTGGCGGTTTCCTGAAAAGTGACGGTCGTGATACCGTCGGTGGAGTTGACGTTGCTGTTGGAGGTAGTGCCTCCGTCAGTGAATGCGATCGTCGAAGTAGTCACATTGGTCCACGCGGCGAATGAATTCCGGATGGCCAGAAGATCGCTTCCGTCGGTGATATCGGGATCGCCGACATCATGGATAATAAAGGTCAAGGGGATCCGAGCGGTCGGCTGAAAGGCGACAATCGGCGGATTGGCGTTCTGAGTACCACTATGAATCTGAACCCATCCTTCTGAAGATTGAATGCACGCTGCCAGAGCAGCCAGGAACGTTACCGGTCTCATTTGTTACTCCCGACGTACGACTTGACCTTGTTGATGAAATTACTCAGTTCCGCTGGATTGGAAGGCGCGCCCACCGCGCGAGTGAAGCTCCTGGAAATGACTTGCCCGCTCATGGAGTTGCCTTTCACCTCGCTGATGCCGGTTGCGGGGTTGGCCACCACGCTGAATTTTCCCTGCTGCGCGGTCAGCACCTGATACTTGCCGGCCCTATCCCGTGCGAGAAAAACGATGACCTGTTCGCCCGCCGCGAAGCTCGGCATGCCGGGCACACGCAGATGTTTTCCGCCGACCTTGCCGCCGAGCTGCCGGAACTGGATCTGCGGCCCGAGAAAACCCTTGAGATACTGGCTGACCTGGATGGTGACGGTGGTGTAAATGTGAGTGTGTTCTGCATTCCATCCCGCGCTCGTCCCCGTGCAGCGGCCAACCGCGATGACCTCGGCGTTTTTTGAAAGGGCCTGCAAATCCATTTGGACAACCTGTGCAGCACGTGCGGGTAAAGTGGGCGCGAGGGCTACGGCAAGGCACAGTGCAGATGTGACGGATAATCTCATAAGAAGGAGTGACTCTGTGGAGAGTGGCTAGCCAAAGCGACGATGATTCTAAGTGCTGCCCTCTGGCGAGCAAAAAGGGTTACACATGATGACAAGGAATAGAATCAGTCTTCCTGGGCATCATCTTCTTCGGCTGGCTCATCTTGTTCGGGGACATCTTCTGCGTGTTCATCTTGTTCCGGTTCATCTTCGGCAGGTTCATCTTCTGCGGGTTCGTCGTCCTTCCGCTCAACCGGCTCTAAAAACTCATCTACACCGTCTTTCTCTTTCCCGGCTTCCAGAGGATCATCGCCACCGGCCTCCGGGGTATCCGTATCCAGGGTTCCTCGACCTGCCTCCTTGTCGAGTTGCTGCTCGATAAAGTCCCAGAAACGATTGAATTCTATCCTGACCTTTACACCCTCTGCTTCCTGTTTTTCCTTGTGCACCATCACCATGCCGGTGCGCATGAACCCCTCGCTGCTTTCGGCAGTCGTCAGCAGGTAAGCAAGGCGCTGCGCCATCTCTGCATCTTTATCCTGGTCGCGTGTCTTGATGAAGATATTCAGGACTATCTGTTGCTCCGACACCAGGTCTCCATCCACGGTCACGTATGCAACGTTGGTGAGAGGCATACCGAGCACCTGTTCGACGACTTGCTCGGGCGGGAGTTTTTCTTCTTCCTGTTCCTCTTTCAAAGCGACGATAACAGATTCGAGAGTCGAATCGTCGGCTACCGCGGCGACCATGTCCGCATTGGCGTCAAAAGCCTTCATTGCGTTCTGCAGCTCTGCCGTGCCCATCACGGCATCAGGCGCCGCCTCATATGCGGTCAACCGATCCACCATTCGTCTGGCCCCTTCCATGGATGAAGCCGAGATAAAATTATTCTGCATCAGACAGAGCACCCACTTGCCGTTGTTATCCGGTATGAGGTTGTGGCCCTTGTAAGTCTCCCCGCCTTTCTTGGCCGCTTCGGCGGCCGCAAATCCCCAGAAAATACCCGCCAGATTGGCCATCCGGCGCAAGCTGATAACAACCATGACATCTGCCCGGTCTGTGAGCTCCCCTTTCCCTTCAACAAGGGCTGCCGACGCTCCTTCCCTTTCGTCAATGACCACCATGGCCCTGAGGTCAATATAGCTTCCAAGTTCGGCAATCTGCTCTTCGGTCTGCCCCTGCTGCAGCCCTTTGAAAAACTCCCTCATTTTTTTTGGAGCCTTATTGAAGTCATTTTTTTGCTGGTGCTCCTGAATATGTTTTATCAGCGACGTCACCCCTTTATCTGAAAGGTCCACCTCCATCTGGCTGAAGAGAATCGTCTTGTCAGAAACCAGCGCATGCCCGGGCACCGCATCCGTCGGCGCTTTGATGTACATGAAAGATCCGACACATGTGAAGACAAGCACAACCATGAGGCCCCCGCAGCCGATTCCGCAGCCGATGAGCATCTTCGTCGCGCATGACTTTTTCGGCTTTGGACGTTCCTGTCCGATCTTTGAAAGATCGTTGGTCTCATTTCCGGATTCGTCGGTATCCATTCACGCTTTGTAAACGAATCGGTAATGCTTCGCAAAATTCATGAGTTGCCTGATGCGCTCCCCAGACCCCATCCGACACAACCCTCCCCGTCTGCCATCTCCCCTCCCACGCAATCTGCGGTTTCCAACCTGAGACGATCAAGATATCCTTTGGTCCCCTGCGACTTCGCCCTTTCGAACCTTGACGCTCGTGCTGCATTTCCAGGCAAAACTTGCATTGTTCTCAGCCGTCCTGATCAGCCTGACGGCCGAGGAAATGCACGTCTTGCACACCTTCGAAAAGGTGCGATTAGAGGAGAAGTTTTACGCGGAAGGGGCGACTTCGGGGGACTTCAACAGGGATGGCAAGACCGACGTAGCCATCGGGCCCTTCTGGTACGAAGGGCCGGAGCTTCAGAAGAAACACGAAGTCTACGATCCAAAGCCTTCTGACCCTCGGCGCGACTCACCCAATTTCCTCACCTTCGCACACGACATAAACGGTGACCAGTGGACGGATCTGCTGGTGGTCTCCTGGCCGGGAAAAGAAGCCTGGTGGTATGAGAATCCACGGGGCAAAAAAAAGCGCTGGGTCCGTTACATGGCCTTCAAGCACATAGAAGGCGAATCACCGCACTTCACCGACCTGACCGGAGACGGCAGACCCGAGCTTGTGTTCAACTTCCGCGGCCACCTTGGCTGGGCCGGCCCCAAGCCGAAGGGAGAGGGTGCTCCGTGGGAGTTCAAAAGACTCTCTCCCAACAAACGGTTCAGCCGCAATCATCACGGGCTCGGTATCGGCGACGTGAATAACGACGGCCGGCTCGACGTGATGGAGCGCAGTGGATGGTGGGAGCAGCCTGAGTCCCTGAAAGATCTCCCGGAATGGAAATATCACAAATGGGGCTTCGGCGATGGTGCCCAGATGTTTTCCTACGATGTGGACGGTGATGGCGACAACGATGTCATCACCAGCCGCAGTGCGCACGGCTATGGCATCGCGTGGTACGAACAGGTCTTTCCTGCCGACTTGCCGAAGCTGGAAAAACAGAGGCATCGTGGAAATGTACGGGAAGCCGTCGACGCGATGGAAAAGCCCATCAAGGAAGTCGCGGATATCGAGAAGAAACTCAAGGACCTCAAGTCAAAAGAGCCGCCTGATGTCAAGCAGATCAAGGACCTCGAGCGGAAACTGGCTGAAGCTCTCCCACGCAAATCTGAATCGGCCTTCATTCGGCACACCATCGTCGGCCGGCATCCTCACCATGCACGATATCCGGTCAGTTTTTCGCAAGCCCACGCCCTTGCGCTTGCCGACATGGATGGGGACGGCCTCAAGGACATTGTGACTGGAAAACGATTCTGGGCCGATGGCCAGGACCGAGGCGAAGATCCAAATGGGAAGGCTGTGCTCTATTGGTTCAAACTCAATCGTCTGCCCGATTCCGGGGTCGAATTTGTCCCCCATCTGATCGATGACGATTCAGGAGTCGGAGCCCAGGTGCATGTGAGGGATATTTCCGGGAACGGCTTGCCAGACGTGGTCGTGGGTAACAAGAAAGGGTCGTTTGTTTTTCAGCACTCGAAGCGAAACGTTACCGAGCAGGTCTGGCTCTCCGCACAGCCGCAGCGCACGGACAGAAAAAAATTCGAGCTTTACGATGGAGATAGGATCGTGCTCCTCGGCGACAGCATGATCGAAGGCATGGCCAAGAACGGTTGCTTTGAAGCGGCACTCATGGTCAGGTGGCCGAATCGCAAATTCAGCGTGCTCAATTTTGGTCGAACCGGAGACGGTGTTTTTGGCCAGGGCCGCTCGCGTTCAGGCAACCCTGAAGAGGGATACCGACGGCGTCACGACATGATCAACAAGATCAAACCCAGCATGATTGTGCTGGCGTACGGCTCGAACGAATCCCACAAAGGCGAGGCGGGGCTTGGCCATTTCATCAACGGTTACAAACGCCTGATCGGAGATCTCTCAAAAACCGGTGCAAGGTTCGTCATTGTTTCCCCGCCAGCCTATGTGCCCACCGTGAAGGAAGGGCCGGACAGTGTCCTCCGGAGTACCGACCTGCTTCTGTACTCGGACGCTATCTCCCGCATCGCAGCGGAGCGCGGCGCCATGTATGCCGATATCTCTGTGGATGAAATCCCGCGCAGAGGAGTGGAGTATGATTACGCACGGCTGGTCCCTATTCTCCTTCAGGAGCTTCGGATTGAGTTTCCGGAGGCCGGCCTGGAACTCGAGATCGAAGCCGACCGGCCAGCAATGGATGCCGGTAAGCCGGCGTTGAAGTTCCACATGCTTGGCAGTGGGATTTCCTTGCCCTCGATCCTGGGCAGTACGCGGACCGCGAGGATTTCCGGGCTGCCGCCGGGCGCATACACACTGAAGATCGATGACACGTTCCTGCAGTCAGCCAGGTCGGAAGACTGGTCGTGGGGCGTTCAGTTTCGTTCGAGGCCTGATATTGCTTATGCGAGAAGACTTCGTGGCGCCATCGCTCGCAAGAATTCGATCGTCCGCCAGAAATGGGAACCGCTCAACGACCTTTACATCAACGGCAAACTCAAGAGCAAGCAGGCCAAGTTCGCGGCCGAGCTCCTTAAGCTCGACAAGGCCATCGAGAAACAAGTAGAAGCCATACGCAAACTCAATGTGCCGCAGCGACGCACATACGCGCTACTGCCGGGCCTGCATCAAAACCCAATCGTCGAAAAGCCTGACGGCCCTCCGCCTTTCGAAAAAAAATTGGTCAAAGCCGCCAAACCTGACATCAATTTTGAAGGCACCAGATGGCTCTGGCATCCGGATGCCGGCCTTCTCAAGCCTTTTTTCCGCTACAAATTCAACATTGAAAATAAGAAGGAAATTCAGACGGCGAGAGGTGTGATCAATGTCGATGACATCGTGACCCTGTGGATCAACGACAAGAAGGTAGGCCACAACGGCACTTGGAACAAGGCCACCCGCGTTCGCATGAAAAAACACATCAGAGACGGCGAAAACGTGCTCGCAGTCGCTGCGGAAAACGGCCAAGGCCCGGGAGGGCTGATCGGCAAATTCGAGTTCATAAAAAAAGACGGACAACTGACCACGATCGTCACCGACAAAACCTGGAAAGTGAATCACGAAGAGAATGCCGACTGGAAGAAACCGGGCTTTGATGACAGCAAATGGGTCGAGCCAAAAGAACTCGGTGACTACGGTCTCGCCCCCTGGAATAGATTCGACGACCCCGTCATTAAGAAAGGTGATCCCCGGCCCGCTGCCATGCTCGCCGCATTCAAGACAGCCAAAGGCCTGAAGGTGAATCTCTTCGCCGCCGAGCCCATGATCGACAAGCCGCTCGACCTGGCCTGGGACGTGGGTGGCAAGTGTTATGTCGCTGCAACCACCGCCTTCCCCCACCCCGCTCCCGGCAAACCCGTCAATGACAGGATCTATCTGATCATGGATTCCGACAGCGATGGAGTGGCCGACCGGCAGTCCATTTTTGCTGCCGGGATGACCTTGCCTTCGGGCCTCTTGCCCGATGGGCAGGGAGGGCTCTATGCAGTAAGTGG
The DNA here is from genome assembly GCA_030740295.1 of Planctomycetota bacterium. The sequence goes on from JASLXP010000998.1 coordinate 6,171, forward strand.
AAGCCAACTGGTGCACCTGCGCGACAAGGATGGCGACGGGAAAGCGGATGTTCGCAGAGCCGTTCTGCAGGGCTTCGGCACGCAGGACCTCGGCAAGCTGGTCCACAGTCTGAGCTTTGGTCTGGACGGCGCCCTGCTCATGGCCCACTCCGGCAACCTGATCAGTTCTGTGGAAACAGAATGGGGCGTGCAGCAGATGAAAGGTGGCGGCATCTGGCAATGGCAGCCTCGTACCGGGCGCCTCACACCGTTCGTATCCGGTCCGGCGCATCCCGGCGGCCTGGTCACTGGCGCGCGTGGGATACTGGTTTCTGACGCGTCCGAAGGAACCGGAGTCCGGCAGGTCTTCAGGGGCATGAAACTCGCGTCGGTTGACGCAGCAGACCTTCATGTTTCGGAAGACGAGCCTTCGCTGGTCAGCCTTGAACGATTGACACCGCTTTTCCCCAGCTCCGTCGGCCAGATTGCTGCCGTGGGTTTTACTGAAAGGAAAATCTACGGGTACAAACTTTCGCAGGAAACGAGCACGAACCGCTCAACCCGTGTCGAAGACATTCTGTGGACCGACCACCCCGCGTTCCGGCCACGCACGGCACGTATCGGCCCTGACGGTGCGCTTTACGTTGCGGACACCTTTAACATCCATTCGGACCTTGGAGCGGCAGGTTTCAAGGACAAGAGCTGGGATAGAAGCCGGGGCCGCATCTGGCGAATCGCGCCGGTAAAAAACCGCATCGGTCCGCCTGATCCGGCCGGGGCGGCCACCCACGAACTACTGGCGCGACTCGATGGAGCTCTGCCGTTCGAATCCCGCGCCATCCTCGCAGAGCTTCGCCGCCGGGATCGTGAGGACGTGATTCATGACATTTTTTCCTGGTGGTCAAGTCTGCCGGTCGCATCCGATAAGGCAAAGCTGGAGGCATTGCGCGCACTGCATGGTCTGAACAAGTGGAACTCAGAAATGTTTATCGATCTGCTGTCGCGTTCGAAAGACCAGCAACTGCGCGCTGAGGCAGTCCGGCTGATTCCAGCGGACGCCTTTCGGACAAGTGTCCTCTCCAACTGGTCTCAACTTCCAATAAACGATCCGCACCCAAGCGTTCGCCTGGCCGCGGCCAATGCTCTCCGCCAGACCCGATCTGCCGAGGGTGCGGAGACAGCGATGATGGCTCTCGAACATCCTCTCGATCCGGAATTGGAATACGCACTCAAGCTCACGGCAAAAGAACTCAGCCCCTACTGGATGGAGAAGCTGCTCGATGGATACGAAGTCTTTGGCGGCAACATCAAACATTTGGCCTTCGCCATCCGTGCGGCAAAAGATGGACGCGCACTCACACCGATCATCGAGGCGCTCGAGGAGAACCGGATCGAGCCCTCGGAGCTCGACGAATGCCTCTCCCTGATCGCCGATATCGGCCGCCCGGAAGACTTGGAGTCAGTCCTCATTCTTGTCACCCTCGAAGGGGTGGATGTCTCGACTCGCATCGCGCTGCTCCAGACCCTGGTTAACGCCTCTCAAAGAAACGCCAGACCATCGGGCGATCTGAAAAGAATCCTTCCTTTGACTGCCTCCCCCGAGCTGAAGCTCCGCGCGGGTGCCCTCCGCCTTGCCGGCAGGTGGAAGCTCCGCGAGGCCGAAGGCCTGCTCGTCAGCGTTGCCGAAGATCTCACCCAGCCTTTCCGCTTGCGGGAATCGGCGACAGATGGTCTGAGCCACATGGACGGCCATCATGACGTGAAGGAATCCCTCAAGCGCCTGGGCTTGAGCAACAACCCGTTCAGCATCCGTGCCATGGCCGCGGTCGGTTTGCTGCGTATGGATTTCCACCAGGCGATCATGTCCGCGGTCGGCGCCATCACTCAAGAGCCGTTTCAGGAGTCCGGGGCACTGGTGATCCCAGAGCTGCCGCTTCGCCGGCCTCCACAGAATCATGCGGAATACGGGTGGCAGTTGTTCGAGAACATCTTGAAGCATCGCGACGGTCCCCGCGTGCTCGCAGACAAGCTGCGCGGTCTGAAGGTATCTCCGGCCCTCGCCCACCTCGGTGTTCAGATGGCCCGGCCCCGCGGCAAACATATGCGCACCCTCGTTCGCACCCTCGGCAACGGGGCCAGCCTGCCCCCAATGAAAACGCCGGCCACGGAAGAAGTCTTCATCACTTTGCACGAAGACATCAGGCGCAACGGCGATTACGACTATGGTCAGACGGTCTTCCGCCGACCGCAGCTCCAATGCATGCAATGCCACAGCATCGGCGGCGAAGGCGGCCTGGTCGGCCCTGACCTGTCATTCCTCGGCACGCGCAGAACGCCAGAACAGATCGCTGAAGACCTCCTCTTTCCAGGCAAGAGTTTTCACAATCAATTCAGAACGTTTCAGATCACCAGGAAGGACGGCTTGAAATTCGTCGGCACTGTCCAGCGTGAATCCCATCTCGAATACGAACTTTTCAAGACAAACGGCAATCGCGTGCTCCTCGACAAGAAGCAGGTGAAAGAAAAGAAAGAACTGCCGAAATCGCTTATGCCCAAGGGTCTGATCATGTCCCTGCGTCTTGATGAATTCTCTGACCTCGTGCGTTTCCTTTCCGAGCTTGGGAAGCGATTCAGAGCCCCGCACCAGCGGCTCGTGCGGCGTTACGAGATCATGCAGGCCGCGCCTTCTACATGGTCGCTCCATGGAATTGATGAATTGGATCTGGTGAATCGAGCGAAGCCGTTTATCTCCTGGAAAAGCCAGCTTACTCCCGTCAATGGTGAGCTTCCCCTCTCTGATCTGCCGCGCCACAGATTCTCCGACGGACGTGAGGCGGGGATAGTGCGCTTCAAGCTGGAGGCAACCGCGCCGGGCAAGATAGGCATCTACAACAATGATCCGTACGGGGTAAAGCTCTGGGTAAACGGCGTTCTGCAACCGGCCCGCCACCACGTCTTTTTCGAGCTCCCGTCAGCGCGCGCGGACTGCCTGGCCGTGGTCGAGCTCACCAAACGCACCAGGGCGCTTCGAATCGAAGCGATTGACGTACACGGCTCGACGATCAGGGCCATCTATTCCGGCCGCCTGCGAAAAGAATTCAAAACGCTCAAAAAAGAAACCGCGGAGCTGGCCAGAACTTCGCCCTTCAAGCGAGAACTCAAGTGGGTTGATGCCGCGATCGATTTCCTCGATTGGAGGATGCCTCTCAGCGAAAACCAGGCGAACGAGGGGCATATCAAGTGGACTCGAGACCAGCTTAAGCGGATACATGACGATCTGTTCCATCTGCGCCAGGGCCGAGATCCGTTCCCCGCGAAACGCGGCGAAATTATGAAGGCGTACTACTCCGATGTGGACGGCAGTTGGCAGACCTACGGCGTCGCTGTGCCGAACGATTACAAGGGAGACGTGCCATACCCATTGATCGTGAAGCTGCACGGCCACGGCGGCAATCGGCCTTACCAGGGCTATCCGGCCCACGTGGCTGCAGACTATATCGTCGTCGCTCCACACGGCCGGGGCAGCATGGATTACATGCTCACCGCTGAAGACGACGCTTTGAATGTCATCCGTGAAGTACAGCGTGATTACAGGATCGATCCCGAACGCATCTTCCTCGAGGGCGTCTCCATGGGTGGAACCGGCTCGTGGAATCTCGGTGCAAAATTCCCTGATCTTTTCGCGGTGGCCGCACCGGTCTGCGGGAACACGAACAACGAATCATTTCTTGAAGACCGGCCCGTTCCCTGGACGCCATCGAAACAGTTCCAGGCCCTTCATGATTATTTGCAGGCCGTCATCGACCCGCTCTCGTATGGCGAGAATCTGCTGAACCTGCCTGTCTTCTGCTCGCACGGCAAACTCGACGACATCGTTCGAGTAAGCCACGCGCGCAAGATGACCGATAAGCTGAAGAAATTAGGTTACCAATCGATCTACCAGGAGTTCCCCAACGTCGGGCACGGCGGCTTCCCCAGAGAAATGTGGGACGCGCGTTGGCGGTTCATGCACCCCCAAAAACTCGTCAAGAGCCCGAAGAAGATCCGATTCAGAACTCCACGGCTGCGCTACCCCGGCTCTTACTGGTTGCAGATTGGACAGCTTGACCAGTTTGGAAAATTCGCAGACGTCACCGCGGAACAGGTGGTCGAAAAAACCGTTCGCGTCGAGTGCTCCAATCTGAAAGAGTTCGCCATCCTTCTGAAAAAGCTGCCCAAGCCGCCCAAAGAAAAACTCACCGTCTGGATCAACAGTAATAAGGCTTTCGAAGGTGACCCCTGGAAGGCAGGCAGGGAAGAATCACTCCCTCTGCGTCATGCAGATGGAATCTGGTCGGTCAAGGCTTCACAGCCGGGCATGTTCAAGCGCAATGGCATCGAGGGCCCGGTCCATGATGCTTATGTCTCACCTTTCGTTCTGGTTTACGGAACGGTCTCAGAAGATCCGATCTGGAATAAGATAGCCCGGGATGAAGTGACGCAGTTCGCGGCCAACTGGCATCGCATGTACAACGTCTTCCCGCGCATAAAAGCCGACACAGAAATCACAGAAAAGGACATCACCGATCTGAATCTCATTCTATACGGCGGCCCAGCTCAGAACGTCATCTCGGCCAGGGTCTGCTCCCGGCTTCCCATCAGGCTCGAGCGCGACACCATCGTCTTAGGCAAACGCCGCTTCAAGGGACCCGGGCTCGGCGCGCGATTCTGCTATCCCAATCCGCTTAATCCAAGGCGTTACGTAGTCGTCTCCATGTCGACAGAACCGCTGGGCATCTGGCAGCTCAACAACCGCTTTGGCAACTTCACCGGTTGGATGCCCCTCAACAACTGGAATTGGTACGACTTTGCCATTTTCGATGACAAATCAGCCACGCCGGACACCATGCTTTGCAGCGGCTTCTTCGGTCCGGAATGGAATATAGACGAACGCTCAACCTACATCGGTGACAAGGTGAAACGGGCAAAGTCCCGACCGAGGGTGGCCCCGAAATATCTGACCATGCCGAAATCACCACCGCACACCATGTGGCTCTCCGATCTGTTTCCTTCAAAGATCGATCAGCGCATCGGCATGGTCCGGCTCAATCAGAGCTACATGGGCAACGCGCCGCACATCGTGTCCAAACCGGTCGGCAAATCGATCGGGGTACGCGCACCCACTTCCATGGAGTTCGACATCAACGGCAAATATGACCGCCTCCGCCTGTCCTACGGTATAGACCTGGAGGGACAGAAAAAACTGAAGAAGGAACAGGAAAAGGTCCACATGGAATTCTGGGTTTTCGGAGATGACCGGCATTTATGGCATTCACCCCGTGTGGCCTGGCATCAGATTCATCCGGACGTAGAGATCAATGTGGAGGGCATCCAGCGCTTGCGCCTTTACGTTCACGGCCACGGAAAATTCTGGCTCTTCCCCAGCGCGACCTGGGGCAACCCTCTGCTCTACAAAAACACGCCGGCCGGCGGCCCCGAGCTTGCCGCCCACTCATCGAATCACAAAGAGGCACTGAAAAACGCCATCGACGGCAACCCCGCCACCCGGTGGGACACCAAAGATTTCATGAAGCCTGGGCAGTGGTTCATGTTGGACCTCAAAAAGGAAATGGAAGTCGAAAACGTGGTGCTCGATTCCACCGCCTCACCGAATGATTTTCCTCGCGGATATAGAGTCTTCGTTTCAAAGGATGGCAAAGAATTTGGCAAACCGATCCTCACCGGCAAAGGCGAGCAGGCGATCACGCGCATCGAGTTTCCCAGACCTGAGAAAACTCGATTTGTGAAGATTGAGCTGACGGAGGCGCACAAGAGTTTCTACTGGTCTATTCACCAGATACTGGTGAATAGGGAAAACTGAATTCTCTACGCGGCTCGATACGTTTTGGGCGGGAATGGCGACAGACCGAGATCTGCTACGCCTCTTCGTCGATCATCTCATCGTAGAACTTGACGTAGTCGTCTCGCTCTTCTCCACCTCTCATCTTGATGGCGCTGCGCGGGTGCTGGTTCAGCAGGCCGGTCACCAGGTAAGGCACCTGGTAGCCCCACTCCATCTTCGACAGCAGAGGCAGGCAATGCTGCTGGATGCACTTCAGAATCGGCCGAAGTCGGAAGGCCGGATTGTGCAGAAAACCGATGAGCAACTCGAGGCTGCAGTTGCCCGCGCCGCGGCCCATTCCGTTGATGGTCGCATCAATGAGATTCGACCCGGCGATTAGTGATTCGATGGTGTTTGCGTAGGCGAGCTGCTGGTTGTTGTGGGCGTGGATGCCGACTTCCTTTCCGGCAGGTTTCAGTTTATCGAGGAAGAATTTCGTCTGGTCGCGAATCTGTTCCGAATAGAGCGACCCAAAGCTGTCGACTACGTAAACGGTGCCGACCTCGCTATTGGCCAGCGCGTCGAGCGCTCCGCTCATCTCACGTTCATGAACCGTGGATGCCGCCATGATATTGACGGTCGTCTCATACCCCTTGTCGTGCGCATCCTTGACCATGTCCAACGCTATCGGAATCTGGTGGATGTAGGTAGCCACGCGCACCATGTCGACCACGCTCTCCGATGCCGGCAGGATGTCTTCCTTGTAGTCCGTCTTTTCCGCGTCGGCCATGACACTGATTTTCATATCGGAATCGTTTTCACCGATGACGCGGCGGATGTCATCTTCGTCGCTGAATTTCCAGTCCCCAAACTCCTCCCGTGGGAAGAGCTTTTTCGAACCCTTGTATCCAATCTCCATGTAATGGACGCCCGCGGCAACGCACGCATCGTAGACGCCGCGCACAAAGCTGTCTTCAAAATGGTGATCGTTGATCAGCCCGCCATCACGGACCGTGCAATCCAGTATCTTGACCTCGGGCCTGTAACCTACCCATCCTGAACTTTTGCTATTCTCAGACATGACCTGCACAACTCCTTGGTTGAGAATCCGTGGTGTTAAATCTACCTGACAGGCTGATTGGTGTGGGGGGCTTGCTGATTCTGTGCCCGCCTCAAAGCGTTCTTTGCATTTGACGATCCCTGCCAATCGCTCATTTCGCGCAACGCAGGACATCGTATCGTCTGGTTTCGGTTTCGCTGTTCATTGTGGTGCAGGCGCTTCGCGACTGCGCGGAGAGTTTCTGAGAAGTGGGGATTGTCATGCCCTGTCGAGTGTCACGCCGATTACTGCTGAACTTCTGCGTCGTGTGCGTGTACCCTCAATTAAGTACCACGGAAAGCAAAGCCATCCCACGGATGGTTTGAGACAGTTTTTATCCGTGGGATGGCCTTGCCATCTGTGGTAATAATCCCTCGGTTGCCGCTGAAGGCTGCCGTAGGACATAGACGCTTACGCTTCTAGATCCGGGAACAGTTCGCTCACCCCCTTTCAATATCAGTTGCTCAAATGCGGGTGCCATCTGAATCTGATAAAGCGAATCCGCAATGCGCTCTGACGACTCTCCCCAGATCCAAAGAACAATGCAGACAAGGAATTTAATCTTCGCCTTCGGATTCGCATCGCTTTGCATCGCTCCAGTATCCGGCGGGGACTATCAGGCTCTTCCGTTCTATCGCCGAGCGACGTCCGAGGCGAGACTGTTGCCCTGCCAGGCCCTGGGTGAACGCGCCATTCGTGTGGACGGAGATCTGTCTGAATGGGATATGACATCGGACAGCTTTCCGATTCACCAGTTGCTCGATCACACGGTGCCGGGGTTTCACCAGTCCTGGAAACGAGCCTGGGAGAGGAATGCAACGGATGCTGCGCTCATCAAGCTGCTGCACAGCAAGGATGCGCTCTTCATCGCCGTCAAGGTGGCTGACAGCTCGGTCGTCTCGCCGCCTGACGAGGGCAAACGCCTGCACGGAGACGTGGTGGATATCTACCTCGACCTGCGTCCTGCTGCGGGCAGAGGGCCTCTGATGGGGCACGTCAAATACACCGAAGGGATCTACCAGTTAGTATTCGCTCCGCCGTCTCCGGAGGGAAGACCCATTCACATTCTGCAGCCGGAGAATGAGATGTTTACCGGCTGGCGAGCGGGACAGAAAGTTCCTCGCCTCGGGTCGTTTGAAGCAAATGCCAGCCTGTTCAAAGGCGGGTACTCGATCGAAATTCGGCTGCCACTGGCATCATTCCCGCACAAGCCGGCGAGCGACAGACTCACCCGCCCTTTTGGTTTGGAGGTGATGATTGCGGACAAAGATACCAGGCGACCGAAGGGGCAGCCGGATCGCATGTACTACTCGTGCAGCGGCTACAGTGGAGGCGGCAACTACTTTAAGAGTCCATCGACGATCGCTTGCACCGACCCGGAGCTGAGGACGTCTCTGCCTCTCTCCCGCTTGCGCAACAATCCGCTGAAGAACGCGCCCGGGGGAGGCGAATGCGAAGGCTGGATTGTCACGGCACTGAATGAACAGAATGTGGATGGAGCATTCGTCCAGGCGAGTAGAGACGTTAAGGGCTTCGTGCCTTCCGAAACGCAGGACAAGAATCGGCCCCTCACCACGTACCCTTGCCCCGCGCTGGGCATTGCCTTCCACCACCGGCATGTGTTGAGCCGTCTGCCCGCGTGGTCGCCTTCCACGGTCGGCAATCGCTACCTCGGGGTCTTCCCGGCAGGCGGGCAGAAGATCAGAGTCGATGGCAACCTGGATGATTGGGACGATTTTGAGAAGACGGCCGCGGTAATCCATGAGTACGGATGCATGCCGTGGTGCGCGGGCATCGAAGGCAGGAACGACAATGCCTCTATAAAACTGATGACGGCAAACGATACGCTCTATCTGGCCGTGGAAGTGGAGGACGACTCAGTGTTCATCCCGGCACAGGAGGACAGAGCTTTTGCTGGTGATCGCCTGCAGGTATTCCTGGACGTGCGCGATCCGGACGACCCAGAGAATCCACTGAGCCATGGCAAATACGGCGGCGGGATCCATCGATTTACTGTAGCACCCCCTGCGAAAGCCAAACAGAAGGCAACTGCCTGGCCTTTGGACACCAGATGCGTCAGGACCGGGAAGGGCTACGTGCTGGAGATGGCTATTCCGCTTGCCGGAGCTCAAAAGAAGTCAGGCCGGTTTCAAAAGCCGTTTGGCTTCGAACTACTCGTGTCGGATGTCGACCTGAATGCTGACGGGGAATTCCTTCCGCGCATCCACTATGCATGGGGGCCAGGCACCGAGAAGGAACTCCTTCAGAACCCCGGCTTCTTCAACTGCGCCGACTACCTGCCGAACCGCCTGCCCGAGATCCGGGCGTCAGTGGATACGACACAGGCCAGAATAACAGTAGACGTTGAAAAGGAGCTCCAACCTTTCACCGGTTTCGGCGGCAACTACTTCCGCGATGGAGCCCTTGTGTACACCGGCGGCCGGGCAAGCAGGTTCGCACTCTCGGCTCCCACAACGCGCTTCGTTTCGCAACGCCTTAACAAGCGGTGGGTCAGGGCCAACCTGTATCTGTTTTCGTGGGAGTGGGAGAATGACAATGAAGATCCCGGCAAGACGGACCTGTCGCGTTTCAAAAGCACCAGAGGCCAACCGGATCATGATCCGCACAAAGATTCCGGCCCGCATTTCAAGAAACAGGTGGACAGCTATCTCAAGCTCCTCGGGCAGTTCGTGGATAAAAGCACGCGGCTTTGCGCGTACGTAGACAACTGGCCGCAGTGGCTGTTCCCCGACAAAAAGCAAGGCGGCATGATTCCACGCGATCTCTGGCCGGAAATGGCCGAGTGCCTCAGTTCCTACATGCTCTATGCCCGGAGCGAACACAAAATCGAATTCACCTGTTTCGCTTTCCGCCGTGCACGCTGGGGGCACCCGCGCTTTGCTGACGAGGAATACTCCGACGTCATCAAGTTCCTGGGCCAGTACTTCGAGAAACAGGGACTGAAAACAAAACTGCTCCTGTGCGATACCGACAGCGTGAACAATTTCCGCTGGTACGCCCGCATGGCAAACGACCCGGAATTGCTGAAGTACATCGCCGGACTGGGACTGGAGACCTCAGGCCCGCTCGCTCCTCAAATGGCGAACTACCGACTGTGGAGCGACCTTGCCAGACACATGAATGTGCCGCTGATGATTACGGCTTTCGGCAGACCTTATACATCTGCGCCCACGTATCTGTTCGAGGAAGTGCGAATCTGGCAGCAGATGCTGAGCGAACTGCGGCCCGGCGCCGCCATGATTCGTCAGTTCGTTTCGGAAAAATCCAACAAGTGGCTCATGGTGCACGGCCAGGAGTTCGTCAAGGATCGCTACGGCATACCGGAGGTGAAGATCAGCTTCTTCTCTGATGCCGCTGAAGGCGTGCTGCCAACACAGCGTTTCTGGATCACAAAACAGTTCTGTGATCTGACGCCTGCAGGAAACGCGTTGCAGACCAGTTCCGATCATCCGCAAGTACTCGTAAGCGGATTCTCCGGAAAGCAGGGCTTCCGTAAGGTGTACACCATTCACGTGGCAAACATTGGCGCCGCCCGCAAGGCCGAGCTGATTGGTCTGCCCAGAATCAAAGAAATGCACATCGTCAGGACCACCGGCGGAGAAGGGGCACGCCACGCAGACGACGTGAAGGTTAAGTCGGGCCGAATCGAACTGGATTTGCCCGCGTGGTCTCTGGTCACCTTGACGACAATGCCTCCGAAAACGTGGGATCGGCCATGAGGTATCTTTACCCTCTGCCGATCCTTTTCTTTCTGGGTTGCACTTCCGCCGAGAGAAGAGGTGCACTAACGCAACTGCGTTCCGGAGATGCTATCTGTTACTCGTGGATCGAAACGATGGGGGCTGAAGATCTGGAGAACCGTGGCGGCATCGTCTTCTTGAAAAGAGGAAACAAGGTCTACAGCCGTGCCTGGCATTCATCGCCAGGCACGGAGTGGCCACCGGTGGAAGGCGCGGGCTATCTTGCCGACAGCAAACTCCACATGGCCTACCGGACCGTCTTCGGACAGCCCCAGCACGAGTTTTACCATGCTTACTGCGAATTCGATTTCGCGAAGACTGGACAATCGTTCTCATGCACTTTCATACAGAAAGCAACGCCGGAGCCAGACGCACCATTATCGCCAGGAGCCGCGCGAGGGATTCTCGTTCGGAAACCTGATGAAGAATTCCAACAACAGATCGGAAGTGTCACCAGTCTGGCAGACGCGCTATCGTCCAAGCCAGTTCCCAGCGGACACTGTCGTGTGATGCCACTGTGGCCATCATCGCCCGGCTCTGAAACGCTGGCCAACGGCAAGTCCATTAATCTCTGCTGTCCATCCTGCGTCCAGGTTTTCAGTGTCAAGCAGAAAAGCTCGAGTAATGTGAAGATTGAGTCGGAGTGATGCCTCTCCCCGTCTCCCCGAATCCCTGGGAGTCTGCCTTAATTCAGAAGGCTTAACACCCATGTCCGCAACCGAAGACTTCAAGCCCGAAAGGCAAGGTGACTCAGTTCTCCGACGAAAGCGCGTGCGTCTCTTCCCCTTCACGGTCCGCAAACTGATCTTGCTCAGCATCGTGGTGTCGGTCCTTTGTGGGATATTTTTTCTTCTGGCGGACCACATCCGGAGACACAGCTATCCGTACAACGCCAGCTACTCAGTCCTTCAGTTCGGCAACATCAACGGAGATGGGCTCCCCGACCTCATGACTTACGGGTACCGAGGACAAGCGGCGGGGAACCCCAAATGGTTTCCTGGACGCGGCAATGGCTTCGATAGCCGCAGGCAGAAGGAATTCGCTAGCTATAGTGCCATTCTCGCGGACCTCGACGGTGACGGGGATGCGGACATGCTCTCTAACGGCTTATTTCAGAACGATATGGGCACTTTCGTAAACGTGCCCCATGACCCAGACGGTAAGTACAAGGACTTCAAGCCCTGGCATGAATTCAACATGCTTCTGATGAGCAACTTCCAGGGCGTTGTCTTCGACCTGTATGTTTGTGATCTTTCTGGTGATGGGATACCGGAGATCATTCTGCTGGGAGACAGCAAGACGATCATTGGTATCGGTAAGGCAAAGTTCGATTGGCAGTTCACCAGGTTCCCAAAACAGCCGAAGACCTCTCTCGACCGATCCAACGAGAGAGGCCCGGAACTTGTGTTTCTTCTACCACCTGATGCAGGGCTGATCTCCCTGTTCAAAAAAGAGGGAATCCGATACCGGGAATATGTCGAAGGGCCTCCGCAGAAGGAGCAAAGCCGACTTACCGGACCCAACAGGGTCGAGTTCCACTGGCTCGATATTGATGGTGATGGGACAGTCGAACTGATTCTGTGCTCTCCGCGCCTGAACCCCGATCTTCCCTTCGACGATATGTGTTCGGCCTCGGTTGAGGTCTACCGGGACAGGGCCGGCGAGTTTGTCCTTCTTGCATCCTCTGAAACGGAGAGTTATCCCAAGAGGCTTATGGCGACGCGCCTTTCGAGGCCACCATTCCCGCTATTTCAGTTCGTGGACTTCGACAGGGACGGCCGTCTCGACCTGTTGTGCCAGGATCGCTGGATCTATAGACAGCAGAGAGGATTCGTGTTTGCGAGAGCAGCGAAGTTGTCCCGACTCGAGGAGGGGTGGCTCCCCGCAACGCTCTTTGCTCACGACGCAAATGCCGATGGTTGGCCGGATGTGGTGTCCTCGTACCAGCCCTACTGGAACATCGCCTTCGGACCGCTGCTGCGAAAGGATTCTGATCGTTGACTCGGAGGGATGTCACGCTGGACAATGGAAACCGCTACAGGTGGATGTCATCATCAAAGCTGCTGCTCAAGCCCCAACTCAAGCCCTCGGCCACACCACTTGGCCTTTACCATCGATGTACTGCCATGTGCCATCCTTCTTTACCTTGGCCAGTCCATTCCGGAAGTTCGAAGCGAAGTCGTACTGAAACTTCAGCACCAACTCGCCCCTGGTGTTGATATAACCCCACTTGCCCTTGCGGTTGCGCTGGTCTTTGCGGACGCGGGCGAAGCCCTCATGAAAACTGTCCGCCTCCATGTAGATCAGTTTTGTGAGTTGCTTGCCGGTCTTGTCGATAAAGCCCCAGGTGTATCGCTTTTTGACTGCGGCAAAACCTTCGCGGAATGGCAAGGCTCCAACGTAGATGGGTGGGATGACTTCCTTACCAGTCTTGTCGATTAAGCCGTAAGGTCTAGCGTATCCGCTGTTGACGAATGCAAATCCTTCGCTGAAGACAGAAACCCAATAGTAACGTGGCTCGATGGCCCATCCGCCTGAGGTGTTCAGGTATCCGTAGCTGGTTTTTCGACCAGGCTTCTTCGCCAACGCCAAACCCTCCGAAAAGCTGGCAGCCTGCGGGAACTGCGGCTTGATGACCTGTTTGCCCGTTCTGTCGATGAATCCCCATACCTTGCCAACACGCACTGTTGCCAGCTTTTCATAGAAAGGCTCCACGTCATCGAAGGCCGGCGCGATGATGACCTCGCCGTCGGGGCGAATGAAACCATACTTGCCGTCGCGGCGTACGGGCGCCAACCCGTTGACCACTCGTCCCATCCATTGCCAGACCGGCTCGACGATCACTTTGCCACTTGTATCGATCAATCCGTACTTCCCCTCTTTACGAAAACGTGCGCCGCCCTCGAAATAATCGTCGCACCACTCGAAGCTCGTTTGAAGTTTCAGTTCGCCTTCACGACTGATATAGCCGAATCCTTTTTCGTTCTTGACCACAAAGAGAACGGCACTGTCGGTTCTGACTTCTTCCCCTTCGCTGAAGGCGAAAGAGGGGACGATGAGATTCAGTAAAACGGCGATGTGCATTTGGACTTGTCGAAGGATGTTCGCAGGCAGTCTCGAGTGCTGCGACTTGTCGCATTACTCAAGAGCTCAACCCAATTCATTCGTACGCGATGACAAGCCTGGGTCGGTACACGGGATCGTTATATTCCGCGGAGTGAAAACGGCATTCTGTCTGTGCCTTCCCAGCGAGTCTCAGGAGCAGGCCAAAGTTCTGATCAGGATTCTGCACCCAGGCTTGCACTGCGGCGGTAACGTCCCAGTTGATCCAGTATCTTGCCGGCTGCCGATTCGATTTACCTTCGGCTTCTTTCGAATTGAATCTCGCCTTGGAGACAGATGCCTCTTCATGATCCTCTCCCGCTTTGCCGCAGCCTGGCCCGGCCCAGGTCGCGGTCCGAGCCGACATCGACCACGAGCATTCGCCTTCAATCGGCGGTCGGGCAATATGCTGCCAGTCCTGGCCATTCGTATGCCGGCCTCCTTTGTACTCCTGATCCGCCCCGCCGCTGCCTGCACCCCAGGGCCTGAGGACACGATGCATGGATACGAGGCCCGGCCTGCCACTGTTGTACATGTGAAGTCTCAACACCGCTCGTTTGACTATCCTTTCCTTCGGCAGCATCGAAAGGTCGTAGCGAATCAGCGTGCGATGCGAGCCGCCGTAAGGTCCGACCCACAGGTGGTCTTTTCCGCCGTAGTTGTTCGACCCGCCCGAATTCTTCAGATGCCGTGTGGAAATGAAGGCGTCACGGCAGCCGGCGTATTCCTTGCCATCGGTCACATTGCCTTGCCATAGTACCGACACCCTTGCGTTCGGGAATTCCGTCTTCATTGATTCACTTTGAGCATCAACCAACGGTTTTCCGAAGTTCGGATTATTTACCTTAAACGTAAAGATGCGTTCGAGGTGCCGGCTCGAATCTTTCCAGGTGACACGGATACGATGACTGCCGGGAGGAAAGCGGCTCGGTACGCGCACGGCGTACGGGAGTAACCCGCTTCAGCACGCGCCCGCTTGAAATCGTAAATCTTCAATCACCTTCCCATCCGGCTCGCCATTTTCGAGAACCTCAATGACCGGTTTTGGGGAATTGCCGCGGCCAAAGTACTTGGATCATGCATAGGTCCTAGCACCGACAGGACTCACCGAAAAGGACATGCTGATGGTGTCGCCCGGCCTGTAGGTGCCCAAATGACCATCCTTATGTTTGAAGCCCGCGATGATTTCCCATTCGAGGTGATCGTACAGCCGATAGAGTTCAGGCAGCGAAACGTGGTATCGATGGCCATCCCCCATTGGCCCATACATGTGCGTGCGTTGCATTCCTTCGCGGGCATGACCGGGAGATGCAAGATACACACAGGCAAGCAGGCCAATAACTGTAATATTGAAGTATTTCATTGAAATCTCCTGAGATCCATGCCGAACGGGCAGGATGATATCAGAATTGGGGCCATCGAGGCATGCAGCAGATTAATAACCGGAAATGTAAAGCACTTCAGCAGATTCGAGGACCTGACGGTTGAAAACTGGATTCGCTGAATCGGTGATCAGAACGCCGACTTGATCTGCACACCCTTCTGCTTGCCGCGGCGCATTCGATCGAACTGCTGATAATTGAACTTCTGAATAGATTTATTCTGCAGTTGCAGATTCGAATCGTAGGAAGGGCTGGGCAACTGCGGGCGTCGGCCCTGAGTTCTGCGCTGCTGGGCGGTCTCGGGGGCGCCGAGCCACTTTTTGCCGCGGTAAAACGCGTAACGGGTCTCGCCCTCGCGGGCGATGACGGTGGCTTTGCCGCGAAGATTATCCGCAACAAAAATGCCTCGGAGATCGGTTTCGCCGCTGCGGAACTGGGTGTCCTTGGTACCGATGGCTTTGACGTGGACGTTGGCTTTGTACCCGCCTTCGATGGCATTGATGACATTGGCGCGGACGCGGCCGCTGGCTGAGTCTTCCTGCACTTCGATCTTCAAAGGAGTGATTAAGACAAGGCCGCTGGCGAAAAGGCTGTCGCCGCGGGCGATCAGGAGGTAGGCGGCTTCTTCTTTCAGATTGAGCTCGGCCTCCTGTTCCTTGTCGATGTAATCCTTGCCGTCGCCCAGTGCGATGTTGTGCTCGAGCTCGGGTTTGATACCGGCGAGTTTCACCTTGGTAATGTTGCTGAGATTCTTTTCACGGAGGTAGAGCTTCATCAGGTCGACTCGATAGACCTGCAGGTTGGCTTCTTTGATGTTGCGGTATTTGAGCTTGGCCTTGACCGGTTCACCGGGACGGAAAATGGATACCTCTTCGAGTGAGAAACGTTTTTCCTCGAAGTATCCGATGGCTTCCTTTGCGTCCGGATACTGGTTCTGCACAAGCTTGTACCACTGGATCGCATCGGCCGGCTTTCCGTGGGCATGGAAAATCTGACCGAGGATGTAACGGGCGAAATCACGGTCTTTACTCTTGCCGTCGGCAACCAGTTTTGCTGAGCTGAGCGCGTCATCGTAATTGCGCTGCCAGAAGTGGCCCAGGGCGGTCATGTATTGAAAGCTCGATTGAAAACTGCTCTTCACATAGCGGCCGCGGAAGGCGTCCGAAAGCCTCACCACGCGTTTGTAGTCCTTGAGATCGAGGAAGGCGTTGGTCATACTGAACGCCGCGTCATCCCCCAGAGGATTCACCGGATAGAGGGAGAGGAACGAATCGAGCACGCGGATGCACTCCCTGAGCATTTCGTTCTTGTCGGGCTTGCGGCTGCGCGCTTTC
This sequence comes from Planctomycetota bacterium, assembly GCA_030740295.1. The sequence continues at coordinate 22,649 of JASLXP010000998.1, forward strand.
TTTTCACCGCGTGCCAGGGCAATCTGTCGTTCCCGTTTGGCAAGGAGGTGTGCCTTCGGGGCCTGCTGGTAGAGGGCTTGGGAGAGAGCGAAATACGACGATGCCACATCGGGCGTGTCCGGGTATTCACGCCACAGGTCTTCCTGATAATCGATCGAGCCGAGGAACTGGCCTTCGTCCTGCAGCACGGCGCTGACGTTGGAATCATTGATGAAGCTGGCATCGATGGTGGCGCGGAAGACGAGCCAGGCCCGTTCGAATTCACCGATGTCACGATAGGCGCGCCCGACCACCAGAATGCGGTCAAAGGGGATAAACAGGTCAGGGTAGCGTTCACGGAGCACTTCGAACATCTCGACGATTTTCCTGGCGTCATAGAAATTCGGCGACGTGTGAATCCAGAGGAGCATGCGTGCCACGTCCTTTTCGTTGTAAGTGCGGCTGCGCTTGAACAGCTCCGCCAGGTAACGCAGAGCACGATCATAGTTGCCGTCGTTAAAATAAGCGCGGCCCAGATGGTATCGCTCGGCATCGTTGAGCACGTAATCGTCTGATGATTCTTCGCCCGGCGCGAGCACGGAGATCTCTGACTTGGGCCCGATGCGCATCCGGCCGGGATTGACCGAATCACGCATGACCGTCGGCAGCACCCGGTAATCGCCAGTGGCGTAGGCGACCAGTTCGTAGTTGATATCGTGGATGTACTGCCGGGGCGGGAAGTGCATGACGATTTTCGAATCGTGCACTTCGTGATGCTTGAAGCTGCCCTTCAGCGAGCCATCGACAAGGATCATCCCGGCGGGGATGTTTTCCTCGATAACCATGTAGCCCTGGTAGCTGGTGTCGTAGACATCGACTCGCACGCGGGCCCGCTGACCGAGGGTGAGTTTGTACACCGGCGAAGTGCTGGCGACGCTCAAGGGCCGGCCTCGGTATTCCATATTGGCGTGGTAATAGTGGCGACGATGTATGTACGGATACTTGAATGACCTCGGATCTTTGAGCGTGTCAGAGAATCCGCGGATGGTGGCCGCGTACGCGTATTCGCCGCGGCCTTCGATATCAAACTCCACCTCATTCCTGCCGGCCTGCAGCATTCCCTTCGGCACAGGGATCAGCAGAGAAGGCTGGTCTCCATCGGTCTCAATACTCTTGAGGGCCTTTCCATTGACCTTTACAGCCAGCCGGTAATCCGTTTCCGCGAATTTCGTATGGCCAAAGTAATCCACCATGGCCGCGACCACCGGCCCGCGGGCCTTGCCCGATCGGAATCCGTAGCAGCCCTTCTGCTTCATCAGGTAATCCACCGCCTGCTTTACACGGGCGGAGGTCGGCGAGACTTTGCTCAAGGCCAGCAACGAAACTGCGGTGACTTCGGTGCGATCGTCCAGCCACGGATGGGTTCGTGTGCCGTCCCACCAGCAGATCCTGACCGGGCCCGCCTGCTGCTCTTTGGATTTTGTCTCGAGCACCTGCAGGATTTCCTGCGCGATCTCTTTGCGGTCGAGATTGACGAAGGTGAGGGCAGCATATGCCAGTGCCGGGCTGCTGAGCCTGTTGCGTTCCCGGTAGAGCCGATTGGCGTTGGCGAAGTCCGCCTTCTTGCTCGTCGAAAGCGCGTGAAGGATCACGGCCTTTGCGTCGTTATCTTTGGCGGCCACCCTTCGGAACTGGTTCTTCAGCCAGTTGTGCGCCGTGCTGACCGTGTGGCTGTGCACCGGCAGGCCGGCCGCGCTCGCGGCCGAAAGGGCCCAGTAAGACATGCTGGTCACAAAGGTGTCCGAATTATTGTTACGGGCCATCCATGCCCATCCCCCATCCTTGCGCTGCGAAACGACCAGCCCGCTGATAAACGAACGGCTCCGTTCCGTGAGCTGTTGAATGACGGCATCCGGCGCCTTTGTTGCCCGTGCGTAATTCAGGCCGCTGACAGAGGCGAGGAGCTCGCTGCCGGGGAATGAGCCGACCGGTGGTGGTGGCGGCGGAAGGATGATGTCCCCCGCGGCCCGCGGCTGATAGCGGACACCGTCCATCGCCAGATCGAGGACAACCCGATCCTGTCTGGGGCTGATGGAAACGGTCATCCAGGTGGCGGTGTAGTTTTGGCCTTTCGGGAGCTCGAGAGAGATCTTCGTGTCGTCCCGCGCAACGCCGCCTTCCTGGTCAGCGTATTCCAGGCCGTAAGGGCGGATGGGCACTTCACGGGAAAGCGCGTCCTTCATTTTATCTGCTTCGGCCGAGACCTCGATGGCGAGCTTTACCGACGACGGCACTACCACTGAATCGAATAGGAACTCGGTGTTGCCCTGCTTCTTGATCTTGATCGTCTTGGAAAGCGTGTTGAGCGGCTTGCGTCGTGTGGTCTTGTCGCTCGGCGACGAGATTCCTTCCGTGAGCTTCAGCGTCAGTTTCGCATCGCCCTCGTAATCGGTCAGGTTGTGAACGCGCGCCATGACCCGGATGCGGTCCCCTTCCTGCAACAGGCCGGGCGCCTTGATGCTGACGAAGAAATCCTTACGTGTGATCACATTCGCCTTGGACTCGCCCACCAGAGTCTCGACCGAGCATCCCCGTGCGGTCAGCCGCCATTGGGTGGTGTTTTCAGGCATCGAGATGGTGACCTTCGCTTTCCCGGTTTTGTCGGTCACGATGGCCGGCATCCATCGAACCGCGTCCGGCATTTCGCGGCGTGCACGGCCGGCCTTACCACGGCCGGTGCCTTCCAGCCCCAAGGCGTCCTCAAAGTCATCGGCATCTCCGTCACCATCGCCATCGCCGTCTCCATCACCATCGCCGCCTTCACCATCTCCATCATCATCTCGATTGGCTTTGCCGTCTTTAGTTTTCCGGCGGAGACTGTCGCGGATATTGCTCTCATATGCGACTGTGCCGCGATTGAGGAAGCCTCCAGGAGCGTTGGCAACGCCTGGTCCAGCAGGCTGAGGAGCTGGCGCCCCGGCTGGCGCGTTAGCGGCAGGCATTTCAGCAGCGAGTAATCCACTACCGACTTGAACTTCCTTCAACATCTGTGCCGCCAGGTTCTTTTGCAGCTCTCCCTCCCGCCTGGCCAGCCGCTCCCTCTCGTCCTGGTATGCCTTCAATACCTTCCTCGTGATGCCAAGGCGCCTGAATCCGCAGGTGCTGCCCGCCCGCAACTCCGCATGCCGGCGTGCGCCGGACTGGAAGAAATCAAGGATCTTGGGAGTGTTGTCCGGATAGATGGCGAAGAGGGCTTCATCGACGAGTGCAAGACTCAGCTCACCAACGACCGGCCGGCCCAACTGATCGGTAACAGTGATCTCCACTTCCGCGTCTTCTCCGGGCAGCCAGGTCTCCTTCGTCGGTTTTACCTGCACCTTGAGTTCGCGCTCGACATTGAATTCTTTTGAGGCGGTTCGCAGCTTCTGCTTATCCATCGTGGCCACCGACAGACGGAAGTTAGGAAAGTGATCGTGTTCGAGAGCGAACTCGATCTTGTTGTAGCCCTTTTTCACCGGACGAATCTCGTAGTGAAGGATCTCCTCCCCTTCCCACGTCATCAGGGTCAGGTTGTCCTCCAGTCTCGAGTGCAGACGCACCCTGGCTTCGCCTCCCACCTGAAACGTATCGCTGTCGGCAAAGAAGCGCAGTTTGGTCGCGTCCTCTTCATCTGAAATGTGGACCCCGCCCTCACCGGTAACGGTCTGCTCGAACCGATCCAGCCCTGCCGCCCGCAGGATGTAGTAGCCGCCTTTCTCCAGTTTGAGTTGCTGCACGGCCTTGCCGGTCTTGGGGTCTGTTTTCAATTTGTGTTCGCTTACGGTTACCTCCGCTGAGGGCCTGGCCGGTCGCCGCAGCCACGGTACGGCCCGAAGGACAGGATCTGGCTTGGGAGGCTCGGTGCGCAGCACGAACAGCGTCACCTCTTTGCCGACCGGCTTTCCATCCGGCCCTTTGGTGGTGACGGTCACATCGAACGGCTCGCCCGACAGGATGAGTTTCTGGCTTGCGCCGACCTTGAGATTGAACCCGAGCCTTGCCAGGAAAAGCCCTTCGCGTGCTTGAACATTTTCGCCTTCGATGGCCGCCCGGAACCGGAGCGGTCTGCCGGGCGTCATACCGGTCGTATCAAACTTGATTTTGAGCTTGCCCTTGGGATCGGTCTTTTCGAGATAAGTCTTCCCGTCGGGCAGGTAGTAACGCACTTGCTTGTCCGCGACCGGCTCTCCCCAGTAGTAGGAAGCAGCGATCTCGCCCTCCACGCTTTCGCCACGGAAATAAACTTTCTGCGGGAAACTGAACTTCAACCGCATCTTCTCCAACTGAAACTTCTGTACGATGAAATTTCCGTTAAACGCGGGGCCGTTCTTACGCCGGGCGATGACTGTGTAAGTGCCGAGCGGTGAGCCGGTGTCGAGCCGCATCTTTGTGTTGAACGTGCCGAACTCTGAAAGCTCCAGCTCTTCCTGACGCAGCATGCGTCCCTGCGGGTCGTTGACGCTGATGGTATAAGCCGTGCCGGCGGGCACGTGATACGAGCCTTCTTTCACCTCGCGCAGGATGCCCCGGATGGAGACCTCGTGTCCCGGCCGATACGCGCTGCGGTCCGTGTAAATGAAACCGCGAGGGCTCAGGCCCTGGCTGAAACCAAGGCCGCTCAGCGAAACAAAATTGGAGGCAACACTGCCACCCTTGCCCGCAAAAACCCGGACATTCGGCAGATCCTTCAGCTCATCAAACTTCTTGCGAAAGACGCCGTCCTTGCCCGTCTTTCCCTTGGCAAAAACTTTCTTGCCGTCGCTGATGAGGAGATCGACGCCTTCCTCCGGTTTCGAGCCGATCATGTTCTGGACGAAAACGAGCAGCTCTCGGCGGCTGCTTTTGAGAATGAGGTCGAGATCGGAACGGATGACAAGGGTCGTCGATTCCCAGTCTTGCTCGCTGACGTTCAGGATGCAGACGCCGGGCTTGCCGGCCTCGAACGGAATGACGATCTCCTGTTCGATGGGCTTGTATTTTTCGTAGTCGGCAATTTCCACTTCCCAGGTCTTGTCTGGCTGAATGAGCTCGATATCAAGATTCTCGACGCCGCCGATACCGTGCACCTTGTGGAAGTAGGCCTTGAGGTCGAGGAAGTACTGCTTGAGTGTGAGCTTCTCGATGTTCCGGACATTGACCTTTACTTTGGCTTCCTCGTTCGTGCGGAATTTTCGTTCCACCTGCAGTCTGAGCCGCTTCTGGGTCATCACCCCAATTCGCGAACGTGCGTATGAATGCTTCGATCCCCACCGCAATCGGCGATACGCATCGAGCGCCTTTTCCAGATCGCCGATTTTCTCTTCATGGATCAGGCCGACGCGATAAAGCGCGTGCGAAGACTCTTCGGTGTTGGGGTACTTGCTGACGAGCTTCGACCATTCATCGATGGACGCCTCATACGCTTTGCGAATCTCTTTTGCATCGCCCTTTTCCTTTTCAAGCTTCTGCGCCTCCGAGGAGTGAATCTGGCCGAGCGTGAACAGTATCTGACGGGCGCGACTGTCGAGCGGATGCTTCTGAAGGAACTCATTGAATTCTCTGCGCGCGAGCGCGTAGTCCTTTTCGGCAACCGCTTCGACACCGATCTGAAACTGTGCATTCACAATGCCGCTCTGGCTGGCCGACCAGTGAGGGCCGTTGGGGAACTGGGCGATATAGCGCTTCCAGGCTTTGGCAGCGTCCGGATATTTCTTTTGCTGGAAACGAATCACACCGATGGAATGGACCCCTGACTTACGCCACTTTTCTCGGAGTTCTGCGGGGGACATTTTACTCAGCGGATCTTTTTTGGTCGCAGCTTCGCCCTTGGGCAGGTCGAAACCTTTTCCGGCGACGAAGTCTTCGTAGGCAGCGATGGCCTGGTCGCTGCGATTGTTGATTTGATAGGTTACTCCGATCAGCCAGGCGGCAGTCACCGCATATTTATGGCGCGGATATTTTGCCAGGAAGTCACGAGCCGCCTTGACTCCTCTTTCCAGTTCGTTGCTGCCGGGGCTGGGCAGACGATAGCTGCGGACGATCGACCAGAGACTATCGGCAACAAGAGCTTCGTTCTCATTCACGCCTTTCAGCGCGAGCAGGTCCTCGAGGTTTTGCCTGGCCGCGGCATGCTGCCTCGAATTGAGCTGCGCTTCTGCCAGCGAGTAACGGACTTCAAAACGATGCTTGCCGGCCGGCAGTGGATTCTCTTTCTTCTGATTTCGGTTTCGCTCCGCTGTGCCCACCGCTCCGGTCCAGTCCGGATCAAATTCAACCAGATAGGCCCGATAATCCTGGACGGCCTGATGGTGATTATTCGCCGCCTGAATGGTCTTACCCAGCTTGAACATCACCTCATCCTTGAGGTCGCGCCCAATCTCCATACCCAGCGCCTTTTTATAGAGGTTATATGCCTTTCCATAATTGGGAGGCGTTGCCCCGACGTCGTCCGGTTTCGGCTTCTTCGAGAGCTCATCCGCAAACTGAATGTAGACTCCAGCAATCTCATGCTTGCGCGCCTGCGAAAGCAGACGATTGGCTTCCTCTTCATAGATGACTTCGGCTTCCCTGAATTTCTTTTGCTTGAGCATCGTCTGCGCTTTCAGGAAACGGGCCTTGCGCAACCAGGCTGATTTGTTCTCGCGGACGACCTTGTCACATTCGGCGGCCGACTCGTTGAATTTATTGCCATGAAAGAGCGCGAGGGCCTTCAGGTAGAGCGCATAGTCTGAATCCTTCGGCTTGGTCTTCAGGTAGGCATCCGCCGCGGCAACAGCCCCTGTAAAATTCCCGGCCTGAAGCGCTGCGCGGGTTGGACGCAGCGAAGGCTTTGCCTGCTCGCCTGTGATCAGGGCGGAAAAGAGGAGGGTGAGCGAACACACATTCAAGGCGAGAGATTCTGTCCTCATAAACGCGTTCCTTTTAGATTCGAGTTGCTGTGACCCAGGATGTGGCTTTTGGAGTTCTTGTCCTTGCATCCCCCGTGCAGTGGGAGCTCAGCGCAAGTTCATCCTGTTGCGGAGCGCCGAGACCGCGGGCTCAAACTGAGACGCTTGAGACCTGCACAGGTTTCGGACGAAAGGTAGACGAAAGTCACGAGGGGGTAAAGAGAGAGTTGTTTCAGTCCTGGACAATCTCCTTGGGCCATTGGGGTCTGGGATTTCAATCAGATCATTGCTGTCTCAAGATGCCACTGGCTTGCCATCGATGATCGCCTGGAATTGATACCCAGTCTCTGAGAGTGGGCGGCCGGTGTCGGTGGCAAGCAGTTCCATCGCTCATTGTCTTTTTAGACGGGCGAGGGGATCGAATTTCTGGAAGAAAATGAGAGCTGTAATCATTAATTCGACAGTCCCATTTGTCCTGAGGCTCATAGCCGATGAGCTTTGAGGCATCCCGAAATTCAGTTGCAGCTTTACTTTTCAAATGCGATTTCGTACCAAGCAAGGCCAGTTAAGTCAGCATTCATTCTCGACAGGAATCTTGACAATGACACCAGGAAACAGACTCCGAGAGATCTTGGACAAACCCACCATCCTTACGCTGCCCGGCGTCTACGATTGCATCGGGGCGAGGCTGGTCGAACAGATTGGCTTTGAAGTAGTCTTTACCAGCGGCTTCGGTATATCCGGGTCAACTCTTGGACGGCCGGACTACGGCTTTCTCACGGCGACCGAAGTGATTTACAGTGTTTCCAGAATCGCAGGCTCCGTCAGTATCCCGCTGGTGGCCGACATCGACACCGGCTACGGCAATCCACTGAATGTGATGCGAACGGTCGAGGACGTGGTCCAGGCCGGCGTGGCTGGCATCATCCTTGAAGACCAGGAGTGGCCAAAGAAATGTGGCCACTTTTCGGGCAAACGAGTGATCAGTATGGGTGAGCATGTGGAAAAGGTCCATGCGGCGGCCGAAGCCCGCGGCGACAGCGGTCTGGTCATCATCGGTCGGACGGATTCCCGCGCGCCCCTCGGTCTGGATGAGGCCATCAAACGTGGTCGTGCCTATTTCGAAGCAGGCGCGGAAGTGGTGTTCGTCGAGGCCCCGCAGTCAGTCGACGAGCTGAAGGAGATCTCCGCAGCCTTCCCCGATGCGCCTACCTTTGCCAACATGATCGAAGGCGGACGCACCCCGTTCATGTCCTCCGAAGAATTGGAATCGCTGGGCTTCAAGATCGTGGTCTACCCACTGTCAGGGCTCTTCTCTGCGACCAAGGCCCAGATGGATTGCCTGCGCCACCTGCGCGAGCACGGCTCGACCCAGGGCTACGGACCGCAGTTGGTGTTCAAAGAATTTGAGGAAATGATCGGTGTGCCGGGGTATCGGGAGTTGGAGGAGAAGTTTCGAGTGGCGAGTGATACGTAATGCGGATTACTCATTACCTGCCTGCCTCTTCAGCCGGTCACAGTCGTAGCCGCCATACAACAACTGCACCAGGTGGTAGAGGATCATTGGCAGCGATGCCAGGGGGGTGAAGAACTCCGTCGCAATCACGACAGTCGCAGCCAACGTCTTTTGGGAAGACGCAAACCCGACCGCGATCGAGTCCTTCATATTAAGTCCCGCCAGTCTTGCTCCCGCGATAGAGAGGCGGATCAGTGCGATGTAAATCAAGAAACAGAATGCGAGCATCTGCAGGCCGGACTTCGGCAGTTCCCCGTAAAACTCGGGCTCTGCGCTGTAGAAAGTCTTGCACACTGCCGTGAAGACTACGACCAGAATGCCGACCTGTGAAAGCTTCGAGGCGATGGGCCGAACGGGATCGATCTTCTCGCCGGCAAATCCGGAGACAAGCTGGGCGACCAGGATCGGGATGAGTACTCCGATGACTAATTTGAAAATCATCCTGGGCACATCGACGTCGATCGTTGTGCCGAGAAATGCCCCGATCATCGCTGGGGTGAGAAAGACGCTGATGATATTGCTCAAATTAGCGAGCACGATGCTCAAGGCATGATTGCCGCCGCAGATTCTGGTGTAAACGATGGCCGAGCTTACCGTTGATGCGGTGCAGCCCACGATGACGCAACCTTGAAAGAGTTCGCTGCCCCTTTCGAATAGCAGCAGTGCCAACCCAAATGCAACTGAGGGGGCCGCCACATACGTCATCACCAGGCTCAGCAGACTTGCCTTCCAGTTGAGGAACGCCTCGAACAGGGCGCGCACGTTGGCCGTCAGCCCGACGCAGAACATGATCAAACCCAACGTGACGAGAGTCCAGTTACGGGGAAACATGCCACCAAGTTCCGTATAGCGCCCAAGAAAAAACCCAAGAATGCTGACGATCACCAGCGCGATTAGAAACCAGCGTTTCTTGAGCGTTTCAGTGAGTGTGGATTCTTCTTTCATGAAATTCTGAAGTGTGGGCGAACCGGAGCAGTCTGGCCTGGCCAGCGCGTTGGGTTGGTTTTACTCAGATCCTTCTTTATGCCGAAGGCATTACGCCTTACAGCCCAGGGTTGCGAGGCTTTGCGAGCTACCCTGGGTTCCGAGGCGGAGCATCTTCTACCCCGAAGGGGTTGCGCCCATATAATCTGTAGACGCAGACAGACTATATATGGGTGTAACCCCTTCGGGGTAAGAGGTACTCGGTGCCCAGTGACCCAGGGTAGCTCGCCGGGGCTCGCCAACCCTGGGCTGTAAGGCGCAACACCTTCGGTGTAAAGAAATGAGGGTAAAGCCCATGCTTTGCCATATCCAGTATCGTCAGTAATTCGGCCTCAATTGTTCGTCAGTAATTCGTCAAGCGTCAGCGAGCATCCTTTCGATACCGCGCCCGGCGCCCTCCCGAAGACTTCGAATCCTTCTTCTCTCTTGATGCCCCAGTCCGCGGTAAGAACATGTAATGCTGAACCGCGATTGCTGAGATCGCAGATTTGGATCAAGCCCTCTCCTTCAGTCGCCTCCATCGTTTCCGGATCGAGGATGCTGACTCTTGACCAGTGTGGAACCGCTTTGAAATCGCGCGGCTCACGGCCTTCGAGCGTATCCTTCAATTTGACGTCATAGAACTGCACAGAGATTTCAGACATGCCGTATTCGTTCACGATGTGTGTGTCTGGAATGTTGAAAAGTGCGGCCAGCATCTGGTGCAATTCCGCCCTGGGGATCTCTCGCGTCTTTCCTTTGTATCCTCCGGTTTCCATCAGACGTGATCCATTCGGGAGCTCAAACGATCTGCCAAGTCGTTGACATTCCTCAAGCAGGTGGACGAATGAAAAGGCTGCGCCGAGTAACATGACCGGCCGTTGAGTTCGGGCCGCGCCATCCAGCGCCTGAACCAGCCGTTCGCATTCAAAGCTGCTCTCCGCATTGAAAAAGTAATCGCTGTCTTCTGCTCCAAAGCGATCCATTGCAACCTGGATCATATGAGTCAGCGAGGAATCCGGTTGGGACGTGGCCGACGGCAGAAGGCACAGGAGCGGTAACTTCAGACCGTAGTCTTGGCGCTCCGCGACAAGTCTGTCCGGCAGCATGTGCTCCTCGAAATTGGGGAGCAGCGAGGCTTCATAAAGCGCAAGAGTATCGAGGTGGTGCCGGCTGCGATCCTGGTGTGTCGTACCGCTGCTGCGAAACGTGCGAATAGTGCTTTCAAGCGGGAACGCACAGAAATCCGTCGCCTTGAATGCATCGGTTGGAACAGATGGGATCTGTCGCCAGTCATCGGTGTCAGCGGGAGTCCGGCCGCGGTTTTCGCACAGTCGTTGAAAGATCGGATTGTTCTGAAATTGATACTCGAAGATTCTGAGGGCGAGCACGTTGAATGCGCTCTCGTTCGGCGGCTGTTCGGCCTGGATGAATTTGATGATCTGCTGATCGAGTTCGGCGGTGTTCATCCGATCTCCTCCAGGCATTTATCCATCGCATCGACGAGCGCGAGCATCTGTTCGTCTGTGATGGTTGCCGGTGGCGAGATGGAGATCACATTTCTGCGGGAACCGCCGCCCAGCAGAAGGTAGCCTCGCTTGAGCGCGGCCAGTACGAGCTGCCAGGAGATATCCGGTGCGGGCTCCTTCGTCTCACGGTTGTGCACGCATTCGACACCGATGAGCAGCCCCCTGCCTCTCACATCACCTATTGCGGGATGTTTTTTCTGTAACTCGGTCAGTAAAGCCAGAAGGCGATCACCCTTCTTCGCGCAAACCTCCGGCAATGCTTCTTCCTGCATCAGGCGAATACTGCGGGCAGCGGCCGCGCAACCCACGGGGTGACCCAGAAACGTACTGGTGTGAATTGCCTCCCCCTGAGATTCGCCCCATGCGGCCATAACGTCTGGCCGGCCAACACACGCGCTGATTGGAAAACCGTTACTCATCGCTTTTCCTATGCACATCAAGTCCGGGACGACTCCGACGTGATCGACGGCGAACCACTCTCCTGTCCGGCAGAAGCCGGTGAAGATCTCGTCTGCGATGAGAAGTGTTCCATGCTGATCGCAGAGATCGCGCAGGCCAGGCAGAAAGTCATCGGGCGGTACAACTTCGCCGCCGCGGCCCTGGATGGGCTCAACGACGATGGCAGCGATATCTTTCTTTTCCAGCGCGGCCGCTACTTGAACGAGGAGCCTGCCGACGTCGCCAGACTGGTCATACGCCGGCCTGTACGGATCCGGATACGGAAGGTGCACTACCTCGATGCCGAGTTGTGCTTCAAAGGGTTCTCTAAAGTCCGGGCGATGCGTCATGCTCAGCGCACCAAAGGTCAGGCCGTGATAGCCACCTTCGAATGCGATGAATTTCGATCTTCCCGTCGCGAGCATCGCCGTCTTCAATGCAGCCTCGACGGACTCAGAGCCGGAGCTCCCGAAGATGGCATGACCCAGATTGCCAGGCGTCACCTCAGAAAGGAGGCGGGCCAGTTCCACCTTTGCTGCCGAAGGATGCACGTCTCCCAATCCGTGTGTGAGTTTTGACATCTGCTCTTGTGCGGCTTCGACGATTTCCGGACGAGAATGACCAAGCGTCGCTACACCGAATCCAGCGGTCGTATCTACGTAGATGTTGCCATCCACATCCCGCACATTGGCACCTGATGCCGACTCCCAGAAAACCGGGAACTCTTCGCCCACAAAAGTGATGGCCGCGCACTCGTAACGGCGAAGCTCTTCAGCAAGTTCGCGCGACCGTGGCCCGGGAACTTCAGTCTTGAGCGCGGGTAGTTGAGAACCAGTCATGGCTATGAGAAAGCCCTGAATAACACCGCAGAGACACGAGGGCCGCTGAGATCAATCCACATAAATGCCGCCGTTAACATCGATCTTTGCTCCGTTGACATAGGCCGCCAGATCCGAGGCCAGAAAGAGTGCGACTCCGGCGATGTCTTCCGTGCGGGCAATTCTCCTCAGCGGAATTTCCTCGGCGAATTTTTCTTTACGGTCCGGCGGCCAGTCAGCGGTCATGGGTGATTCGCACGGGCCGGGGCTGATGGAGTTCACTCGAATACCGAAAGGGCCGAGGCGTTTTGAAAGCGAGCGCGTCAGGCTGATGACGCCGGCCTTGGACGCAGAGTAATCCGCGCCTGCGACCACTCCCCCGACCTGTCCGGCGAGGGAAGCGAGATTCACGATGCAGCCGCTGCCCTGGTCTTTCATGATCGGAGTAACGGCCTGCGCGAAGAGGAACGAACCGGTCAGGTTTACGCTCATGGTTCGTTCCCACTCTTCGAGTGGCAGTTCGTCGAAAGGCGTTTCATTGTAAATCCCCGCGCAATTGACGAGGACATCGATTCGGCCGAAAGCATTTCTGACCTGTCGCACCGCATTTTGCACGCTGTCTTTCGAGGTGACATCGACCTCGATGCATTCAACAGCGACCTCGTGATGGACAAGCTCCTGCGCGGTTTCGTCCATTCCTTCGGAATTCATATCGGCGAGCGCTATACCGGCGCCTTCACCAGCAAAAAGATCCGCGGTATTGCGGCCGATGCCGCTTGCTCCACCGGTGATGAGCGCAACTTTTCCTTCCAGTCCGAGATCCATTGGGGAGATGGTTGATGGTTAATGGTTAATGGTTAATGGGCCTGTGTTGTCGTGAGAGCGGGTGGATTATACGTAATGAAGTAATGAGTAATGAGTAATGTCAGACTTTTGATGCCGGCGTTGCTGAGAGCGCGGTTTGGATTGGTTCTCGGCGTGGCGTTGTTGCAGTCGGAGCTCTGTAGCCTGTTCTCAGATGTGAGGGGGGATGGTAGGCAGGGGAGGCGGGGTCGCCAATCAAGTGGCTAATCCTGAATGTGGATTCTGACCGGCCGCGTTTTCATTCTCTGATCGGTGCGCTCGAAATCCTCCGTCACGCTGAAACGCGTCCATGCCTCCGCCGGCTTGGTGTTTCGGTTCAACCATACAAGCAGGTATTGATACTCTCGATAATCCTTCGAAGGATCGTCGACCATCGCCGGCGAGGAAGACCTCTTTTCCGCTATCGAAATCATCTCTTCCACAATGGCCTTTTTGTGCACGTATGCCACGCCGTAGTCGCCTTCGAATCCCCCTCTCAGATCGACTTGTCTCAGAAAAACGGCGAGGAACAGAACTTCTGAACAGGCTAGCAGGACCATGAATGCCGCGGCCACTCGAGCCGCCTTTTCCCCGACGCGATCCATGCACCAGTCGATGCCTGCGGCTGCCAGCCAGAACTGAATCGGGTAGAGAATGATCAGGTAATGCGGATAAACCTGCTTATCCAGTGACAGCCACAGGTAGCCCTTAATCGCCAGGACCAGCCATCCCCAGCAGAGCAGCTTCGCGGCTTCAGGTCGAACCGCGCTTCTGTCCTTCTTAAGATCTTTGCCGAGCATCCACACTTGTCTGGTCAGGAGACAGAATCCCAACACGAACGCGACGATCAGGATAAACCCCGCGATGTCCGATGCAATGATCTTCTTTCCGAGGGCCTGATGGATGGTCTGATCTCCTCCCATCAGATACTCCAGACCGAGGTGCGACATGATCTGCCCCGCAAAAATCACTGCGTCGGCCGACATCCGTGAGGCCGACATTGATTTCCCCATCCCCCCGCTCGAGGCGTGTTTGAGCAGGTAAGGCACATACATCAGCCCCATCACTGCGATTCCGATCAACCATTGCCACCAACCGACCTTCGGTCTGAAGACGAGAATGTAAACTCCAAACAGAAATGCCGCATAAAGCCCCGAGAAGTGGAGTCCCGGCAAAAGCCCGGCGGCAATCAGAGCAGGCAGGAACCACCTCTTGTCTTCCTTCACGATGCACTCGTAGAGTCCGCCAATCACAAGAAGGGAGAAGATCGGTATACAATCCTGTGCCCAGATTTTTCTCGAGAAGATGACCGCCCAGGGCGACACGGCAAAAAAAAGCGCAGCGAACAGTCCAACCCTTTCATTGAAAATCCGCCGCCCAAACCACCAGGTGAGGAACACTGCAGCAACATTCAGAAGTCCAACGAATTTCGCCAGACATATCGGATCGACCGTGAACAGCCCTGGAATCATCATCAGGTAAATGAACACCGGCGGGTTGTAAATACCCACGCTCGACATCAGCCCATGCGTGGGCCAGCCACCTCCACCCAATGCATCCGCCACCATCATGGCAGCAACGGCTTCATCGCCTTTGAATTCCATAAGCTCCATGTGAGTGAGCCGCAGGAATGCCGCCGCTATCAGAATGACAGTAATCGGAATGAAACGTTTGTATCCCTGCAATAGGGTCACCTGTGATTCCTCCCTGTTCCGTGTGCCTGAGGCCCTTAAACCAAGCTCCGTACCCGCCGAGCTTGCCAGTATCTGCTTAGCGTCCTTCATGGCCGAAGGCCCTTGTCATCGTAGCCTGGGGTATCACCCCAGGAATAGCGAAATTGTGCGTTTTATTGGCCGAAGGCCATATTCATTCACCGAGTTGAGGACGTCGTGTTGTTGAATATGGCCTTCGGCCAATGATTGCCGCTCTCGTCCAAATCCCTGGGGCGTTGCCCCAGGCTACGGTGAATCATGGCCTTCGGCCAATTTACACTCGAATCAAACTCGGCACGCGTACGCTTGCCAGAATCCGCTCTGAAACGGATTAGCAGTCCGAAGTGAGATGGTTCCTACCGCAGCCTTTCGGCCGCAACCAAAAACAATATTACAGCGGATGGCAAGGCAGTACAGCGGATGAATTAAAACCTTAAGAAGAAATCCGTTGTACTGCCCTGCCATCCGTTGGAGTTATATGAGTACACGCAACGACGCGCAGAAGTTTCAGAGTACCACCCAGAGGACTCACTTACCTACTTTTGGGGAATATGCTGCAGCGGTTGCGGTCCAGTAACGGGTGAGCCGCTAGACCTCAAGATCAAAACGGGCATCGCCGGTTTCCTGGCTCACCACAGAAATCAGATTATCGCTGGGCAGTCCGCCCAGGAGGAACTGCTCCGGCGAGACCGGTTCCGGATTGAAATCGGAGAAGGTGATGAAGAGCGGGTTGGTTTCGACATCCTGGCCGGACTCTTCGAAGCCGGTGATCAGCGTCACCGAATCCTGCTGCGTTTCGCTCGATGGTGACACGGATGTGAGTTCGAGCGGCCCGACATTCACTTCCGGCGGCGTCACGTCCGGTATCGAACTGTCCACCTCGTCCGGCACTGGGCTGGAGATTTCTCTCGCGATGACCGCGCCTTCTTGAAGGATGGTAAAGGAGTTGCCCTCGAAAGGCCGCGTGCCGAAACCGGGCACTGAAATGTTAGTGATGCCTGCAGGCGTTACTTCAACCCGCACCGCGTGCTCACTGACGTTGAGAACTTCGACATCGATGTTCGAGCGGTTTTCGACCAGTATGGGACGCTCACCAGCATTCAGGACCAGCAGGCCGCCATCACGCTCTGCAATGGCTGAGACGTCCCCTTTGCTGTCGGCTATGGCAAACGCGTTTCCTTTACCCCGAGCGTGCGCGCTGGCATTGCCGGCACTGCTGTTCGTCACGATCGCGGAAGAGCTGCCTCCTTTGTCGCCGGCGATCGCGGTGGCGTGTCCGGACGAACCGTCGCCGGTCACCGCGCTGACGTCACCGTCCCCGTCAGATTTTGCGGTCGCGTTGCCGGTCGATCCATCGCCTGTGCCTGCGGTGGCCGAGCCGGATGCATTGGCAATCGAGTGAGCGTTACCGTTCGAGCCCTTCCCCGCCTCGGCTGCCGAGCTTCCGCCGAGCTTGCTCTTTGCGATGGCGTTGCCCTGCGATTCCACTTCGGTTGAGGCGGCGGCATTTCCGGAGCCGAGGGCTTCAGCGATCGATTGTCCGCGAGATCGTTCACCCCCGACTGCAGAAGCGCTGCCGCTTTTGTGTGCTTCCGCTCGGGTGAGTCCACTCGAGTTTGCGCCACCCAGGGAGACGGCATCTCCATCGCCGCGGCTGATAGCTGTGCTGTCACCACCTGAGTTAAAACCCGTGTTCGCTGTGGCCGATCCTTTTCCTGCACTGGTTGCTGTGGCATTGCCGACGGAACCATCGCTTGTGCTGGCCGCGGTGTCTGCTTCCCCTTCTGATATGGCGATTGCCTTGCCAAGCGAGTCCTGCCCAGTAACTGCGGTCGCTCCGCCGGAAGCGAGAGTGGTGGCTGCGGCGTCCCCTTTCGAGTTCTGCCCGGTCAGAGCCTGGGCGGCGCCGTCTCCGTTGGCTCTTGCGGAGGCAGAGCCCTCTGAGCCCGCCCCGGTGAGCGCTGCGGACGGGCCATCACCTGCTGCGGTGGCAGAAGCATTGCCGAGTGAGCCCTCACCGGTTTGTGCGATAACGTCGCTGCTGTTGGTGGATGCGAATGCTTTTCCCTCGGAACCGTCGCCGGTCACTGCAATGGCTTCCCCTTCGCCAAAACTTCTGGCATCTGCGTCGCCGACCGAGCCCGGGCCGGTGCGGGCAAATGCACGGCCCGTCGAAGTAGAAACAGCCTTGGCGTCCCCTTCACCGAAATCCTCTTCTCTCACCATCGGCGGGGGCGGCGCCTCCACCACGGGCGTTTCATCGGCCTCTGTCGGAATCAGGTTTTCGATATCAATATCGAGGGGAGCGGTTAATTCTTCATTGGTCGTTGTGACCAGCCCCGGCTCGGCTTCGTCAGGCGTACCGGCCGTATCCGCACCTGGAATGATCCCAGGCGGAATGCTGAACTGCTCGACCAGGCCTCCAAGGAAAGCGTCCAGCGAATCGACGCCATCAATGGTACTTGTGTCATGCCCCAGCGAACTGAGCAGCCCCTTCAACTTGTCGATAGATTCATCCACACCACCTTCATCACTCGCCTCCGGTTCTGCTGGAGCAAAGGTCTCCCCGACCAGTTGATCGATTGTTCCTGCATCAAGGCCTACTTCTTCGAGCAATGCCTGTACATCCGGGTCGTGCGGGGCTCCTGTCGTCTCACCTTCTACGGCCTCTTCAACGGACGGACGATAGTAGGGATGAAGCGGGTCGGTGATGACCACGATGCCGGCCGGCGGGCCGGGCACGGCCTCATAAATGAGTTGGATACGCCGCGCAACGAAAGGAGTGACCGACTGAAGCTCGCCTGCCGGTTCAGGCCCTTTTGAGCCGTCCGGGCTGATCTCGCGCCCGCGCCTGCGGGCATGATCCAGTCGGACCGCGCGTGCCTTTTCCAGATACCGATCGGTATCCGGAGATGAATTAAATCCGGTTGGGCCAATCATTTGACTTGGACGATAGGTCACAAGGAAGCGATGGGACTTCCCCAGTGCTCCCATTATCGAAAGTTAAAGTAATCCGTTAGGCTTTTTAGCAGGAGCGTGAGGCCGCGATTTAAAACTGAACGGGTGCAAACAGCAACATTATGAACAAGGCTGTTCATTTCGGAGCGGGGAATATCGGGCGCGGATTTCTGGGCCAGCTCTATTCGCAGTCCGGCTGGGAGACCGTCTTTGTGGATGTGGATGAGGCCGTCCTGGGCGCGATTAACGCACGCGGCGGTTATCAGATTCATATCGTGGATCGAGAGTCTCACATCATCTATGTGGAAAACGTGCGGGCCATCCTGGGTACGGATACCGAAGCCATTGCTGCGGAGATCGAACATGCGGATCTGGTATCAACCGCGGTAGGCCAAAACGTGTTGAAGGCAATAACGCCGCCGCTCGCCAGGGGGATAGCGCGAAGAGCTGATGGCGCGGCGCCTCTCAATGTTCTGCTCTGCGAAAATATGCTGAGCGCGGCAGAGACCATGCGGGCCTTCCTGGAAGACCTGATTCCCGAACATGCCTCAGGCTACCTTGCAGAAAAGGTCGGACTGATCGAAACGGTCATCAGCCGCATGGTGCCCATCACACCCCGCGAAAAGCGGGAGGAAGATCCCCTCTATATCGCGGTCGAGGATTTCTCCACCTTGCCCTTCGACGCGGGAGCGTGCGTAGGCCCCTTTCCTGACATTGAGGGCTTGGAACCTGAGGAAGACCTTGCAGCCTACACCGAGCGAAAGCTGTTCATTCACAACGGCGCGCACTACCTCCTGGCCCTCGGAGCCTATGAGAAAGGCTACGATTTTGTTTGGCAGGCCGCGGTTGATGACGAGATTGTGGAGCGGTCCATTGAAGCCATTCGTCCCGTCGCGAAAGCTCTGGCTGTCAAACATGATTGGACGGCAGACGAGGTGTTCAATTACCTGCAGAACATTATCGAACGAACGCAGAACCGCGCGCTTGGCGATACGGTCACACGGGTAGCACGGGACCCTGCCCGGAAACTTGGCCGAAGAGACCGGCTGGTGGGTGCGGCGCTGCTGGCGTTGCAGTTCGGCCTCGAGCCAACTGGTCTTGTGGACGGTATTGTCAGCGCCTTCCGATACGACCATCCGGAAGATGAGGGGGCACGGGAGCTTCAGGAAACCATTAAGACAGATGGCGTCGAGGCGGTTCTGTCCAAAGTGTGCGGCCTGAGCAGCGGCGAGCCCCTCTTCAGAATGATTGCAGAGTCGCTTGCCAAAACCTGAGGGTTCAATGAAATCTGCGCTCAGAAAAGTGGCCTGCCGCTCCGCCGGCAGCGCGCAAGTATCGCTACGAAATGCGCTCCATGTGGCCAGCTCTGCGTGAATTGAAGGTCCAATGAAAACCCCCTTAGCTTTCGCGCTGTCTTTCACAGCGGCATCCCAAATTCTGACGGCAGACGAGGCGCTCAAAGTCGATGGCAACAGAATCGACACGGCGCGCCACACCATCAGCGTTGGCCCCACCGGCCTGCCCGCTCAGATAACCATCAAGGCCACTGCGCTTGAACTTCCGATTCATGTCAGAGGCAATCTGGTTACCACAGAGATCCTTCATGCAATCGGACGGGGAGAGCAGTTGCGATCCCCCGCCAGTCTGATCATCGAAACGGAGGGTAAGGGAACCCTCGCCCAGGCAACGGAACCCGCCCAGGTGAAGGCGGCGGACAGCAACGCATCGGCCACGGCGACACTCAGCGCGAACAATATCAGCATCAAGTTGAAGAGCAGTTGGTCGGCTTCAGGGCAGATGGACTGCACATTCGAATTCGCCGGCGGAAAAGCGGACGCGGCCTTCCTGAAATTCGAATTAACCGGGCCGGTGGACTTTGCGGTTGCTGGAGATGCCACCGACGAAAAACTCCGCACGTACAAATCCGCGGAGTTCGGGCTCAAACAAGGCGAAGGCGTCATCTGGGCGAACACCGGCGACGGAGCACCTGAAGGGCGCCCGAACGGGAATCCCAGCAGAATCTACATCGGCAATGGCGATCGTGGATTCACCTGGCTGTTCCCTGATGCAGGGAATCGGTTGGATGCAAAAAAGACATCCGCGCAACTGATTCGAGAAAAATCGGGAAAGCTCTCGTTCCGCCTGTTCCTGGTGAACAGTGAAACTGATTTTGGCAAGCCAAGAGAAATCTCGATCCGCATCTTGACTCACCCTTCGTCCACAAAACCAGAAGATTTCCGGCTGAAGGCATGGACTGCAGACGCCAGTAATCTCGATGGCATCGCAACCGTGGCAGGCTCAAAAGGCGGCAACGCGCTTTCGAGGCAGCAACACATCGCGGCAACGTATCCGATAAACCTGCATCGATACCTGCTCGGCTCGCATACCGGGCGGTCTGCCCAGATAAAAACTAATTCTAACAAACTGATCAGAGCGGGACAGCGTCCCGACACCGATTGGATGTCACTTGGCCGCGCGCTACTTCATGACCGCGGTGTCGATGCCCGCGGCCTGGCCAACCTTTCTGAAGCGGCGACCGTGCTGAAGGCACTCGAGAGCTTTGGCGCATTCAAAGGGGATGGAAAGACGGAATTCATCCCTTACTGGCGCACCGGTCTTCTTGCTCGCTTTGGTGAAAGTTTTGCGCGATCAGATGCGTTCGCCTTGTCACACGATGACCCGATGGCGCATGTGCACTTCAGCCTCTGGCGCCGGCCGCACAATCACAGGTCAAAGACGATGTTCGTCATCGTGAACGAAACCGACAAAGCGGTACGAGAGCAGTTCTACATCCTCAATCCAAAGCTCTTATTCGGCCAATCGGGAAACCGTCTGAGAGCCAGCGAGATCGCCAGCAAATGGAAGTACACCTCAATTCCACCAGAGAGTGACTGGCGCAAGGAGAAACTTACCAAGTCAGTTCTCTCACACGGGGGAGACCAATGGCCTGATTACGCACTGCTTGATATGACAGATGGGGGATTCGTCGTCCGGCCCAGCGCAAAAGACGGTATCGAGGTCTACGGCCCGATTTACATCCCGGCACGGAGCTACAGGATTCTTTACGGAGCAGGCCGATGAAGACCCTTACGAGATTTGGTGTCGCTCTGGCCATCCTGATTACCGGTTGCGGTGGCCCACCTCCCCGGGAAGTGAAAGAGACCCCAGAAGCACCCAAAGCCGCAAAGGCTGATGCGCCAGCTCCGGCCGAACAAACCGTCAAGGTGCAGCTCGCCCTCAACTGGTTTCCGGAGGCCGAGCACGGTGGTTACTACGCGGCCTTGGTCCACGGCTTCTACCAGGAGGCCGGACTGGATGTCGAAATTCTTGGCGGGGGCCCCGGCGCGCCGGTCATACCTCGGGTCGCCACCGGACAGGTAACATTCGGCGTGACGAACGCCGATCGGGTTTTATTTGGCCGGGCTCAGAAAGCGCCGGTCGTCGCACTGATGGCACCGCTTCAGAACAGCCCACGCTGCATCATGGTGCACGAAAAATCAGGAATTGAAGATTTCGACAGCATAAAGGACATGACCCTTGCCATGTCAAGCAAGGCCGCTTTTTCACACTTCCTTCGAAAGAAATTTGCCTTCAAGAATGTCAAGATCGTTCCGTACCCCGGCAACGTTTCCAAGTTCCTTCTGGATGAGAACTTTGCACAGCAGGGATATGTGTTCAGTGAGCCATTCGTAGCGAAGCAAAAGGGAGGGGACCCGAAGTCACTCATGGTTTCTGAAACCGGATGGAATCCTTACACCAGCCTGCTGGTGACCGGCGAAGAAACCATCAAATCCAAATCTGATATAGTGAAGAAAATGGTCGGCGCCTCGGTCAGAGGATGGCTCAAATACTTTGAGGAGCACGAAGCCACCAACAGACACATCCATAAATTGAACCCGGAAATGGGAATGGAAATTCTGGCCTATGGAGTGGAACAGATGAAGCCACTGGTACAAAGTAACGAGACGAAGAAATCAGGCTTCGGAATCATGACCAGAGAACGCTGGCAACTGCTGTATTCACAGATGCAGAAATCCGAGCTTTTGAAGGAAGGGGACGTCGCCGTGGAAGCCGCGTTTACCATCGGGTATCTCCCAAAACAGATATCAGACGACTGATCGTAAAACAACCTTATTTCCTAAACATCAGACAAACAATGAGCATTGAACGCCTTACAGAAATCATCAAAGAAAAATCATTCCGCACGGGCGAATTCACCCTCGCGTCAGGTTTGAAAAGCAATCACTACGTTGATGGCAAGCACACCACTCTGGACCCGGAAGGCAGCGCACTGCTCGCTGAAGCCATCCTTGAAATAGTTGCCGACGATAACGCAGATGCCATTGGCGGGCTGACCCTGGGCGCCGATCCGATGGTCGGTTCCGCCACTGCAATCAGTCATACGAAAGGCACACCACTCAAGGGCATTATTGTCCGCAAGGAAGCAAAAGATCACGGAACCGGGAATAAGATCGAAGGCACACTCAACGAAGGGGATCGAGTCGTCGTTGTTGAAGATGTAACGACAACTGGCGCCTCGGCCTGGAAGGCAGTCGAGTCCATTCGTGCGAGCGGCGGCGAGGTGGTCCGGATCGTGACGATGGTGGATCGTCTCCAGGGTGCCGGTGAATTATTTGCCGACAAAGGCGTCCCATTCTCATCGGTCATCACTGTTCGTGAACTTGGAGTGGACGTATGAATTTTCTTGACGCTCGTTTTGTCCTTTTGCTGGCAGGCACCCTCGGTCTGGTCTCATCCGAAGAAATACCCATTACAAAAGAGACCTCTCATCTCGACATCCTGGAGCGCATCACCGAGCGAACCGCCTCACTGAAAAGCTGGAGCGCCGATTTCAGGCAGGTGAGGATGGCATCACTATTAAAAGATCCGGTTCTGAGCACCGGCAAGATGCACGTATTGCAGCCGGGAAGGTTGCGCTGGGATCAGGATTCCCCGGTTCAATCTGTCATGACCGTAAATGACAAAAAAGTCTTCGTTTACCTGCCCGGCAAAAAGGCCGCACGCACCTATGAAATGTCTAAACGCTTTTCCCCTCAGCACATTTTTATTCCAGGCCCCGACTGGATGAAGCGGATCAGAAAATACTTCGAAGGCGAAGTCATAGAAGTAACCGACAAAAGCGTGACAGTGTCGATTGTCCCCAAGAAGAAGCGTCTGAAAAAAGTATTAAAGTCAGCGACTATTCAGGCCAATCGCCACACCTGGCTGATGGAATTAGTGAAAGTGGAACGCACCGACGAAGATTACGTAAAGGTCTATCTTTCCAAACACGCCATCGCGAATGAGCTGACGCCGCCCTTTTTCGAATATCAGCCACCAGCAGGCACTGAGATAAAGGAAGTGGATGAAGTAGAGGATTTGTTCGCGGATATTGTTGGCAAGTAATGTGGACAGACCAGTACGGATCAATTGTTCGTCTGTTCCTGTTCATCTGTCCTTCCAGATCATCACCACACCAAAAACATCATGGCAGGTAACACATTCAGCCTCGAATCAGTAGACGTCCCTTGCGTTGACACCCCCTTCCGCAAAATAAACACGCAGCTTCCTGTTCCGGAGTCGCTGCCGATCCTTGAGCGCCTTCGTAAGGCTGAATGTAAATCAATGCAGGGGCAGCCGCCTGTCGTCTGGCATAAGGCACAGGGAGTACAAATCGAAGATCGCTGGGGTAACATGTGGCTCGATTTCAGCTCCGGTGTGCTAGTAACAAATGCGGGACACGGCCGCACTAAAATGCTGGAAGCCATTCGAAACGCGGCCGAGAAACCCCTTCTGCATAATTATTGTTTTCCTACAGAAGAGCGTGCCGCCCTCACAGAAAAACTAGTTGAGCTTGCTCCGGATTCGTTGAATAAGGTCTTCCTGCTTACTACCGGCGCAGAGACCACCGAGTGTGCGTTCAAGCTGGCGCGCACCCATGGCCAGACTATTTCAGATTCTAAGACGGCATTCGTCACATTTGGGAATAGTTTTCACGGCCGCACTATGGGCTCACAGAGTATCGGTGGAATCCCTGCTCTGAAATCCTGGATTCCCCAGCAGGATTCGGGCATTGTTGTTGTTCCTTATCCCGGGGATTTTCGGCATCCGAGCGAGAGTTTTGAAGTATTTGAAAAGGCACTTGCGGAATCGGGTGTTTCGCCGAGCGAAGTCTGCGGTGTCATCAGTGAGACCTACCAGGGCCAGGGGGCGAATCTGATGCCGGTGAATTATGCGAAAGAACTGAGGCAATGGTGCACAGCCAATCAGGCTTTACTAATCTGGGATGAAGTTCAGGCTGGTTTCGGGCGTACGGGAACGATGTGGGGTTTTGAACACTATGAGGAGGCTGTGCCGGACATCATGTGTCTCGGTAAAGGCGTCTCAGGAGGGATGCCTCTGTCCGCGGTGGTTGGCCGAGAGGAAATATTGGACCTCTACGGCCCAGGCGAAATGACGAGCACGCATACCGGCAACCCCGTCTGTTGTGCTGCCGCGCTGGCAAGTATCGAGATCATATTGGAGGACGATCTCGTTACGCGCTCACGCGATCTTGGCGAGATTCTGCTCGCCGAGTCCCGGCGGATCGGAGATCGATTCGACGAGGTAGGGCACGTGAATGGCATCGGACTGGTGTCCGCGATTCAGCTCGTCGAGCCAGGGACGACACATCCAAACCATCCACTTGCGCATCGTATCGTGGAGATCTGTTTCCATCGCGGATTGCTCATGTTCGCACCGGTAGGTGTGGGCGGAGGCGCCCTGAAAATCAGCCCGCCCCTTTGTGTCCACGAAGAGCAATTGCACGACGGGCTTTCCGTTATCGAAGGCGCGATTGAAGAAGCAGTAAAAGGTAATTGACTCGTGGTGACGGGCTGCCAGCCTGTGAGCCAAGTTGAATTTATATGAGCTCACAGGCTGGCAGCCTGTGGCTACGAGCGGAATCTTCATCGTATTTGTTTTTCTCATCGTCTTAATCTCTGTCCTGGAGCAGATTGAGTTTGAGACGGGGAGAAAGACAAGGTAATGAAATCGGTTCTCTATTGCAGAACACATTGAGGCTTGACCTGTTGAGACAGAGTTGCGCAGAACAGATTGTAGGATGGCCGTCTCAAAAGGATGTGGCCTCAGACGGGCGAGGACGCCCATCCTACGATTCGGCCGCACAACAGAATGTAGGATGGCCGTCTCGGCCGTCTCAAAAGGATGCGGCCTCAGACGGGCGGGGACGCCCATCCTACGATTCATCCTACGATTCATCCTACGATTCGGCTGCACAACAGAATGTAGGATGGCCGTCTCGGCCGTCTAAAATGGATGCGGCCTCAGACGGGCGAGGACGCCCATCCTACGCTAAGAGTTATGGGATCAGAGCCAACGGGCCGCAGGCAACTGCACAAGGCTGCCTGAAAAACATGCCCGCGACGCTCTGCGCCCTTTTCGTGCTCACCACCGTTGATGCTCAGCGGATCACGCCGTTTAAGCTTTTCAAGGGAGGCAAATCCAAAGGAGGCACTCTCCTCCAGGGATTCGATGTCATCACCACCCCGGGCGAGGTCGTTTTCCTCAAGGCAATGCTCAGCCGTGTGGTAACCTCTGGCAGAAGCGAGCCCCTGAGCCGGAAGAAGATCTACTTTTCTCTCGCCGGGCAACGGCTTGGACAAGCTCTCACCTCAGAA
>JASLXP010000999.1 GCA_030740295.1 Planctomycetota bacterium
GCTGTGCTTGTTGTTTAGAGGTCAATAAGAATGTCCGCCATTACGCTTGATGAGCTGAAAGAGAAGAAGAAAGAACTGAGGGCGATGAGAAAGGCCATGGAATCAGAGACCCGCGCGCGGATCGTCGTCCACATGGGTACCTGCGGCGTCGCTTCGGGCGCACAGAAAATCCTCGACCGCGTGAGCCAACTGATCGATGCCGAAGGAGCGAACGACATTCAGATCATGACTTCCGGGTGTGCCGGCTTATGCAGCCGCGAGCCAATGTTGACCGTGGAAATGGGAAACGCGCCGCCCGTCAAATACGCAGAGCTCACCGAATCCAAAGCGGAGAAGATATTCAAGAAACACGTTCTCGGCGGGAAGATTGTTGAAAGCTCCCTGCTCGCAGTCGGAAGCGAGATGACACGATAGGTTTTTTGGTAATTGATTTCTGTCCTTGGCACATGTCAGTCCTGCTAGCCCAATCCGCCCTACTGAATGAAGAAAGAGTTTCACTATGAATCTTGAAATGCTCGACGAAATCATGCGGGAGTATGACTACGGTGAGTCCGGCCTGATTTCCATGCTCCAGGACATCCAGCGGGAAGAAAATTACCTGCCCGAATCTGAAATGCGCGCTGTCGCCGAGAGGGTCGGTGTCCCCGCCAGCAGGATTTACAGCCTGGCCACGTTCTACAAGTCATTCAGCCTGAAGCCTCGCGGCAAGCATCTGGTCAACGTCTGCACGGGCACCGCGTGCCATGTCAAGGGAGGAGACCGCCTCATGGACAAATGCACCAGGGAACTTGATGTCGAGCCCGGCGAAACGACCGACGACGGCAACTTCACCGTCGAACCGGTGCGCTGTGTCGGGTGCTGCGGCTTGGCACCAGTGGTCGTCGTTGACGGAGAATTTCAGGGAAAAATGACGCAGCGAAAAGTCTCAAAAATGTTGGAGAGGTGTGATTGACCATGGCCAAATTTACTGTTGACGATCAGGAAGTCGAAGCACGGGACGGGCTCACCCTCCTCGAGGTATTCCGAAGCATCGGAGTCCATGTCCCGACGCTCTGTCACCACGAGGCCGTTTCTCCTTACGGAGCCTGCCGTCTTTGCCTCGTCGAGGTCAGTGCCGGACGGCGCAACATGCTGACGGCATCGTGCATGTTTCCCATCTCCGATGGAATCATCGTGCAGACGGCCACAGACCGGGTCATCCGGGCGCGCCGCATGGTCGCCGAACTACTGCTGGCCCGGTGTCCGGACGTGCCCAGGGTGCAGCAGATAGCCAGAGATCTCGGCGTCGAAGAATCCAGATTCCCGCCCAGAGACGATGACTGTGTTCTCTGCGGCCTGTGCGTTCGCGGCTGCTCGGAAATTGCAGGGGTTGGGGCCATCGATTTCGCCAATCGGGGATCCTACATGGAGCTCGTTCCCCCATTCAAAATGGATTCCGATACCTGTGTCGGCTGCACCACATGCGTCTATCTGTGCCCGACCGGATGCATTAACCCGGAAGAATTTCGCAAGCCCCCATCGCCCCATCGTTTCGAAGAAAGTATGCAGGGAGCCAAATGCTCCCTTTGTGTTGGTGACTCATTTCGAGGTGTGAACGGAAGCTGATAACGGAGTAAATCGTGGCTGAAGAGAAAAAAACTGGTGTCTTCCTCTGCAAATGTGGTGGAGAGATTTCTGACGCGATCGAATTGGAAACCATTGCTGACCAGGTCCGCGAGCGGCCAGATACCTCCCTGGTCGAAATCATTCCCCATGCGTGCGGGCCCGTGGGAGAAGAGCGTATCCGGCAGGCAATCGGAGAGGGGGGCTTCGACCGGCTTCTCATCGCCGGATGCTCGCCCAGAATCATGGAAAAAAGGTTCAGTGACCTTTGTCAGGACGCCGGACTTCAGGATTCAACTCCGGAAATCGTAAATGTCCTGGACCATTGCGTCCGGGTTCACAAGGATAATCCGGAAGCGGTTAACGGGAAGGCGCAGGACCTCATCCGGATGGGATTGGCCCGGGCATCGACTCGAGGTGCCGCAGGGCGAGAAAAGGCCGAAATCATTTCGGCGGTGTTGGTCGTCGGAGGGGGAGTGGCCGGAATGACCGCGGCTCTCACTCTGGCCGAAAAGGGCATCCACGTGAAACTCATCGAGAGGGAAAGCGAGCTCGGCGGCCTGGCAGCAAGGCGCGGTGATGTCACGGCTTCCGGACTCGCCGAACGAGTCCAGCAATCGGCGAATGTTCAGATCTTTACGGGCGCAGAAATAGCAGCGGTCTCCGGTTCCTACGGAAACTACGACGTCAAGTTTTCCATTGGCAGCGAGACCAAACGAATCATGGTTGGCGCCGCTATCCTCGCCATGGGGGCGCGGGAAGATAAGCCCCAGGGACATCTTGGCTATGGTGTCCATGAAAATGTCATCACCCAGCTCGAATTGGAGCAGCGGCTGCGCAACGAGAACTACCTCGATGGCATCAAAAATATAGTCGTAATCCATTGCCACTCGAAACACACGAACGGCAAACTGACAGGTAATCCACTCTACGGCACGTGGGCGGTAAACAACGCCATTCAGCTCAAGAACAAGAACCCGGATGCCTCGATTCACATTCTGCACGATGAACCCGTTCACGGCTCAGGCCTCAACGGACGCATGCAGGAAGAGGCGAAGAGTCTCGGCATCAGCTTCCTGCAAATGCAGGACGAGACTGTTCCGGAGGTCACCCCTTTAGCCGTTTCCGCGCAAACGAACGACGGGGAGCAGGTCACACTCGCCTGTGACCTCGCCATCGTCTCCGCGCCGCTCGTTCCGTGGGAGAGCTCCTGCAATATTGCGAGCTCCTTTGGAATTCCCGTAGACGAGTTCGGTTTCCTTGTGGATACGCTGCCGAGCCTGAAGCCCGATCAATACGCCGAGCCCTGCGTCCACGTTGCCGGCAGCGCCCATTGGCCCTGCTCCGATTCTGAAGCAATGTCCCAGGCGTACGGCCGAGCGATAAGGATCGCCGCTCTAATCGAGAAACGCGAAGTGGATTCTTCTCTCCATCCTGCAGCAGTAGACGTGGATGCCTGCCGCGGCTGCTCCACGTGCCGTGACCACTGCCCATTCGATGTGCCGGTCATCAAGGAGTGCGGCCATCGGCCGGTCGCGCATTCCACCATCGATCCTTTCCTGTGCAAGGCATGTGGCTCGTGCGTGGTTCATTGCCCCACCGGCGCGATCACGATGGAGAATCTCGCCGAGGAAATGTTCCAGGCCGAAATAGAAGCCGCACTTAACGGCGGCGAGTGGGCGGAAGTAAAGGCCCTGGCCTTTGTCTGCGAGTGGAGCGGCTACGCGGTCTGGGATCTCATCGGCGCCCGCGGCCTGAGTTTGCCGCCTGAGGTCATCCCCGTTCGAGTGCCCTGTTCAGCCAGGATTTCGCCCAAGCTCATCCTGAATGCTTTCCAGTCCGGTGCGGACGGAGTGATGATGTGCGCCTGCCTGAAAGGCGACTGCCATTACCTGAGCGGCAACCTCCACGCCGAGCAGGTTTTCAACGGCACGGCGAAACTTCTCGGGTTGCTCGGACTCGAAGAATCGCGGTTCAGCATGGAATTCATCAGCCCCGTGGAAGTCGAAACGTTCCAATCCCGCATCGAGAATTTTGCCAGTAACGTAAAGCAACTTGGGCCCTCTCCGTTCGGAAAGGCATCAGTTGCAGAAAAGGCAGGCGTATCATGAAAAACCGCCTGGACAATCTTCTGAAAGACACCGCCGTTTACGACTGTTTGAGCTGCGGAAAGTGCACAACTAACTGCCCGCTGGCGATTGCCGGCGCCGACTACTCTCCGAGGAAAATCGCCAATCGCGCGATCATGGGACAAAATCCCGCAGGAGCTGATGCCGATCCGTGGTCGTGTCTCACCTGCGGCGCATGCGAGGCGGTTTGCCCCGCGGCTGTCGATTACACCGGCTTCGTTCGTCGCAGCAGGGAGGTGGCACAGGAGAACGGTGACGAAGGTCGCTGCTCCCACTCCGGAATCTTCCAATCCTTGCCCCGCCTTCATACTTCGCCCGACCTCAAGCAGGATCGCCTGGGTTGGATCACACCGGATCTGGAGGTCTCCGAGCAGAGCGTGATAGCTCTGTTCGTCGGATGTGCACCTTACTACGACGCTGTGTTCGAGAATTTCGGCGTTTCCAGCACTGCTTCAGCAAAAGGCGCCATCCGCCTGTTGAATCGCCTCGGCTTCGCGCCCATGGTCCTGGCCGACGAACGCTGCTGTGGACACGACGCCCTTTGGAACGGTGACCACGAAACCTTTGAGAAACTGGCCGAGCAAAATGTGGCCGCACTGGAAGAGTCCGGCGCCGAGACCGTGCTCACCACCTGCCCGGAGTGTTTCCTCGCACTCGGCCAGCTTTACCCGAAAGCCCTCGGAAACATGCCGTTCGAGGCCAGGCACTTTTACGATTTTCTCCTCGAACACAAAGACCGGCTGGAGTTCCAGCAGAACGGCAAGTCCGTCACCTTCCACGACCCCTGCCGCCTGGCCAGGCATGCCGGCGAGTGTGATTCACCGAGAGACTTGATAGCACTTGCCGGAAAAGAACTGGGCGAGATGCCCAGAAGCCGCCAGGAATCCGTCTGCTGCGGCACTGCGGGCTGGTCCCAGTGCAGCATGATCTCCAAGCAGATGCAGCGAGACCGTCTGAGGGAAGCCGCGGCCACCGGCGCAGACACCCTCGTTACCGCCTGCCCCAAATGTCTCATCCACCTCTCCTGCGCAGACCACGACGAGAGCACCGGGATCGCCCTCCAGGATTTGACCGCTCTGCTGTCGGACGCGCTGCCCGAGACATAGAGTTCTTTCTCATCGTCCTTCTCGTCGTCTTAATCTCTTGCTTTGGTATCGAGAATCGATTCTGAGAAAAAGGACTAAGACGACATGAAAGACGATGAGGGCGCGTAGTGTTTGCGTCTGAAGCTATCCCCGCCAGACGCCTCCCGAAGTAATTCCCTAATCTGAATCCCGCGCAAGCTCGGAACATCGGGCTACTCGGACCAGAGGCTGAAAGCATGGCTTCGCATGCCTGCAGCCACATTTGTTATGTCGCATCAGTATGGATGTCGATCGCTCACGCCTGCGAGTCTTTGCATTTCTGCAGATGGAAATTCATGTTCAATCCATTGCTCTTTGTAGCCGTTTTCACCGTGTTTCTCATAAACCGACAAGAGAGCAATGTAAACCTGATGCACCAATCGCTGAACTGTGACCGAACCACAGCAGATGTCAGTCGAGCCGGGCAACGTCCGAAGGCCCCAACTATCCCAATCATCAAACCATTGAACTGAGTACAAACACTCACCTCCCTCGCGTGTAAGAGTCAACTGATGCTCGCCTGGTTCGTCCATGAACACAACACGTTGTTCCGCTGTAAGCGCGCGAGAGATACGAAACACGGCATTGGCAAGTTCCCGAAGGGAATCGTGCAAATAGGAGGCTGTCATATCTACAGAGACATTGCCGTGATCAATTCGAGCGGTTGCCCAACCTGCACCATCCAGTTCGTAGCTGAAGTGAAATAGCTTGGACATACCCGAAGGAGACGCAAAATAATGCTAGAGACATCCTTGCTGCATAACGCCGGAACTGAGCTGCTTGCACGA
This sequence comes from Planctomycetota bacterium, assembly GCA_030740295.1. The sequence goes on from JASLXP010000999.1 coordinate 5,644, forward strand.
GCCACCGCCCAATGAAAAGTTAAAGAGAAAATCATAACAAAGAGAGACCTTCAGTCACGGTATTCGTGCAAGTCTGTTCGAGCGATTGGTTATCAGTATTCGTTGATAGTGCGCTCTTGCATCTGTCGCTTACGACCTTTCAGGTCAGCACGGTATGACTCAGCATCTGCATATGATTCTCTTTGGTATTCCCAGTCCATTAGCATTGGACCGTTCTGCTTTGCGGTAAACACATGACCGTGAGCCTGACAAAACAGTGCACGGTTTCCTCCGGCACCGATCAAGCCCCCCCCCAGAACTTGCATACTCAAAAGAGAGAGGCCCGAACTTCAGCAAAGCAACTCCACATTTTCTGGCACACCCACCCTTCTCAGGCCAAGAATAGAGAGTGAGGATAATGAAGCATACACAGCATAGAAACTTGACTGACGTGTCTCTCTTCATTGTATTGATAACGAAAGAACGATTTGTCATTGGAGTGGCGGCGGACACCAAGGTATATCAGCCACGACTGATTTGGGTGAAACGACGGCTGTTCGTGAACGGCTACTGAGCCATTCCAGATAAAACTGCGTTGAACTGAGTCACTTCGCCCTGGTGCCCGGCCCTATGGGGATTCTATTGGGGCGAGTTGGCCGCGTCCAGGACGAATTACATGCGGCAGGGCGAGGTCGAGATTCATCCTTTCATTTCGACTGGACGCTGTAAGACAAAAAAACGCTGAATGCATGATGGAGCTCCGGGCAGCCAACACGCAGGGAGTTCGAGGGAGGGTTCTAATTATGCTGCTGTTAAGCCCGGCCACCACGTGGCAAACTGTTTCGAATTCGTTTAATCTCTTTCGCGCGATGGTTAATGTGCTTGACGTACTTTTGAGCACTCCGATCATGGATTTGTGACAATGGGGTCTGCAAAGAATCAAACAAGTTGTCAATTTCGGCAAGCCTCTGAATAAATCCGGTTGGTTGCCCAATATCGCGTTTGACGTGCAAAAATAACGTGCGGCTCGTCATACAAACGGACATAAGACAGATTGGATCTGGTTGGACCTTAAGAGCGGCGTAGCTCATCGAGGACTTCGTCCCAAGTAGGTGGAGAGAGCGCTGCCATACGTTCTCGTTGAATATCGAGGACTAAGGCATCGTCTTCAATTCTATTTGGATCGTCTTCAGCAGATCGCCAAATGGCTCCCACTAGACTGCGAGTAAGTAAACTTCTTTCGAGTTTGGAGAGTCCGCCATCCGCGAATAGATCGACCGCATGCCATCGTTTCAGTCGCGTCGGAATCTCGCATGGGCATAGACGCACGGGCACAATGTATATCTGGCCGTCTGGATGATGATCAGCAGCATCGAGCGCAATGGGAATTTCTTTTTGGAAGTAACCGGTCTTTGTGACAGAGCGCGGTGAGAGGCACACCGCAACTATATCAGAAGAGCGGACAGCCTTTTGGATTTCACCATCCCAGTCCTGGCCACCTAGCAAGTCTTCCGAATCAAGCCATGGAGTAAACCCGTGGCCTTTCAGCTGGCAGTACAGTTCGTGTACTTGAGGTTTGTCCTCAATCGCGTGACTTAGGAACACTATAACACTCATGACGCTTCACTTTTCCAGCATAACATATTGGTGCGTTACGATCGTGCTAAATTTAGGCGTTCCCACTCACCTAAATCGTCCGGAATCCCCAGCGTCGAAGTATCCGATACTCCTGACGCAGAAAACGTATGTCCACCGGCCAAGTCCTCTGCTGCCTGCCACTCGTGGGCATAGCTACCGAGGCTTTCATCATCGAAGATTGGATGGAATCTCCCATCTCTAGATTGGCCGATATAGAACGTGCCGGCGGTGGTTTCGTATGAGTAGAGAAGTTTCATGGGATTCTCCGCATAACGTCTGAGCTAACAGGCTGGCACGGGCTCCGCCCAACTACCTGCGTGCGAAAGAGGAAAGAGAAACGAAAAACTCATGTTAAGATTCCGTGCCAGTCCTGTTGAGCGATTTGTTATCCGCCGTCTGGGATGCCCTCATGCCACAGCAGAATATCGAACACTCGGTGATGGAACCAATCAGCATCAGCCAATTCGGATAGGTAATCAGGCGTCGCAGTAATAGGGTCGCAGGTGTAGTCACGCATGTCAATCAGCGACCGACATGCGTCCCGAATAGCATCCTGTGACGCAGAAAACCGATCGAACCACGCATCGTAGTAGGCAGAAAGATCACCAGATCGTGTGCCGATCGCGATCCGTGCTTGGCGATCATAAATCACAATGGGAAACCGGAGTTTAGCCCAAAGAAATTTAGTCGTACCAGAGAGTACATTGGTGCCGCCGTAGAGGCCGGAAAGTCTGTCACGAACAGCCAACACAGACGACGCTAGATCGTCCGCGAAATCGTCAGACGTCAAATCGTCGATCACATCAAGTATAGGTTCGTATCGCGAAAGTCCTTTTCCCGTGTCATGTTTGGCGTGAAAGTTCCGTGCGATCCGAAACCGCTTTGCAGTGTCAGACATCGCTACCAGTTGTTCATCACGGTCAGTGCTGTTTAGCCAATTGTGAATGCGTCGCCCCGAGCCGAGCCAGTAGTTCAGGTACGTTAGGGCCGCGAACCGTGGCGAAGGATTGGGCATGATTCAGCGCGGATAACGAAGAACGTTTTATCTGGAGTGACGGGCGGGCACCAAGGTATATCAGCAAGGACTGATATGGGTGAATCGACGGCTGTTCGTGAACGGCTACTGAGCCATTCCAGATAGAACTACGTTGAACTGAGTCACTTCGCCGAAGTGCCCCGAGCCTATGGGGATTCTAAACGGGCGGGTTTGCTGCGTCCAGGACGAAATGCGGCGGCTGGAGTGGATTGGGGCGGACACGGAGGTCGTGGGATGGACGATTCGAAGTGCTTTTCCGTACATGCGGCAGCCGTCACGGGAGCCTCCGAACAGGGGATCGTGATGCTCAGGAAGCGCAGAATGTCGAGAAAGAGCTGTCATCGCAGTGCGGATTGCTAATCCGCTCTGCAATGGAATTTGGCCGTTTCAGAGTGGATTAGCAATCCGAGCCACGATGGAACTCCCCTGGGCACGCCTCTCTAAAAAGAAAAGCAAGCAAAAACGCTCCCTTTCCCTCAAAACGTATGTTTGTTTTCAGGGCACATTCCCAGCAACGACTGGCTTCCGGACCGGTTAGCCG
>JASLXP010001000.1 GCA_030740295.1 Planctomycetota bacterium
CGAGGGAAGCCGACGGATTGAATTGGAGCAGGATTCTGGATTCTGGATTCTGGATTCTGGATTCTGGATTCTGGATTCTGGATTCTGGATTCTGGATTCTGGATTCAGAGGATTCAGGGATTCAGAGGATTCAGGGATTCAGGGATTCAGAGGATTCAGGGATTCAGGGATTCAGAGGATTCAGAGGATTCAGAGGATTCAGAGGATTATGGATTCAGATTGCTCAGGGATTCATTCCAGCACCCCAACACTCCATCACTCCAATATTCCACCACTCCATCATTCCAGCATTCCATCACTCCATCCTTCCACCATTCCATCACTCCACCATTCCAACCTTCCATCTTTCCAGCATCCCAACCCTCCATCATTCCGACTACCTTTTGGGTGCATGGGATGAAAAAATGGAAAGAGTGATTACATTTGTGTAATTCAAACCAAATTCAGTTGACTACTATCTGAATCCATCAAGCGAGAAAGGCCTCAGCCCCATCATGTCAAGACTGTCAATGCTCTTCTGTGTGCTGTCACTGTTCTCTTCGACGTTCGCGTGCAACGTCCCCGTTTTCCGCTATGCGCTGGAACGCTGGTCCCCCGATCCTTATCCGGCCTTCCTTTTCTACAAGGGGGAGCTGGGCGCAAAAGAAAAAGAAACAATCGAGTGGGTGAACACCGCGGACGGCGTCGATGCACCCATTCGCAATCTTTACATCGAGCCGCTCGATCTCGACAAACTCGACGATGAGACTCTGTTGAAGATTTACAAAGAGCAGAAGAGCGAGCAGTTGCCCCTGCTTGTAGTGATGTACCCTCCACAGAGCCGGATTCAGAAGCCCCTGTGGTCGGGCGCGCTCAGCAAAGAAGCTATCGGGAAAGTTGCTGATTCGCCGGCACGGCGTGATGTAGTGCGTCGCATTCTCAAAGGCATATCCGCAGTCTGGGTTCTCATCGAATGCGGTGACAAGAAGAAGGACGATGCTGCGGAAAAGAAGTTGGAGAAAGAATTTGTCGCGCTGAAGAAAGTGCTCAAGTTGCCCGCGCAGAATGAACTGGATTTTGCGGACGGTCCGGGCGCGGGCCCGGAGGACAGTTCCGAGATTCCGCTGAAGCTGGATTTCTCCATCGTCCGGATCTCACGCAAAGATCCCAAGGAGGCCATCTTCATTGATATGCTGATGAAAACCGAAGATGACCTCTTCGAACACGTTGCCAAACCGATGGCGTTTCCCATTTTTGGACGCGGACGCGCGCTCTATGCTTACATCGGCAAGGGCATTAATTCCGATACGGTTGCCGACGCGTGCGCCTTCCTAACCGGCGCGTGTTCCTGTCAGATTAAGGAACAGAACCCCGGCACGGATCTTCTGCTCTCGGTCGATTGGGATAACGTGGTTTCCGGTTCAGTGGTCGTTGACAAAGCCCTTCCGCCCCTCAGTGGCGCAGGAGACCTGATCATAAAACAGGCAAGCCCGGATCAGGAAACGCCAAGGGCTGGATCCGTTTCAGAAAGAGCCGTTCAAGAGGAGGCAATCCCCAGAGAGCCCTTCAGCCAGGGATCAGGCACTGAAGGAGGGGGCCCGATGATCGTCGACCCCGTGCCCGTTCCTGAAGACAAGTCGCTGCCTGATGAATCGCTGCTTGATGAAGCGCCGATGGACGAAGAGAAAGCAGACGACTCGGTCAAACGGGAACCGCAATCCCCCCTTGCCAGAAACCTGGTCATCGCCATCGGTGTTCTGCTTGGCTTCATGATGCTCGGCACTTTGCTGGTGAATAAGTAGAGCATGTCTCCCGCAGAGGAACAGTCCCGGCAACTGGCCGATGTATTCAGGGCCACCGACAGGATTGTCATTTTCACCGGCGCGGGAATCAGCACTGAAAGCGGCATTCCTGACTTCCGCAGCCCGGGCGGTGTCTGGACAAAATACAAGCCGGTCATGTTCCAGGAGTTCCTCGATTCCGAGGATGCGCGCAAACGTTACTGGGTCTACAAAAAGGAAGGCTTTCCCGATTTTGCAGCGGCCGCACCCAACGCCGGCCACCAGGCGATCGTCGAACTGGAGAAGCGCGGCAAACTGCAGGCGCTCATTACTCAGAATATCGACGGCCTTCACGAGGCCGCGGGCAGTTCGACAGACCTCATCTTCGAGCTCCACGGCACCGAACGCTGGGTGGACTGTCTCGAATGTGGCAGGCGATACGCGAGAGCGGAAGTTCAGGAATGGCTGGAGGCTGGCACCGAGGTACCCCGCTGCGAATCGTGCAAAGGCATCATGAAGCCGGCGACGATTTCCTTTGGCCAACACCTGCCGGAAGATGTACTGACAGATGCGGTGGTCAACAGTGAGAGCTGCGAAGCATTCCTGGTGATTGGCTCTTCATTACAGGTGCAGCCCGCGGCGAACTTGTGCGCCATTGCCAAAGAATCGGGCGCGTGGATTGGGATTCTCAATCGTGACGAGACGCCGTATGACTCGCTGGCGGATTGGCGGTCGGGTGACTCGGCAGGGGAGATTCTTTCGATGATGATTGAGTTGCTCTGAGAAGCATCTCCGCACGTTCCTCAACGCTTGCAGCAGGGATCTTTACGAGTTCGTAACCGAGCTCCGTATAAGTCTCTTCGATGAATCGATGCATCTCTCTGGCGATATTCTCGTCCTCGTATCGGACAGAATCTTTCTGGTAATCTCCTATCGGCTCGAGGAGGAAGGCCTTGCGATATCGTCCTCGCGCATGGTCCAGAAGCTCTGTCAGTGGTTCGTATCCGCCCTCCTTCAGATAGGCGATGCCGTCCGGTATGCCGCGATCGAGGAAGGCGACTTTTCCCTTCGCAGCCTCTTCTCTTTCCAGTTGTCTCGTCAGCACCAGGAGCTGGAATCCAGGCCGATCGAGCCAGGGCAGTTTGTCTGAACCGAGCCGCTTCTGTTCCTCAATCACGTCTCGGGCAGACTCGCGAATGGTGGTATGTCCATTGGCGGCCAGATGCTCGATGAGCGTGGTTTTGCCGACTGCCGGGCCGCCGGTGAGCACATAGAATTCATTCATCGGCGGTCGCCTCCTTGAAAAGCATCACAGCGGCACCGGCGAGAAGCGCGGTTCGAGCCAGCACCACGCCCAGCAGGAGATTGTTCTTCAATGATTCCGATTGCACATCAAAGAGCCAGATCGGCATCTCCAGGTAATTGACGATCAGCAGAGCCGCGGCTGCCAATACACCGCGCCAATCGGGGAAACCGATCAGCAATACAGCCACAGGCAAGACCACAAACTGCGGGCTCCAACCCTTTGAATAGATCAGGAAGATACAGATCAGGCATCCGCAATACTGAACAAACCCGTGCGGCCGTTCCAGCAAACGCAGCTTCATCCAGGTGAACGCGACCAAACCGATCACCAGCAACCCGATCCCGCTGTAAACCGTTCCAAGTGTTGTCTTCGGATAGAGCGAAAGGTCCGGACTGAAGCGTCCGGCGGCCCGGAAATACTGAGCAGGATTAAGACCCTTTCCCCTGTCCCTGATCCTGTTGATGGACTCCCAGATCCGTGGATGGACTTCAATACCCGTCTCACCGCTCGGCACAGGCCCCAGAAATCCGAACAGATGCTGGCCTTCCATCAATGCCCACACAGTCTCCCACGGTTGCCGCACACTGTTGGCCCGGATCGGCATGGCAGCGTAATCCGCGCGGATGAAAAAGAACGAACCCCAGAACAGCAGGACAGGCAGCAGGCCACCGGCCGCGAAACGGATCATCGAAACCTTGTCCCACTTAAACCGCGTGACCGCGGGAACAAGAGCGATCGGCATCACTTTCGTAACGATGCCAAGCCCAAGCGCAATGCCCGACAGCAGCCTACGGTCGCGCAGAAAAAGCTCCATACACAGTAGAATGAAGAACAACGTAATGCTGTCAAAGAAGCCTGCATCCGCCTGATTCAGCACGAATGAGAGGACGAAGGCCCCGCACGCGAGCAGGCCGTTCTTCGCGTTCACGCTCCTTCGCACCAACAGAAAAATGAGCATTGCATTGGCCCCGTCGAACAGAGCAACAATGCTCTGAAGCACGACACAGTAGCTGCGGAAGTGCGCCGGGGTCTCAACGCTGCATAAAAGGCCGCACAGTTTGTACACGGCCACCGAAAGCCAGGGAAACAGCGGCGGGTATTCCATCCAGTAATGCACGAACGGATAGAAGCCAAAATCCGACAGCGCCGCGAAGGGATAATGAAAGCTGGCGAATTCCGAATACCGCGGCGGGAAGAAGATGGCAGCAACGATGCGAACCGCGGCAAATGCTGCCAGCACGATGGCAAGTTGCCGTGGCCGTTGGAATCGTTGCAGGAGAGGTTTCACGGTTAGCCCGCAGGTGGAAGAAATACAGTTGCCTATTTTGAGCGTGATCCTCGTTTGGATGCCACCCGGTGGACAGGCTCAGAGTTGTTGAAACCTGTGGCATTTATGCCGCGTCCGTTTTCATCCGTGTCCCTCTTCATCCGTGGCCCTCTTCATCCGTGGCCTCTTCATCCGCAAGATCCGCCTGAAGGAACCCAGTCGTTACTATCGACTTCACTCCTGATCACTTTCATCGGGCCCCGGCTGGTAACCCGGTTTTCTTTCGAGGCCGGTCAATCGAGCCCCTTGTACCGGTAGTGTTTTCGCTGCTCCGGTTTCAGATAGTGATCCCAGTGTTTCTCCGCGGGAGCGGGCCAGGCGACCTGTTTCATTTCGAGCGGATGGTTGGTGCAGATGCCGTCGGCTCCATCCGCTTTGTAGCGCTGCCACTGTCTGGCATCGTTTACGATAGTGAAGAAGACCTGTCTGCCGGCCCCATGAATCTCATCGATTACGGCCTTCGATTTCGGGCCCGTCCAGATGACGTCGATGTAATCGAGTTTGAGCGCGCTTCGGATGTCCTCAATCTTATGGGCGGACGCCGCACATCGGATTCGAGGCTCGAGTTTCTTGAACGCCTGTGCGTGCTGCAGTGACATGTCGAACAGAAAAGACTGTTCGAGCATCTTGTGCTTTCTGACAGCCTCGACAATGCCATTGATGATGACCTGATTCACCGGCTTGAGATTGATGCCGATGACCGTGGGCCGGCGTTCGTGTTTTTTGATGAATGCCAGGGCTTCGTCGAAGGTTGGAATTCGCTCGCCGGCAAAATCGGGATGAAACCACGAGCCCGCATCCAACTTCTTGAGTTGCTGCAAGGTCAACTGATCGACGCGGCCTTTGCCGCTCGTGGTCCTGTCGACCGTTGCGTCATGAATCACGACAAGCTGATTGTCTTTGGTGGCGTAGACATCGAGCTCGATATCCACCCCGCACCGCACGCACAGTTCGAACGCAGCCAGCGTGTTTTCCGGCGCATGCATCAGCGCCCCGCGATGGCCGAGGATGGCGGGACGAGCATTCTTCGTTTCGGTCATAGCGGGCGACACACAGAGGAGACATGAAATCAACAGCAGAAATCGCATGAGTAGTGTGGAGCTCTGAGTTTCGGGGAGGAACTATTGTCCAAAGATTTCTGTTCTTGGACACCGCGACGGTGTGGAGGCGTGGCGACGGGCTGCTGGCAGATTCTTCCACAAAACGCCCATTGGGCTTTCTGTGAGAATTCCTTAATCCAAAGAAAAAGACTCTTTACGAAAGAACCTGGAATCCTGTCGCTACAAATCTTATTGGAGAGCTGCAGAAATATGGATTGGCACATGGTTACACAAGTACGTAATCCATGACATAGATCGGTCAGCAGGTTCATATGCCTGACTTTCCGACTGGCAGGACGGTCGCGCCTGCGAAATCTCAGATCAGGCAAATTCACCTGTTTCAGGCCGTTTTGATGTATTTCGTGAGATCAGAAACTTGTGCGGCACGGCGGTTGCCATAAGCCAATGAATCCGAGGGCCAGGATTCGCAGCGGGACTCTCCTGAATCGGAATTCTGGGCTGGAGACTCCGATACGCGTTCACACCGAGCCACCGAGGGAGAGACCATGAAAGACAGACGAGCCTTTACTCTTATCGACCTGGCTGTGGTGCTGGGTGTTCTTGCGATCCTGGCCGGCACTCTTCTTACCGCTCTTGCCCGGGCCCGAGAGGAGGCGCGCAAGATGAGCGGCAAAAACCATCTGCGGCAACTCGGCACCGGAATGATCCAATACATCGATCAGTATGGAAAGGGCAGATACTACACATGGCCGAACACGGAGAAAGCATCCTTCAACGGATCGCAATGGATCGCTTCGATGTATTGGACGTCGCTGCTGAATGAACCTGATCTGTACTTATGCCCTTCTTCCTGGGACGACAATGATGATGGGGGCGAACTCGGTCGGAGATTCACACAACTGACAGACATCAATGTCTCCTACGCGGGCAGGGATGGCCGCCTGGGCGCCATCGAAGACAGGATGCCCTCGAATACAATCATGATGTGCGACGATGGTGACGATCCCGCCAATCACAGCGACGGCGCCAATCTCATGTATTTCGACGCGCACGTGGAATGGACCGAATCAGTCTCGCCATGGCATGATGGCGAAGAGGGCAAAGCCACCATCGGCAAGGATTCCCCCGTAGGTTTTATGTCCAACTGAGGTCAGAAAAGTGAACCGTCGAGCATTCACACTCATCGATCTGGCTTTCCTGATTGGCCTGATCCTTGTTCTCTTCTCGATAATTTACACGGCAGAATTCCGCGCCCGCGAAGAGGCCCGCAAGATGAAATGCAAAAGCAATCTGCGGCAACTCGGCACCGGAATGATCCAATACATCGATCAGTACGGGAAGGGCAGATACTACACCTGGCCGAACACTGAAAAAGCATCGTTCAATGGATCGCAGTGGATTGCTTCTATGTACTGGACCTCGCTCATCAGAGAGCCGGATCTCTATCTGTGCCCATCGTCCGTGGATGACAATCATGATGGCGGAGCGCTTGGCAGAAAATTCACGACCATCCGAGATATGGATGTTTCCTATGCGGGCAGGGATGGCAGGCTCGGCGTCATCGTCGACAAAATGCCGTCCAACACTCTGATGATGTGTGACGATGGTGAAGATCCCACCAATCATGATGACGGCGTGAATCTGCTTTACTTCGATGCTCACGTTGAATGGTCTGCCTCAGTCTCGCCCTGGCGCGATGGCGAACAAGGCAAAGCCACGATCGGCAAGGATTCGCCTGTAGATTTTATGTCCAATTGAGGTCACCAGAATGGACCAAAGAGCATTCACTCTCATCGATCTGGCAGTTCTAATGGGAGTGCTGGCCATCTGTTTTGTGGCCGCACTTATCCCCGCTCTCTCACGATCTCGAGAAGAGGCCCGCAAGATGAAATGCAAGAGCAATCTGCGGCAACTCGGCACCGGAATGATCCAATACATCGATCAGTACGGGAAGGGCAGATACTACACTTGGCCGAACACCGAGAAGGCATCGTTCAATGGATCGCAATGGATCGCTTCGATGTACTGGACATCGCTGCTGAACGAGCCGGATCTCTATCTGTGCCCATCGTCCGTGGATGACAATGATCGAGGCGGGGAGCTAGGCCGAAAATTCACGACCATCCGAGATATGGATGTTTCCTATGCGGGCAGGGATGGCAGGCTCGGTGTCATCGTCGGCAAGATGCCGTCCAACACTTTGATGATGTGTGACGATGGTGAAGATCCCACCAATCATGACGACGGCGTGAATCTGCTGTACTTCGACGCGCATGTGGAATGGTCTTCATCCGTCTCACCCCGGAGCGAGGGCGAAGCAGGCAAAGCTACCATCGGCAAGGATTCGCCGGTCGATATGCAGGTGAATTAGAATGACTGTTCCCTGAAATCCGTGGCGCATAGAATCTGCGGTCGTTACGAACATCGATCACCGCTGAGCAGACTTCCCATGCGTCCACCCATCAGCAGTCTGAGAATCAGCCGAGACAGCCTCAGTCTCTACGGCAGCCTGGAGCCCATGCTGCAGGGAATCCGCGAGCACCGCCCGCTCGATCTGAATGCCGAAGCATGGCGGAAGGCCAATCCCGGCGGCACATTCGAAGAGTGGCACGCTCAGGCGCACCAGTGCCTGCTGAACGGTCTGCATTACGATCCAGGCCCTTTGGATTTACAGGCCGCGTCTCACGGACGTGAGGAGCGGGAACACTTCTGGCTTGAAGAAGTTTCTTTCAATACCACGCCCTGGATTCGCGTGGATGGCTATTTTCTCTTGCCGAAAGAAACCGACCCGCCTGTGCCCGGGCTGGTGGTTTTTCATGCCTGGGGTGGGCCGATGCTCTTTGGTAGAAAACGCATCGTGAACAGCGGCCGGGATCATGCCATGCTCGAGCAACATCGAGATAAGGTCTACAGCGGAAATTACCTTGCCGAGGAATTCGCCAGAGCCGGATACGCGGTCATCGTCATTGACGCGCATCACTTCGGCGACCGTGCCCCCAGAGGGATCGGAGAGATCCCTGTCGAATATGATCCGTTTGAACTGGGCGTCGACGAATACGAGGCACTCGACGGCGCCACACGTGACGAGCTCTATTACGGAATGCGACAACTGAACTGGGCCGGCACGACCTGGATGGGCCTCAACTACTGGGATGACAGCCGCTGTGTGGATTACCTGCAGAGCAGGCCAGAGGTCGATCCCGAACGCATCGGCTGCACCGGCTTATCCGGCGGCGGCTGGCGGACGGACATCCTCGCCGCGCTCGACAGACGCATTAAGGCATCGGCCAGCGGATGCTGGATGACTACCGGCGATTACCAGCAGATCTACAACGTCCGCGGAGCCATCGGCACTTTCTGTATGCTGCCGGGCGTCTGGGATCGAATGGACATCCCCGATCTGTCCATACTCGCCGCGCCCAACGCCACCATGGTCATCAGCACCAGCGAAGACCAACTGTTCCCGGTCGAAGGTCAGCAGGAGGCGGCACGCCAGATCAGCGACGGCTTCGAATGGGCCGGATGCCCGGAGAATTTCAGAAACGTCGACCCCTCTAAACCACACTGCTATGACGCGGACCTTCAGAGGGAAGCGATTGAATGGTTTGATGGGCATCTCAAATGAATGGTAAGTGATGGAGTGGTGGAGTGGTGGAAGATCGTTCTCTCAGTCGAATTCCGACGTTGCACGCCCTTCAGAGCCCGATCGCGGCAATTCCGATTAAGAGAAAGATTACGATAACGATTAAGAGGTCTGGGGCCCGGATGGCCCGGCAGCGGATGGCAAACACGAATCGAGTTAGACTATCCGGCAATCGTTAGTGATGGGCTC
>JASLXP010001001.1 GCA_030740295.1 Planctomycetota bacterium
GCACACCCAAGACTCGCAACACTCGTCTCGCCGCCGTGCGGGCGTTCTTCCGATTCGTCGCGTATGCAGAGCCGGCGTGCTCTCTCCAATGCCAACAGGTTTTGGCGATTCCAAACAAGCGTCACGTACGCTCGACGGTCGGTTGCGTCCAGGCCCTGCTGGTCTGAAGGGAGATTGACTATGCGGAGATAGCAGACGAAATTCAGAGAAATCGCCCAGCGGGTGTGAGTCCCGTCCCATCAAAGCCTAGCTAGCGGGTGGGCAGCGAGCCTGGCGGCGGTCACGGTAACGGGGCAGCCGAAGCGTAGGCACGCGAGCGAGTAGGCCGGAGGGTTCAGCCCCGAAATGTGTGTTTTTCCGGAAGCCCAGCGTCTCGACAGGCGTGAAGGCAGCAGCGACGTCACCGTCTTGGCGAGGTGGCGCGGCGCCGGCGGGGTGTTGGACTTCGGCATGTTCGCAACGGGTGGTCCAGTAACCTGGGAGATCCTCTCCCTCTGTGCGCGAGTAAAGCGCGACGGTGCGCGCCTAAATCGGAAAACGCCGTCAAAGAGGAAGCCGACACCAAGTGGGTCTGGGTGGCGACGTGGCACAGCCGAGAGGCGTTGCCCTCTAGGAGACCCGCCGCACAGTAGGCCGAAGGCAAGGGGAACCGGAGCCAAGGCCGACGGGGAACAGGAAGTCGGAGGGCCCAATAAGAGCGATGAAGGCCGGGGAAGGTTGGCAACGACCCGGCGGAGCAAAGGAGGCCCGTGTTGATAGGAGCCTCACGAGGGAACCATGGATACAGCAAAGACTGTGACCGGCATGTCACCGGAACGAATGAGGGTAGCAGAGAGAGCGAAGCGAGAGCCGGAGTGTCGCATGTTGTCGCTGGCGCGTCTGATTGACGTGCCGGCGCTTGGAGCGGCGTACGGTCGCATCCGCAAGGGTGCGGCTGTCGGTGTGGACGGCGTTACCAAGGATGCCTACGGGCAGAATCTCGAGGACAACCTCGAGGAGCTGCACGAACGGCTGAAAGGGAAACGATATCGGCACCAGGCGGTCCGTCGGGTGATGATCCCGAAGGAGAAGGGCAAGGAGCGTCCGATTGGTATCAGTACTATTGAGGACAAGATCGTGCAGAACGCGATCACGGACGTGTTGACGCTCGTGTACGAACCAGTCTTCTTGGACTGCTCGTATGGGTTTCGGCCCGGGCGCAGCGCGCACGACGCGCTCCGAGCACTGAACCGCACGCTGTTTCGGCGTGAGACGCACTGGGTGATCGAAGCAGACATCAAGTCATTTTTCGACAGCATTGACCGTAAAATGCTCATAGAAATGCTTCGAGAAAGAATCGCCGACGAGTCGCTGGTGCGGCTCATCGGCAAGTGTCTTCATGTGGGTATCCTGGACGGGGCCGAGTTTTCGACTCCCGACAGGGGCACGGTGCAGGGCTCATCGCTCTCGCCGCTGCTGGGTAACGTCTTCTTGCATCACGTGTTGGACCTGTGGCTAGAGCGGGAGATTCGCCCGCTCTTGCGCGGCAGGATGGAGGTCATCCGCTATGCGGATGACTTCGTCATCTGCCTGGAACAGGAATACGACGCGCGGAAGCTGATGACGGCTCTCGGTAAACGGTTTGAGCGTTTCGGGCTGGCTCTGCATCCGGACAAGACCCGCATCTTCAAGTTCTCGCGTCCGCGGAACTGGGAGAAGAAGGCCAGAGACAGGAACACGCCGTTCGATTTTCTGGGGTTCACTGTGCATTTTCGCAAGAGCCATAAGGGAACCTGGGCGATGTGTTTCACTACTCGCAAGGCGCGCCAGCGACGGACCATTAGGGCCATCGCCGACTGGTGCCGGAGCCACCGGTTCCTGTCGATAAAGGAGCAACATGCCTCGCTCTGCCGAAAGCTGACTGGCCACTACAACTACTTTGCCGTGAGTGGAAACTCCCGGCGCGTCGCCGCGCTGCACCAGCAGGTGCAGGCGGCGTGGTACAAGTGGTTGCGGCGACGCAGTCAGCGAACGCGCCTCACTTGGCCGCGGTTCGTCGACCTGATGAAGACGTACCCGCTGCCAGCGCCCACGATTCGCGCGAGTCTGTGGGCGTAGAAAACTCCGCGAGCCCTATCAGCGGAAGAGCCGGATGGTGGAAATCTCCGAGTCCGGATCTGGTGAGGGTCTCGGGCGGACCTCAGATTCGTCTGGGTCCGCCCGGGACTACTCGACAATTCCTATCTGAGAAGGAAACGGCGGCGCTCGTCGCCGCACCGGATTCGGCCACATGGATTGGACGCCGCGACCGCACGTTGCTGCTCGTGGCAGTTCAAACT
>JASLXP010001002.1 GCA_030740295.1 Planctomycetota bacterium
CCACGGATGAAGAGGGCCACGGATGAAGAGGGCCACGGATGAAGAGGGCCACGGATGAAGAAGGCCGTGGCTGAAAGAGGCCCGCGGTTCTCATTGTCCGCGATTGTTTTCATCCGCGGTTGCTTTTATCCGTGGCCCTTCTTCATCCGTGGCCCTCTTCATCCGTGGTCTCTTCATCCGCGGCTCGCCTCTGCAATCCCTCAAATGAATGGAAACTCCGGGCGCCCGTCTTACGATTCATCGGCGCGGCATACCGACATAACTCCACGATGCTCGAATCATGAAGAATCTCCCCCTTTTCATTGCGGCCGTCACCCTCACAATCTCCGCTTCTCACGCCGAGCGCAGGCTCCGCAAGGACCTCGTCGAGAAAATCCTCGCGGCCGCGCCGACCAAGTCCCGAGTCCAGCCCAGGCAGGCCCGCAAGGTCCTCATTTACACACGTGCCACCGGTTTCGTGCACAGTTCCATTCCCTATGGTGCACGGGCCATCGAGGCCATGGGCAAAAATACCAAAGCCTTCGAGCCGACCATTACTGATGATCCGTTCATGTTCGAGGCTGACAAACTCAAGGATTTCGATGCCATCTTCCTCGTGAACACAACCGGCGATCTGTTCAGAGCCAAGAAGCCCGGCGAAAAGATGGACGCGGCCACTTCGGCTCGACTCCGTGAAAACCTGGAGAAATTCATCCTCAACGGCGGAGGACTCGGCGGATGCCACGCGGCCACCGATTGCTTTTACTCGTGGCAGGGCTTTGGTCTCATGCTCGGCGGCTACTTTTCCGGCCATCCCTGGCATGAAAAGGTCGGCATCAAGCTCGACGAGCCCGACCATCCATTAGTCGCCGCGTTCAGTGGACAGGATTTTTTCATCACCGACGAAATCTATCAGTTCCGTGCGCCATGGTCCCGCGGGCGTCTTCGCGTGTTGCTCAGCCTCGATGTCACCAAGACGAATATGAACAAGGGAGGCATCCGGCGAAAAGACGGCGATTTCGGCGTGAGCTGGATTCGCAATCACGGAAAGGGACGCGTCTTTTACAGCTCCCTGGGGCACCGGGAAGAGATCTACTGGAATCCGATGGTCATGAAGTATTACCTCGACGGTATCCAGTTCATGGTGGGCGACCTGGAAGTTGATGCCACGCCCAGCGGCGACGTCCGCCCGTTCAAATCACTGTTCAGCGGGTCGGATACATCCGCGTTTGAATTTAAATCCGGGGGCTGGGTCGCTGAAGAAGGCGCGCTCGCGCTCAAGCGAGGAGGCGGCTACGCCTGGACAAAAGAGTCTTACGGCAACTTTGTCCTCGACCTGGATTTCAAGCTGAGCAAAGGCGCCAACAGCGGCATTTTCATCCGCACGGGCAACAAGGGTGACGCGGTGCAGTCCGGCATCGAAGTGCAGGTCTACGATACCTTCGGCAAGGAGAATCCCGGCAAGAACGACAACGGCGCGGTCTACGATGTCATGGCCCCCAGCAGCAATCCGCTCAAAAAGGCTGGCGAATGGAATCACTACACCATCACCTGCTACGACAACAAGATCGAGATCGTCCTCAACGGCGCGCAGATCATAGATATGGATCTCGACAAGTGGGCCGAGGCCGGCAAAAACCCGGACGGCTCGAAAAACAAATTCCGCACCGCGTACAAAGATATGCCTCGCGAGGGCTTCATCGGCTTCCAGGATCACGGCAACGCGGTCTGGTATCGCAACGTGAACGTGCTTCCGCTGAACAAAGAACGCCGCGCCGCAGTGAGCTCCCTCGCCGGCGTCAGCGAAGACCAGCGTCTGCCAAGACTCCTCGAACAACTCGCCGGGGCCAAAACCAACAAGGCCCGCAAAGACACCGAAGCCATCCTGATCTACGCCGCCCGAAGCGTGGCTGATCAGGCCCGCCGAGCCGACCTCATCCTCGACGCGCTTAAAGGCGCCAGCAAAGAGGTCCGCATCTCGCTGCTTCGCATGATGGGCAACATTGGAGGCGAAAAGGTCCTCGGCGTCCTGCGTAATTCGTGCAATGAAACCGATCCCGGGATCCGCGCGGCCGCAGTACAGGGCCTCGCCAACTGGCCGGACACAATCGTCATGGACGAGCTCCTCGAAATCGCCAGGACAGCCAAAGAAGAAAACATCAAATCGATCGCCATCAAAGGCTACGCCTCGAAGCTCAAACAGCCATCTAGCCGAAGCGCAGAGGAAACACTTAATCTCTACAAGAACGCTATCGCCCTCGCACCCACGGCCGAGCGCAAGATGCTCCTCGATGGCGTCGCTGGCATGCAGAGCCTGAATACGCTTAAGGCACTGGAAGGCTGGTTCGGTGATGCCAACCTGCAGACCGATGCGGGCTGGGCCATCGTCAAACTCGCGGGTGCGCTCAGCTCGAAATACAAATCGGAATCCGAAGACATTCTTGTGAAGGTTGCCACCGCAACAAAGGATGGAGGGCTCAAGCGAAGCGCGCAGCAGGCCATTGACAAGATCCATCAATTCGAAGATTTCATCACCACCTGGCTTTTCTCCGGCCCTTATATGGATAAAGACGCGAGAGCGCTTCTGAAGACGCCATTCCCGCCGGAGTTCGGCCTCGCCGATGCTGAAACCGAAGAGATCGACCTCGAAGCAGATGAGACAGAAAACGAAACAGATGTCAGCAAACCAGGTGCGCGCTGGCAATCCGCAACCACCGGCGAAGGCAACAACGCCTGGATGGTCGATTTCAACAAGCTGGCTCGCGGCAGTAATCGCGCCGCCTATTTGCGCACCTGGGTACGTTCGGAAAAGGCCCAGAAGGTGCAGCTTCAGATCGGATCGGACGACGGCGTCAAAGTCTGGCTCAACGGCAAGGTCATCCACACCAAAGATGTCAACCGGGGCATCCAGCCCGGTCAGGACAAGGTCAACGTGGATTTGCAGGCCGGATGGAACGAGATCCTCATGAAGGTACGCCAGGGCGGCGGTGGCTGGTCTGCTTGCGCACGCTTCCGCGCCATCAACGGCAAAAGCGCCGCCGGCCTCCTTCTGCCCGGTGACAAAGGCAGCCTCGAAGCCGCGGTCAACGCCCTCAAAGATCCCAAACAGAATCAGAACGCCGCGGCCGCTCTCATCACCATGTGCCTCGCCGCACCCGACAAAGCAAAAGAAAAACGGAGTGCCCTCAAGGTCGCCATCGATATTACGCAGGACAACGGAATCAAGGATGCGGCCCGGAATCTGGCAAAGTGAGCGTAATAAGTAATGAGTAATAAAGTAAAGAGCAGGAGGTGAATGTTCTGGTCCTCCGCACGCATCCCAACACTCCATCATTCAATTTCTCCAACATTCCATTTCTCCACACTTCACTCTCACACCATGCAATCCAACACTCGCCGCAAATTCCTCAAAGCCGCTGCTGCTACGGCTGCCTCTCCTTACGTCATCACCTCCACCGCTCTCGGCGCTAAAGGGCGTCCGCCGGCCAGTGAAAGGATCACCTTCGGATTCATCGGTATCGGCGGCATGGGGAATGGAAACATGGGGAGCTTCATCGGATTCCCGGAAGTCCAGGGCCTTGCGGTTTGCGATGTCGATACAAAAAAACGAAACGCCGCGCAGGCCAAAGTCGAGAAGAAATACTCGCACGAAAAAGAGAGCGGCAACTACAAAGGATGCGATGCATACGTCGACTTCCGTGAGCTGACCGCCCGCAAAGATATCGATGCGGTCATGATCGCCACACCGGATCACTGGCACGCGCTGCCGGCAATCGATGCGGCCAAAAATGGCAAAGACATCTACTCCGAAAAACCGATGTCGCTCACTATCGGCGAAGGCCGCGCCATGGTGAATGCGGTCCGTCGCTATGGGCGCGTCTTCCAGGTAGGCAGCCAGCAGAGGTCATCCAGCAATTTCAGGTTCGCATGCGAGATGGTTCAGAGTGGGCGGATTGGCAAAGTGCACACGGTCTACGTGAGCGTCGGCGGGCCTTCATCCGATTGCTACCTGCCGGCCGAGCCTGTGCCGGAAGGGCTCGACTGGGACCGCTGGATTGGCCCCGCGCCGTGGCGGCCATACAACAAGAGACTTCATCCGTTCAGTTGGCGCTCATTCCGTGATTACTCCGGAGGCGGCATGACCGACTGGGGCGCGCACCACTTCGATATAGCCCAGTGGGGGCTGGGCATGCATCACTCCGGCCCGGTCGAGATCATCCCGCCCGACGGCAAAGACGTGAAGTATCTCACCTACAAATACGCAAACGGCGTCACCATGTATCACCGCGGCGGTTCAAAGGGCGTCAAGTTCTTCGGCACAGACGGCTGGGTAGAGGTCTCAAGAGGCTACCTCAAGACATTCCCCGAAGAGCTCAAGGACACACCGACCCAGCCCGGAGAAGTCCATCTCTACCAAAGCAAGAACCATCGTGGCAACCTGATCGATTGCATCAGATCACGCAGGAAGACTATCTGCGATGTCGAAATCGGCTGCCGCTCTGTCACCGTCTGCCACCTGGGCAACCTCGCCTACTGGCTCAAGCGCCCACTCAAGTGGAATCCGGACAAAGAAGAATTCGTCAACGACCCCGAGGCCAACCGCTGGATCGATCGCCCCAAGCGCGGCGAGTGGAAGCTGGAGGTCTGACCCCACGTGCACCCAGGATTCAAGAACCACAAAGAGCACAGAAAAGAAAAGCAGAAACCGACACAGATTTCTCATGGAGTCTTTTCCTGCGATTCTGAGAAATGCGGATAGCTCTGATTTTTCTCAGTGTTCTCAGTGGTACGTATATTCATATGCGCCAACTCAGAAGCACACGTCGCAGCATCATGACAGCCACCGCTGCCGGAATCGGCGCGATGGCTGGTGCGTACGTTATGCGCTCTCGAGTGAAGAAACGTCCCCCGCCGAGCGAACGCATCACCATGGGCATCATCGGCCTCGGCGAAATGGGAGACATGCACCTCGGTCTGTTCTTTGGATTCAGCGAAGTGCAGATCCTCGCGGTCTGCGATGTCGATCAGTCTTATCGGCTGAGGGATAAAGGCCGCCTGGATCGGCTGTATTCACTGCAGGCCGGGAGGAGAGGCTCCTACAAAGGCACGAGGGCATATCGCGATTATCGCGAGTTGCTGGCACGCGATGACATAGACGCCGTCCTTATCGCCACCCCGGAACACTGGCATGGAATCATGGGAATGGATGCAGCGCGCAGCGGCAAAGATATCTATGGCGAGAAACCGCTCTGCCAGACTGTTCACGAGTCGCGTGAACTGGTAAAAGCGGTCAGGCGGTACGACACCGTGTTTCAGACCGGCAGCCATCAGCGTTCGAACGGCACGTTTCGATTCGCGTGCGAAATGGTCCGGAGCGGTCGAATCGGTCGCGTCCATACCGTCCACGTCGGCTGTGGCGGCCCGCCCGAGGACTGCTACCTGCCGGAAGAGCCCGTACCCGCAGGGCTCGACTGGGACATGTGGGTCGGCCCGGCACCGTATCGTCCATACAACAGCAAACTGCATCCAAAGTCGTGGCGGCCGTTCCGTGATTTTTCCGGCGGAGGCATGACTGACTGGGGTGCGCATATGTTCGACATCGCCCAGTGGGGCCTCGGCATGGATCACACGGGGCCGACTGAGATCCTTCCGCCCGTGAAAGGTCTTCGGCATGTTCTATTCAGGTACGCCAACGGTACGGAGATGATCCACGATCCTGATGCCACCGGCGTCCGATTCGTGGGTGTCGACGGCGAGATCGAAGTCAATCGCGGTTACCTGAAGACCACTCCGGATCATTTAACGAAAGAGTCCACACAGCCAGGGGAAGTCTTCCTCACCCGCAGCGAAAACCACCGCGCCAACTGGCTCGAATGCATCCGCACCCGCAGACGCCCCATCTGCGACGTCGAGATCGGCTGCCGGTCTGTAACCGTCTGCCACCTGGGCAACATCGCCTATTGGCTCAACCGCCCGCTTAAATGGAATCCCGAGACCGAACGATTCATCAACGATGAAGCCGCCAACAGACTTTTGGATCGACCACGCCGAGCGCCGTGGGACAGGAATACGTAATACGTAATACGTAATGCGTAATGAGTCATTGCGACATTCAATCCGACTTTTCAGTACATCTTCATTCCAACACTCCAGCATTTCAGCATTCCACCAGTCCAACACTCCAACATTCCACGCATTCATGAAAACAAGCGCCTTCTCACTCACGTTCTTACTCATTACTCATTACTCATTATTGGCTGAAGCCCCCGACGTAAACGCGCTCATCACCGAACTCAAGGGTGATGCGAAGCCGGCCGAACGAAGCCCTGAACAGCAGGCCGCAGCCTACGCAACGGTGATCCAATCTCTCCTGCCCAAGATGGGATCGGAGAACATCGAAGAGCGCAACTCTCCGCAACAGACCCTTCAGACGATTTGCTGGCGCGCATCGAGGCCGGGCGCGGAAGCGGAACGACTTGCAGTCTGCAAAGCCATCACCGCTTCACTGGGAGCGAAGATGCCTGTGTCGGCTCGGCATTGGCTGCTCAAACAGCTCGAGCACATCGGCCGAGAAGAATCCGTCGACGTGCTTGTTACGCTTCTCGGTGATGAGGATGCATCCATCCGTGAGAAGGCCCGCCGCGCGCTTCAGAATAACTCTTCTCCGAAGGCGGGAGAAAAAATTCGTGAACAGCTCGGCAAAGCCAAAGACCCGGCCTGGCAGCTTTCGCTCCTGAATTCGCTGGTCTACCGGAAGGAAACAGCCAGCGAATCTGTCTTCCTGCAACACGCAAAAGGCGACAACGAAGCTCTCCGCTCATCAGCCATTCAGGGCCTCGCCCTCATCGGGTCAACGAAAGGCACTGAAGCGATCGCTGCGGCCATGAACAAAGGGTCGGAGCGTGCCCAGGCCATCGCATCCGATGCTTACCTTCGGCTTGCGGACAAGCTGACCGGCTCCGGCAAAAAGGCTGAGGCCCTTGCCATCTACAAAAAACTGCTGGAGACGGCCGGCCATAAAAAATGCGCGGCTGTCATCGGGGTCGGCCGTTCGGGCGGCACGGAAGAACTTCCCCTCATCTTCAAATCGATGCAGGACGCGGATCGCAAAGTGGTCGGCGCAAGCAAGGCTGCGCTTGCACTCCTGCCGGGCAAACAGGTCAGCAGCGCGATTGTGGAGCGCCTCAAGACCGCCGATGCCGATCTCAAGAAGACATTGCTCGAGGCTCTTTCTGAGAGTGCGGACCCCGCTATTCTGCCCGTCTTTCTTGAATCGTTGAAAGACGAAGATCAGGGGGTTCGCATTGCTGCACTGAACGGCATGGGCCGCCTTGCTTCCTCCGAAGCAGTACCCGCTCTCGTGCAGGCCATTGCCGATTCGAAAGAGAAGGAGCTTGAAGCGGCACGCAACGCCGTGGCACTTATCCCTGGCGAAGCGGTCATCGATCAGCTCACGCAGGCGATCGATAGAGCAAAGCCGGAAAGTCGGGTCCGACTGATTCAGACTCTTGCCACGCGGCCATCTGACAAGGTTGAAATCTACCTGAAGAAAACTGCTGCGGACAAGGATGCCGGCGTGCGTGTCGCTTCGCTCATGATTCTGAAGAAGCTGACCACGGTAGAAGATCTGCCATTCCTGCTCGGCCGCCTGGTCGCAGCGGAATCAGACGATGAACGTGAAGCAGTCCAGGCGGTCGTGTTTGCAGTCTTCGGCCGCGCGGAGAATAAGCAGAAAGTCGTCGACGACATCATGGCGCAATACAAGGCTTCAGCGAAACCTGCCAGGATTGCCATCCTGAAGCTCATCGGCAGGACCGGCATCACAGAATCCCTTGGGGCGCTGCGCACCGCATGGCAATCTGACGACAAAGAGGTCAAGGAAGCCGCGCTGCGGGGCATGACCGAATGGCCGA
>JASLXP010001003.1 GCA_030740295.1 Planctomycetota bacterium
CATGAAGCGCGACGGTCAGATGTTGATCACCGAGTACAAAGCCGAGAACCCCAATTCGCGGATCCAACCTTTCCACAAAATGAGCGAGGCGGAAATCATGAAGGAAATTACAGCTCTGGGTTTCAGGCGAGACAGAGTCATCGACATCATTCCGAGCCAACACGCCTTTGTTTTCAAGAAAACTGCGGTAGACTAAGCGCGGGCCTGCTCGATTGGGCGAATTGAATTCCTCATGCAGGAAACCTACGGCCTGACCTCTTCGTACATCGAGGAGCTGTCAAGCCAATGTCTTGGGAGGTATCTATGCTCAGGTTTTTGTCAACAACTGTTGCTACTGTACTTTTGGCGCTGGCCTTGCCGGCAACCGCGCAAGATGCCGAAGTCGGTAAGGATTACGAGATCACGATCGAGACCGAAGAAGACAATCAATATGTCGGTCAGTACGGCCAGGTGCGGATGGGTGCGATCGTTATCAATGTGCCCGACGCCAAAGTGGCAGAGAAGTATAAGGTCAGGATCACCGCCATAAGGCAGAACCAGTACAGCGGAAACATGCAAGCATCTTGCGAGTTTGAGCAGGTTGACGGTGACAGAAAGGGTACGTGCCTGACCGCCCCGTAAAGCTGCGCTCGGCCCACCCAGCAGGTAAGTGTCTTCTTCACGTGGCCCTGTCACCTGGTCTCGACTGGATCGAAGGGGGCGGGAGAGTCAAGCGTTTCTCAATGGATTTTGCCGGACGGGACGCAGATTCTCCTAACAGTTCTACTATTGTGTACCGTTGGTCACTGCAACTTGTGGTTCCTGATTCAGCGGCAGGCGACCTGCTTTCGGCAACTAGATCCGATACGCGCGGGCGGCGGTATCGTGGAACAGATCGCGTTTTTCGTCAGCTGAGTATTCACTGGCAATTCGTTTGTATGTATTCCACAGGACGCAGTAGCCTGCACCCCTCCTATCCACGGGGAAGTTGGATTCGAACATACAACGGTCCGGTCCAAACTGCTCGATGACATACTGGATTGGCTGCCGCCAGGGCGTCGCCAGCTCAACGGAATTCGGCGGCACGGCCTGTTTGTCCCAGCGGAAACCCATCATCGGCATGCCGATGCCGCCCAGCTTGAGAAAGGCATTCGGGAATTGAGCGAGGTCGCTCATGGCTGCCCGCCAGAATTCCAGAATCTCTTCACGACGGTCTTTGTAAGGGCCGGTACCAAGGATGCAGCCGAGGTGATTGATGACGATCGGCGTTTCGGGACATGCTTTCACCACTTCCACTAGCTCCGGCAACTGCGGGTAATACACCATCGCATCATAGGTATATCCCATCGTGCCCACCTTGCGAACGCCCGCCAGGTAGTTTGGGTCATCCATTGCCGCCGAGGGACGCATGGCGAGTGGAGGATGACTATTCTGGGCCGTGCTGTAGCTCACGCCGCGAAAACGACCACGACCGGCCCGCTCATGCGCGACGAGGACCTCTTCTACGGCATCACCCAGAGAGACATCCGCATTGCTCATGATTGCCGCAATTTCGGCTTTACCAGATGTAGCACTTTCCTCAGCGACTCCAGTAACAAATTCAGTTTCTCCCACGGAACGCAGATGCAGCGGTCCTTGCTGGCGATACTCCGAATGGCATTCCAGAAATACCGTTCGCACGATGTTGTGCCCGGAGCCGGTGTCTTCATGCAGGTCTGGCAGCAGATAAGGCCAGCCGTTGTGACCCTCGCCGCGCCATAGATGATGATGTGCATCGCAAATCGGAAGGTCCGGTTCCAGCGCCTCCTCCTGCACTTGATTGATCCACGCCAGGTGTGATTCTTGGGATGGTTGTTCGGCCATTGGGCTGCCTAAGAGAGAAAA
>JASLXP010001004.1 GCA_030740295.1 Planctomycetota bacterium
GCAAAGTAATTCTGATAGCTCGCCCGGCCGGTTGCCTCGAGCATTACCATTTTCTGCTGGGGGTCCTTCTTCTCGCCGAGATTCAGTTCCTTGAGCTTGGTGCGGAGCTCGTCCATGCTGACCGCGTTGCCTTCGAAGAGGACAATGTTGTCCTTGATGTTGACCGAGGGAATTTTGTCCTGCTTCTGTTCCGTTTTTTGGCCGGCGGGGATATCGGTGAGGAAGCCCTTGTGCTTGGTTAGCGAGGTGACCAGTATGAAGAAGATGATCAGCAGGAAGGCGATATCGGAAAACGCCTCCACCGGGAGCTTGTCGCTTCTGAATTTGCTCTTTTTCTTACGGGGCATGGCAGAGATGGTTAATGGTCAATAGTTGATGGTTGATCCAGCGTCCCTGCCAGCAATTGCATCACCTGCGGCAAGTAATTCACAACAGTACACTTCTTATGCCGCCGCGTGAATGGCGCTCATGGTCACGGTCTCCACGAGTTCTGAGGCGGCGTCTTCGATTTCGAGCTCGATGTTTTCGGACATGGTAGTAAAGATGTTGAGGGGGATGACTGCAGCCAGGGCGATTAGGAGCCCGGCCGCGGTGGTGATGAGAGCTTCGGAGATGCCTCCGGCCACAAGGGATGCATCAAGCGCGGCCGCGGAGGAAAGGGATTCGAACGAGCTGATCATTCCGAGGACGGTCCCGGCCATGCCGAAGAGCGGTGACGCGTTGCCGATGGTGGCGAGGATGCTGAGGCGCCTTTGCACCGCGTTCATCGCATGGAGAGAAAAGTCATCCATCGACTTTGCCATGATGCTGCGGATGGCGTCGGGCTTTTCGTTAACAGACTTGAGTTTGGCGTAGGTCTGGAGTCCGACGAGCAGTACTGCGGAGACGGGGCCGGGGGTGCTGGCACACAGAGTGACGGCGTCTTCGTCGCGTCCTTCAGCGAGGAGGGTGAGTATCTCGGCACGAAGGGCGCGGACGTCAACCTTGTTGTTGCGCATGAAGGCAAGGCATCGGTCGATAAACACGCCCAGTGCGAGCACGCTGCAGATCATAAGCGGGAACATCATGTATCCGCCCTGGATAATCTTCTCAAGCATCCAAATTCTCCTGATAGATTTGTGCGAGGAGCTGGTATCCGTGTACGGGCGAAAGCCGGATGCGAGTAAGACTCTCGGCTTCAGCCGGTGCAAAGATCACTTCTCCCGTGATGTGGTTGTAAAGTGATTTGTAAAGATGGGTGAATGGAATCTCTTCGATAAACGGGCGGCGTCCGGCCGAAAAAAGAACGACTTCGCTCTCAGTGGCCGCTGCCCAGACGACGCCCCCGCTCAGCCAGTGTCCGACATCGACCGTGGTGTCGCATTTCGATAGAAAGAAGACCGGCCGGTCCCCAAGCGCTTCTTCTGCGGCCCTGTGCTCGGAACGGCTGAGGTGCTGGAATTCTTCGCCGTTCTTTTTGAGCGGCGTGGTGAACGGCGGCGGCAGCTCGAGCGATGCCCTTGAACTCTCCCGGACATCCACACCTTTATCCTTGAGCTGCGATGCGAAGGAATGATTCTCTTCCTCGAGCATGCGGATGCGGTCGGTCAACAGATCGATAGTACGTTTCTGTTGTGCGATCCGGTCTTCCGCCCAGTGTTCGGTTTTTGTATCCTGACTCATCGGCATGAGCTGGTGATCGTGAGAAGTTGCCCGCCAGCCGGCCAATGGCGACCAGCCAATTTGTGGTCGAGTATATTAGAAATATGTGACGTTCTGGCCAGCATTCACGTCTCGATAATATTACATTGGACGATGAACTTGTCGCGCCCATTCCTGAAAGGAGACCGTATGAAGATCGCCATCATGTCCGACTCTCATGACAATATCTGGAAGCTCGAGGCCGCTCTCGAAAAAGCCGCCGGTTCGGACGCCATCATTCACTGCGGCGACCTTTGCTCGCCGTTCATCATAGATCGGCTCGGCCGGCTCTCGAATGAGAAACCAGTGCACGTGGTCTGGGGCAACAACGAGGGTGACATCCGGCTGATGTGCAGGCTTGCGTCCGGCCATCCGCACATCGAGCTGCACGGACCGCTTGCGGAGCTGGACTACGGCGGCATTCGGATCGGTGTGAGCCATTACCCGGAAATTGCCCGACCGATGGCGAAGAGTGGACAATACGACCTGGTCTGTTACGGCCACGATCACACCGCTCACTGCAGCAAAGTGGGTGATTGCACTCTGACGAATCCTGGCGAGCTCATGGGGATGAAAGGTCAGACCACGATAGCTTTCTTTGATACGGAAAGCCGCGAGGTGGAGCATGTGGATGTGTAGAGGGGGCATGAAGGGCCTGAAAGCCAGCTACTTCTTTCCCACCTTCTCCTCAGAAAAGAGGATCTCACCAAAGCGCTCGGGAACGTGAAATCCCTGGACGATTGGGGCGGACCATGCCTGGTATTCCACGTGCTTCTTTTCGTGATCGATGCGGACGAAATTCGCGCGCCATATCTCTCCGGTTCTCGGTCGGAAGTCGAAAGCGAGGAGCGGGTCCTTGAGACGTTTACCTGAGCGGCTTTGCCACTTGTCTTCCTTTTCCTTTGCACGTTCCGGGAGGAGGGGCTGGGCGTAGATCGCAAAGAGCGGGATCTTCATTTCGATGGTCCATCCGACATCTTCGTCACTGCGATTGTCGGTTGTGCCATCGACGAAAACTCTGGCTTCCCAGCCGCGGCAGTCCCAGTTCACCAGGCCCTGAGAAGGCTTGAGGTTCAGGAGGTCCGTCATGGCGCTGTTGGCGTTGACCTCGAATTCCACGTAGTGCTCGGGCGCGTTGGGGATGGTGATGTAGATGCCGACGACATCCTCCTCCCAGAGGTTGTCATCGCGTTTCTCCTTGGACCCGTAAACATCTCTGTCTACACACTGGACCGCCAGGTAGAGATGTTCCTTGTCCCACATCATTTTTGCGGTGGTGGTGGACAGCGCGGCGAGGTGGCCGTCAGTCAATCGAATGGGTGGAGTGGCATCGCATCTTTTCCATGCGAGTTCCTTTAGCTCGCCGTCAATGTCGATTTTGCCTGTCGTTTTTTTGACGATGTACCTGGGGATGGGCCGGGCTTCATGGATGGCTGCTTCAGCTTCGCCCTGGGCAATGAAGCGGATGTAATCGATGCTGACCGAAGACTGGGTCTGAATCACCAGAACGACATTTCGCCGGCCGCGCCAGGGCGTGAGATCTTTGAGGTAGAACCGGGCCGCCCCCTTGCTGACTTTATGCCCGATGCGCAGGTATTTGATCTCTCCTTCTTTTGCGTGAGTATCGGCCAGGTAGACCTTGTATTCGCCATCCAGGCAGCTCATCTCGATGATGGGATACTGCTCGATATCCAGCGTCATGTAGGAACGTATCTCGCCATAAGCTTTGGTGGGATCGGTAGTCAGAACGGCGGCACCTTCAACGACTTTCACTTCACCTAACACCTCACGCCAGCCATCGAGATCGTCGAACTCCGTTCCGAGCGGAAAAGCTGCCGGCATCAGAACAAGAGTGAATATGACGGTAGTGAGTGTTCTCGAGCTGTGAACCATCATTCGGATTCCTTAAGGCGCGAATGGAAGGAGGCTAATCGGTCCAGATCAGCTTCGGTGAAAGCTGCCATTTGGTATCAAAGAAACCAGCGACCAGCGCGTGATTTGTTGAGACGGCCTCGTCGAATTCGTTGTTGTAGACGATGAAATCGGGCAGCAGATCATACTTGTGATTTGAGCCGCGCTTCTCGCCCCAGTGGAGGCCGGATAACACGACGACGTATTTACTTTCATTTAGCGGATTGGGGTAGATCATCGCCAGGCCAGTGGCTACGGACCGGGGATATTTTTCTCCTGCGACCACGTATGAAGTATCTGTGATCTTAATTGGCAGTTTGTCGGCGATCCGCTCGATAACGCTGTTGGTATCCGGCTCGCCGAAGAGGATCAGATTGCGATTGCGAATGTCCGCATCGCTGACCTGCGAATCATCTCTGGTCGGAGGCAGACCCTCGGCGTAGGCCCACCAGTCGGTAAGAAATTTGTCGACGTTGCCCGCGACCTGAAGCTTTTGGCCCGCGCTGCCTGTCGTACCGCGAACGACCGTAAATGGAAAATTGAAAGCTTCTGGGATAGGGCCACTGATCGTCACTGATTTGACGCGGCCAGTTGGCTCTGTTCCCACCTGAATTCTGCGGTCCTCTGGTATCGGTCCATCGTGGGCCAACTTGCCGTTTGAGATGACTTTGACCTTCTTGCCCTCGACGAGACCTCCCGGCAGATCCAGGTGATAGGCGCCGACATTTTCAGTCTTCACTTCTATGGACGAGCCCTTGACTTCGGCGGAGATTTTGGCCATGAGGCCCCAGTTTTCGAAACTGTCCAGCGTCACCCAGTGGGCCCGAGGAAAACGCAGAGAAAAGGTGTGATGCTGAACCACCTTCGGCGCATCGTCCCGGCGGAACTTCAGGAGGTTTTCAAAGGCGCGACGATAGACCGCGGCCTTGAAGTAAATGAAGTGCCCGAGCGAATCAGGGTCATAAAAGACTTCCGCGGGGCATCCGAATCCTTTGAGTTTTGCATAGATATCCCGAGCGTATTGGACCTTATTGATATGGTCGCCCAGCGCATGCTGCATGAATGTGGGCAGGGCTCGAAGGCTCCCGCAGATGTCCATCGGATTGTTGTATCCGATCATCCATTGCTGTTGCTTTGGCAGTTGCTGTTTGCCCGGGTAACTGAAGAGATCCTTCCAGAACAGGAACCAGTCGATCTGTCCGTTTATGGGGCCTATGGCTGCAAATTCGTGTGGCTGATGCATGCCTATTGACCAGACACCTCCTCCGCCCATTGAAGCGCCTATCAGGTAAATGCGGTCCGGGTCAATGGAATAATATTTCTGCGTCTGCCGAATAGACTCGAGGACGTCGATCTCGCCTACGTATTGAAAATCCGTGTTGCGGCGTCCGTGTGGCTGCAGAAAAACAAATCCCAGCTCATCTGCAATCGACAGCACATCGCTCGGACACAACCAGGGATCGATCTTGCTTGTTTCGGGCACCCATCCGTGAAGGAAAATGAACAGGGGCCACTTTTTCTCCTTTTCGTATTTCGCCGGCACATACACGTAATAAGGCTGCGCGGAGTCGTCATTTTCGGCGATGTATGCGCGCTCGACGATGGCACCTTTGTTGTCGGTGAAGGGATCTCGATTGGCATCAAAGAGTTCTGAAAGCATAGCCACCTCGGCGAGCAGCCTCTTCACTTTGCTGTAATCGCTCCGGCTGCTGAAACGCCGCGCCATGGTCATCAGAGTCTTCTTCAGTGCCCTGGTTGGATACACCTCGCTATCATCAAGGTGCAGCATGGCCTGATCGAGCTTCAACTTCGCGAGCGGGTAGAGGTGGTTGAAAAGGGCTTTCTTGTCATCAGACACGCCAGCTTTCTTTGCGGCCATGTCAGCGACGATTTTCTGCCCCTCTCGAAATTTCTGGATCGCCTGTTCGCGTGCAGTCTGTGCGAACATGTGAAAAGGCAATGCCGCTGCGAAGGCCCACAGTAGAACGGTCTGGCCTCGTGAATTCATAATTGTGGTTGGTTCTGTCGTGCGATAGGTGGGGGTGGTCGAAGTGTATTTTGGCGATGGATCCGTGTCAACGACCGTCGTCACAGCCGAACTGTCTGCTATAGATTTTTCGTATTGAGAATGAGGTCTATCGATCATGGCACGCATGGTTCACATTCATTATCTTTTGAGCCACTGAGGTACGACAGGAAAAGGCCTGAAAGCCAGCGCCCTCGTCCACAGAACAAAGCTGATGCCTGCTATCATTGTTGAGTCCGGGAAAGACAAAGGGCGGGTGATCCCTCTGACGGGTTTCCCCGTGCTGATGTTCGGTCGCAACGAACATTGCCAGATAGTCTTCGATGACTATCTGGCCTCCAGGGTTCACTTTGTCGTTGATTCACAGAGTGGGCAATACGTGCTGATCGATCAGCAAACTCTCAACGGCACATTCTTGAATGGGCGACGGATAGGGGCCGCGGCGATGAGTTACGGCGATTCCATTCTTGCCGGGGAAACGATGTTCAGTTTCGTGTCCGATGAGGAAAGCTCCCCAAAGGGCAGCCTGTTCGGGCAGGTCATCAATGACTATAAGATCGAGCGCAGGCTCGGCCGCGGGACAATGGGGACTGTCTTTCTTGCCGAGAAGGAAATGCTGGGCCGAAAGGTTGCGCTGAAGCTGCTCACCTCCAAAACGCCGAATCCTCGAATCCTGGATCATTTCTATTATGAATCGCTGACAGCGGATCTGCTTGAGCACGCAAACCTAATCACGGTGTTCAGCTTCGGTGAATCTAACGGTTTTCACCACATTGCCAGCGAATACCTGGAATACGGCAACCTTCAGGAACATCTGGATCGCCTGTATCGTCTCTTGCCAGAGCAACTCGTGCCGGTGGTCCTCGATGTCTGCACGGCACTTGAATTCATCCAGTCCCAGGGAGCAGTACACAGAGACGTCCACCCCGAAAACATCTACATTGACCGCGGCGGAAGAGCCAAACTCGGCGGCCTGCGTTCTGTGCACTTTTTCAGGAGTCAACATCAGCCCTTTTACCAGAGGACACTACATTACATGCCACCGGAACAACTGGCCGGCCGGCTCCTCGACATCAGCGCAGACATTTATTCGCTCGGCGCCACCATGTACTTTGCACTTTCGCGCACCCACCCATTTGAAGGCAAATCGGGAACAGAGATCTACCAGAAGCAGCTAAGTACCGAGCCGGTAGCCCTCTCTCAGACTGACGGGATCCCGGCCAGAGTCTGTGACCTCATTTCAAGCATGCTCGACCGGGATCCTGATTCCAGGCCGACCATTTCCACTATCAGAGGTGTCCTGGAAAAAGCTGCTGAAGAGAAACCGGAGGATACGGGCGAAAAGGCAAAGGGAATGTATGAGGCGACCGCTTTCCGAACCAGCGCGACCATCGCAACCAAAGCAGTGCGAGGGATACGCCCCGCGCCTCCTCTTCCGGAAAATCTGCGAGTCTTAATTGTGGACGATCAGAAAACAGCACAACTCATTTCGACAAAGTCGTGCACTGAGGTCGGATGCCAGTGCGCAGCAGTCTCGAGCGGTGTGGAGGCTCTCGCCCATCTGGAAACTTCCAAAGTAGATATCGTTCTGACAGACAGACTCATGCCCGAAATGAACGGCGATGAACTGGCCATGCAAATCAGGGAGAAGTACCCCGAACTGCCAATTGTCATGCTCACCTCTATCGGTACTCAAATGCTCACCGAAGGCTGCACCCCTGAATGTGTCGATTACGTCCTGGCAAAACCGACGACCAATGAACGGATCGAGATGGCCTTCGCAAATGCCTTGAGCGGCCATTCGATCAGAGGACAGCGACCCGGTACCTGAAACCCCTGGACAGTTGCGATTTAAGCCCTTGAACCCTACTGATCCGTCGTTATAATTCCACGACTTAAAACAGCCCTTTACACAAGGAGGAATGCAAAATGGAACAGACAAAATCAAAGAAACAGATTCAAAAGCCAAAAACTCTGAATCCTGTCCTTGAGAAGATCAGGAAGGATTCGAAGGCACACGCCCACAAATATGTTGAGGGCTGGATAGTGCCCAAGGGCGCTGAATAAGCGACACCAAATCACCCATAAAAGCCCCGAGAGCTTCGGCTCTCGGGGCTTTTTTTTTATTTATGGAATGGCACGCCAGGCCGCTGTAAGAGAATGTCAGAGGATCACCGGGTGGAAGAAATTTACCTCCACGCTGGCTAGGATAAAGAGCATGCGCATAGCGGTCCTGCTCTTGATGCTCTCCCTCTCATCCAGCCACGCCCAGTGGGCAAGGCCGGAGCAGATACCGATCGATATCCTGCGCATCTGCAACAACGATGGCATCGCGATGGCGCCCAACGTCAAGGATGGCAACTTCGATTGCCCTAATCACCCGCCGAACGTCCCCGGCTCTGCCTACCCCGGACTCGAGATGCCGCTTCCCGGTGCCGTGATGCGCGTCAAGGTAGATCGCAATATCGATTTTCTGTTCGCATCCCAGCTCGAAGGGGAATTCAACAACATTGCCTGCAACGGCCAGTGGCTAAGTGCCGAGGAAGGACATTACACCGATGCCTACATCCTGGGCGCGGCCGAAAACGGCAATCAAATGGGCGGCTTCGTGGTCGAATATGCAGAAGGGAGTTTCGTGCACAACGTTGGTTTCTCCGACTGGTGTGGCGAGGCGAAGTTCGGCGAAACCCTCGCCGCGGAGTATCCCTACCGGTACACCTGGAAATCAGGCACGGCTGAAATGGTGAAAGATCCCATCAAGTGCCGCCTGTGGGTTCAGCGGCTCAAACTCGATCCGAAGAAGAAGCTGCGTTCCATCTCGCTGCCGCTGATGAGGCGCATCCATGTCTTTGCGGTCACCCTCATCGCGCCGAAACGCTCGGTGGAGATCGAGAAAAAGAAAAAGGAAACCTTTGAGAACTACAAAGACCTGCGCAGTCAACGGCCGGTAATTTCCAGTGACATGCGCCGCAAACTGAAGTCGCTGCGCCGGTCGGTAGACGGGGCCATCAAGAACAGCAAATTCAGCCGGGAACTCGGTTGGCTGATCAGTCATCTTGATTACGCGGACCACATCATGCCCAGGGGGCGCCGCCGCCTGCTCCATAAAACAGCTAAGTACACTAACTGGGTCCACTATTCGGTCCGCAAAGATCTGAAGGAATTGAAGGCAGGCAGAAACCCGTTCCCAAAAAAGCGCGGCCAGTTTTTACGCAGCTACTACTCGCCTGTGGATGACTCTCTGCAGACTTACAGCGTGTCTGTGCCGGCCGATTACAAAAGCGCTGTCAAGTATCCACTGCTAGTGCAGCTTCACGGTCATGGGGGGCATCGTCCGTTCCTCGGTTTCCCAACCGCTCAGATTGATGGGATCATCACACTCGCTCCCCAGGGCCGCGGCAGCACCGATTACATGCGCGGAGCGGAAGAGGATGTCCTTCGTGCCATCGAAGAGGTACAGAAAGACTACAACATCCACCCCGACTGGGTCATCCTCGAAGGGCACTCCATGGGCGGCACCGGCACCTGGAACATCGGAGCGAAGTTCCCGGACCGTTTCGCCTGCATTTCGCCCATCATGGGCAATACCGACAACGAAGTTTTCTACGTCGACCGCAAAAAGCCTGAGCCTCCGGATTCTTTCAAGCGTCTTTACGATTATCTGCAGCAGGTGAACAGCCCTTTTCATTACGCGCCCAACCTCACAAATCTCCCCATCCTGTGCGCGCATGGTAAGATTGATACGATCGTTCGCGTCCTGCATTCGCAGCGCATGATTGCCAGGCTGCAGGCGCTGGGCGCAGAGCCCGTCTATCACGAATTCCCTGACATGGGGCACGGCGGCTTTTCGAAGGAATTTTACGATGAGCGCTGGAAGTGGTTGTTCAGCCATCGCCGCAATCAAAAGCCGGCAAAGATACGCTGGCGGACCCCTCGCCTGCGCTATCCCGGGGCCTACTGGCTGCGAGTGAACCAGCTCAAACACTGGGGTCTGTTCGGCGAAGTGACCGGCGAGCAGATTTCTTCGTCACTGGTTCGTATCACTACCGGCAAGCCTGTTCCCCTCGGCGAACGGCTCATCTACCGAAGCAACGTCTCAGCGCTGACCGTGCTCACCGTAGGCCTGCCGAAGAAGCCGGCCCAGCAGTTCAAGGTCATGGTGGACAGTGAAATCGCCTATTCTGGCCCGCCACGGAAAGAGATCCGCCTCGCGAAAACGGACGGCAACTGGCAGGCCGCGGCAGCCGACCCTGAGAAGCTCTCCAAGAAGCCCGCGCTCGAAGGCCCCGTGGCCGACGCGCTTCGCTCTCCGTTCGTCATCGTCTATGGAACAGTCTCAAACAGGCCCGTCTGGAACAGGATGAACCAGACGGAAGCCGAAGCCATGGCCACGAACTGGGAGGAAAAGTTTCGTATCTATCCGCGCGTTAAAGCGGACGTGGACGTCACTGACAAGGACATCGAATCTCTGAACCTGTTTCTCTTCGGTGGGCCCGGTGAAAATGCTATCACAGCACGGGTGGCCAGTGGTCTGCCCATCAAAGTGGCGCAGGGGGGGTACGAGTTCGGGGGCGAGATCTTCAAGGGCAAGGGCGTCGGCTACCGAATGTGTTATCCGAACCCGCTGCAGCCCAATCGTTACGTAGTCGTCACCGAAGCAACCGATCCGTTCACCGTCTGGCAGATCGGAGGCCGCTTCGGCAACGTGACCGGATGGGAGCCCTTCGATGGCTGGAACTGGTTCGACTTCGCAGTCTTCGATGACAGATCCAGCACGCCCGAAACCATGCTGATCTCCGGATTCTTTGGCCCCAGTTGGCAGATCGACCCCAAATCCACCTGGCGAGGAGACGAACAGAGCAGGGCGAAAGTCAACACCAAACAACTGCCCCAAATCTCATCGCCTGATGAGGCCGGGGCTGGCCCACTCGCCCTTTCACGTCTACTTCCATCACGGATCCGGCAGCGCAAAGGCCCCCTGAGCATTAACCGTAGCTTCGAAGGCCACCCACTCCACATCGGCAAGAAGGCCTTCCAGTCGGGATTGGGCGTACGGCCGCCGTCACTCATCGAGTATCGGCTCAAGGGAGAGTATTCCAGGTTTGCAGCAGACATCGGCTCCGACCCAGAGGGCATTGAACTGAAGAATCGCAAATGGTTCAGATTCATCGTCAAGGGCGATGGCCGCACCATCTGGGGCTCCGAATGGATCAACTCCGACCACGCTGCGGAAACAGTCGAGGTCGATATCACCGGCGTCGACAAATTCGAACTGAAAGTGGATGGAGGCGGTGCCTCCTGGCTCTACGGCAGCGCCACCTGGGGAAACGCGAGAGTGACGAAGTAATGGTAGTACGTAATACGTAATGCGTAATGATGCTGGAGAGTTGATGCTCGATAATGGTGGCACCGTTTCTGGTGCGACGGCGGCTCATGCGCCCTGCGTTCGACGCCGTTTGCCCTCCATTCGCTCGCCTTCAAACAGCCTTTTCCTGTTCGGATTCTTCAGTCACGACACCCAAACGTCTGCGCAGGGATCTATCGAGTATCCAGCATCCACCATCATTACGTATTGCTCATTACTCATTACGCTTTGATTCCTTTCAGTCCTGGCGTAAAACTATAGGGCACGCGCGACACTCAGATCCCGACTCGGAAGAAATGCAATGAACGAGATTCTTGGTATTAGCGGCGAAAGATTCTTCGTCACGATGGCGACGATGGTTTCCCTGGTATTCCTTCTGGTCTTGTGGATCATCGTCAGGCTGGAAACCAAAATGAGAATCATCGAAAAGAAACTCGATACCATCGGGGATAACGCGGCTGAGATGGTTCAGATGGGCATGAAGTATTTCGGAGACAAGAAGTGAGCCTCGCTTATTTCGACTGCTTCTCTGGAGCAAGCGGGGACATGATTCTGGGGGCGCTGCTGGATGCGGGTCTTGATTTCGAAATCCTCCAGGCGGAACTTTCAAAGCTGAATCTCGACGAATTCGACCTCTCAACAGAGCAGGTCTTGCGCAGCGGCATCGGCGGCACAAAATTCAATGTCATCCTGCAGGATCAAGAAGAACCCCATCACCACGATCACGATCATGCTGGCCAGGAACACGATCATGGCCATGGGCATCGGAACCTCGGCGATGTAAAGCAGATCATTGAAGACTCCTCTCTCTCAGACCGTGCCAAAGAGAACTCCATAGCAATCTTCACACGCCTTGCCAGGGCTGAAGCGAAGGTCCACCGCTCAACCATTGATCAGGTCCACTTTCACGAGGTTGGCGCGGTGGATGCAATCGTCGATATCGTCG
Source organism: Planctomycetota bacterium (assembly GCA_030740295.1). Next base: position 11,929 of record JASLXP010001004.1, read on the forward strand.
GTGCCTGCATTGGTTTCGAGGCCCTCGGGATTGATGAGATCCACTGTTCGGAGCTTGTCACCGGCTCCGGCCACGTTCACTGCGCGCATGGCAGGATGCCCGTTCCTGCGCCGGCCACCGCGGAGCTCATTCAGGCCGTTCCATCCCGGGCCGGCAATATCCAAAAGGAACTGTTGACACCTACCGGCGCGGCGATCCTGGTCGCCCTGTCTGAAGGCTTCGGGCCCCGTCCTGAATTCACCATCACCAGCACAGGTTACGGCGCGGGCACTCGTGAATTTCCTGGACACCCTAATCTGCTGCGCGTCTTCATCGGTGATTCATCGGCGGAAAAGTCTGACGAAGAAGATCAGGTCTGGATGGTCGAGACCAATCT
>JASLXP010001005.1 GCA_030740295.1 Planctomycetota bacterium
GAGCTCTGGCTGGCGTCATCAGACACGATTAAGCGCATCGTGATCCAAGAGGATGCAAAGTATCCGACCGGCATTGAGACCTTCGATTGGCCTAGTCGCATCGGCCCTGCCAGCAGGTTCCGGTTCTTACATGGACGTGAGAACCCGACCTTGATTGCCGAGACCCGCGGCGCCCTGAGTGCTTTTGAGTTCGACCGACTGCAAAAGGGCTGGAAAGCAGTAACGGTAAAACCGGCTGCAAATTTTGAATCAGATGTTGTCGTCGAGATGCCATCGATCCGGTGGATCGAAGATTATTCGAAAGGCGTGCGACTCTCTGCCGCGATCAGATACAGCGACGGGACGGAATCCACTATTTCACTCGAGCGGCCATTCCCGTTTGACCGTTTCCATTCGGTCCTCCCTGCAGCAGGCAGCGTGTGGCTCTCTACCGATGCCGGGATCGCTGAATGCCTGATGGAACGTTCACGACTGCCGCTTAACGAGGTCCGATTTCACCGCGCGGGCAAAGCTGGCGGGCAGCTTGTTTTTCTTGAGCAGGCACGGGAAGAACTGAAACGCGGTGTTTATTACCGCTCTCCGGACGGGAGCGCGTGGCAGATGCCAGTCCTCGGAAGCGGCCCGAAAAAAGCGGGGCCTGTCAAAGAGACCATTCCAATCCTGAGGCTTTCCGGTGAGGAAGATGTTCTGTATGAATTCGACGGTTTCTGGCGCTGGGTTCGAGATCGCAACTGGGATCACACTGCGAAGCTGGAAAAGCCAGTCGTGAAAATAGAGGCCCTTGATTCCGCAGGCAGTTGGGCGGAGATCGAATTCGAAGGGGGGCGGTTCGCATTCGACAAAGTGAACGACATTCTGACCAGTGAGGGCTTGGTCTGGCTGGCCACGGATGGCGGGCTCTGCGGGTTCGAGATGCAGCCGAATGCAACGGATACCACAGCGCCGCTCGACTTGGCAGGCGCCACCATCTTCCCAGATCTTTCACCCGCGACAGATCTTGTCAGGGACGCGCTCAGTAACCAGTTGTTCGTTCGTCTCCAGAAAAAAGCAAAGTCTGTTTACAGTCTGAATCTGCCAGATGGAAAGCCGCAGAAGATGACTGGCTCGGCCAATCCGTTCCGGAAACGGCCTCGACTGACGGACGGCCGTACCCGCTGGTCTCACCAAGAGGAATACGAGGGCAATCAGCTCGACCACACTCACCTGCATCTCGATATCAGAGGCCCGCGAGGGCTATGGCAGGCAGTCGAGCTCGACCCGGGCCTGCTGCCCATCGATCAGATCCGCGACTTCAAATGCGTGGGCAAAACACTCTGGCTGGCGACGCCTGCGGGAATGGTCGCATGGGATACCTCGAAGTCTCCGGGGGAGCAGCAATTCCGTTTTTACTCGGAGACCGGGGATACGTGGCGGCTGTTGAAAAAGGTCTCTGAAACACAACCTGAGACCAGCGGCGATTTGCTGCCTTCAGAGCCGGAGATCATGTGCCTCTCTCGCGGGGCACGAGGGCTCGAGACCTTTCGATTCAGCAAAGCTCCAGTCGAGGGAAAACACTGGCTGCAACTGGATAAGCCATCCCTCTTCCGCGCCCGGATTGCAGAGGACAGCCACTGGCATTGGTATCGTGAACTGACCGGTATCTCGATCCTCTGGCGAGGATTGCAGTCCCGCCGTCGCGAAATCCGGCAGGGACGCTTCGCCGACGAAACGGCGCAGGCCCTTGCGATGCGTGAAGACAGACTCTTCGCCTGGACCCCTTCCGGCATCGCGCTCTACGCGATGGAGAAGGATGCTCTGAAACTGGTCACCATCTACGAACACCCGGATCATGACTTCGGCGCGATTTCGGATCCGGTAGCCATGGGGTTCGATGGTGCTGCCCTGTATGCCGCGGTCGGCGAACGGGTCATGCGCATTCGTGCAGAAGGTGAGGGCGGCAATTATCTGATCGCAAAAGACTGGCGGCTCGCTCTTCGGGAGCGGCCGGATCGTCTTCTCTTTCGCCCAACTGAAGGAGGACTGCTCCTTGAGGCAGCCCAACATTCGCCGAAGCCCTCTTTCCAATTATTTGAAATCACAGACACCGGCCCCGAGCCTGTGAGCAGGCTGGGGGGAGAGCACGTGTTGGAATTTAGTGAGGGTGTGACGTACGGCGGCGCATCTCTCATGTCAGGCAAGCCACCCACGGCCGGCATCATTCCCTTGCCGGACGGTTACTGGATCGCGGGTAGAGAGAAGGCGGTTAGGCTGCGTTCGCTTGCCCCTTAAATCGCTTGCCGTCTTATTCGTCTGTCCCCATTCGTCTGTCCCTTTCCGCCTGCGTTAGCGTTCCCAGGTTCACAATGCGCTCATCACTTCTCCCGAAGCAGCAATCGTCTGCTCGATATCCTCAGGGCTGTGTGCCGTCGACACAAAGGCTGCTTCGTATTGTGCGGGAGCAAAGTAAGAACCGCGCTCGAGCATCCCTCTGAACCAGGCCGCGTACCTGTCGGTATCCGATGCGGTGGCGGTCGTGTAGTTTGAGACCTCCGACGTGTTGAAGAACATGCACTGCATCGAGCCGACCCTGGTGTGGAAGGTCGGGATGTCCGCCTTCCTGGCCGAATCCTCCAGTCCCGCGGACAGAGTGGCTGCGAGCGAATCCAGTTGCTCATACACACCTGGTTGGCCGAGCGCATCGAGCATGGCATTGCCCGCGGCAACCGCGAGGGGATTACCCGACAGTGTGCCTGCCTGATAGACCGGGCCTTCCGGGGAGATGTGGGCCATGATTTCAGCTTTGCCGCCGTAGGCGCCGACGGGCAATCCGCCGCCAATGACCTTTCCAAGCAGTGTCATATCCGGAGTCACACCGAAATGTGTCTGCGCACCGCCCAGCCCCACTCTGAATCCAGTGATGACTTCATCAAAGATCAGCACAATCCCGTGCGCTTCGGTGATCTCTCGCAGGCCTTCGAGATAGCCGTCAGCCGGCGGAACGACGCCCATGTTGCCGGCGATGGGCTCGAGGATGATGGCCGCGATTTCGCTGCCCTCGGCTTCGCATACCTCTCTTACTTGATCCACATTATTGAACGGCAAAACGATCGTGTTCTTTGCGTAGTCTGCAGGGACGCCTGGGCTCGTTGGTACGCCCAAAGTAGTCGCGCCCGAACCGGCTGCGGCCAGTAATCCGTCCGCGTGGCCGTGATAACAGCCCTCGAATTTGATGATCTTGTCGCGGCCGGTAAATCCGCGCGCCAGGCGGATTGCGCTCATCGCTGCTTCGGTCCCTGAATTCACCAGTCGCACTTTCTCGATTGAGGGAACCGCTTCGACGATCTTCCGTGCAAGTTCGGTTTCTCTTTCCGTGGGCGCGCCAAAGCTCGAGCCCGTCTGCAGGGCCTCCTGGACCGCACCAACCACCGCGGCATGCGCATGACCGAGGATCAACGGCCCCCAGGAGCAGACGTAGTCCACGTACTCGTTGGCATCGACGTCGGTCAGCCGCGAGCCGCTCCCGGACTGTATGAATCTGGGGCTGGCACCCACTGCACTGAATGCCCTGACCGGGCTGTTCACGCCTCCCGGAATGTAATTTTGCGCTTCCTGAAATGCCGCTGCTGATTTGTCTGATGTCACGTTTTATCCTTCTTCAGATAGGTGATGGAATGCGGGGGCTGTATACCATTCGGTCACGGTGAATTCAATGAAAGGTGCAGAAGACATGGATTCGTGGAGTGATGGAAGAGTGATGGAATGATGGAGTGATGCTGCGTCTTTTCCCGACCCATGTTCCATGTGCCACGTGGTTGCTTGCCAACCCGTGTCTTCACGTGCTGGGATTTCCGTCTGAAGAAAAGAGAGGTCTGGTTTCTTAACCACTCACAGGGCGTCAGGAGCATGTACAGGCCGGTAATAACCCCGCCAACAGATGGGGAACTCTTCTTTGAATGGAATTCCTCTTTGTTGGGGATTTTGTCCAGGCCCGGAAGACACGGGTTGGCAAGCAACCACGTGGCACATGGGGAGTTGTTCTATGAATGGAGTTCTTCTCCGTTGAGGATTCTGTCCAGGCCCGAAGCCACGGGTTGGCAAACATCCCGTGGCTATGTGGAGCTCCACATAACCACAGCAGAGCGAAGTGATGAAGCAGGCGAGGATTAAGACGAAGATTGAGACAAAGATTTGGTTGCGGCCCGAGACCGCGGCAGGATAACGACAAAGAAAGGTGGTTCGCGCACAGGCCAACGGTCTACGCGAATCCGCCGGCCTCCAATTGCTCCATCGTCACGCCTTCCTTTTCCGCGTCTGATTCCTGGCCGGGCAACAGGCGCCGTACCCACTTGCTGATCATGTCCACTTCCAGGTTGACCCGGTCACCAACATTTTTCACTCCCAGTGTCGTAATGCTGAGAGTGTGGGGGATCAGGGCAATCGAAAGACTCGTTGCTTCGAGCTTAGCTATCGTCAGGCTGATGCCATCGACCGCGACCGAACCTTTGTGGATCATCTGGTCCAGCATCTCCTTTGATGCCCCGATCTTTATGGTCCCGCCCTCATCACTCTTCTGCACATCAGCGATCTTGCCTACACCATCCACGTGGCCCTGAACGAAGTGCCCATGAAGGCGGTCGCCGATTCTGAGTGACCGCTCGATGTTCACTTGCGAACCTGCGGACAGATCGCCCAGGTTCGTTTTGTCGAGGGTTTCCGGCACGACATCAAACCGGCTGACCGTACCAGCCAACTCCGTTACCGTAAGGCAGGTACCGTTCACCGCGATGCTGTCGCCGATGCTGACACCCTCAGCCAGTTCCTCGAGGTCAATGAGCAGATGGATGATCTCATCGCCTTTTTTGACGGTGGTGACACGGCAGAGCTTTTCGACGATTCCGCTGAACATGATTTCCACAGTGTACACAAAATAGGCGCTCGATATCGAGCGCCTTTGAAACTTATCGAACTGGGATGCCTTCGAACTATTTTCCGCCGGATGCTGCCGCAGCTCCTGGCCGGGACCGCTCAGCAATTTTCTGCACGTTGATCAGAGAATTGTCTGTTCCAAAAGGATTCGGAACACGGTCTTTGTCTGGGTCACAAAACCAGTCCCCATCGATAAGGAACTTGTATTCAAAGCGACCCGGCTCGAGGGAAAGCTCCGTGGCAAATCTGCCCTTGTCCTTTCCTCTCTTTTTCTTGAGTCTAATAGACTCCCCGCTCCACTCATTAAAATCACCGGCCAGAAACACCTCTTTTGCTTCCGGCGCATTGATTTGGAATTGGACCTTGGTCTTGGCCATCTTTTCTCCTTTGTGCAAAACCACCTGGCTATTTCAACCCGCCAGCAGGAATTGCCGGATGCTTCAACGGGAAGCGTTTGGGCCGAAGAATGAATTTTAGCGATTTAATTAATGAGATCACGGACAGGGGTAAAGCTGTAAAGCTGCAAAGCAGAATTTGTCCTTCAGGCACTTAACCAGAAAATGCAGAAAACCGATACGATGGTGCGTTCTGACTCATTGAGTAGTGCTGGTTTTTCGCCATTGTTTACGCTGCGGCGCAGTTTCGGTCTCCGATCTCCGAGGTTGAACAGGGGGCAGACGTGATGAATCGAGCGATCGTCGCCGTTCTTGCATTGGTCCTTTTGTGGGGGTGTGCCAGCGTTGACAAAGCGTTTTACCACCCTGACAAGAAGGTCTACCGGACACCAAGGCAAGACGGTCTTGAGTATGAGGATGCCCGTTTCCGGAGCTCGGATGGCACCGTGTTATCGGGGTGGTTCATCCCTGCAACGACGCAGGCTCTCGGAACAGTCATTCACTTCCACGGGAACGCTCAGAACATGACGGCACACTACACCTTTGTCTCCTGGCTTCCCAGGAACGGGTTCAATCTTTTCGTTTTCGACTACCGGGGTTACGGCGCCTCTGGCGGAAAACCCACTAGAGAGGGTGTTTACCAGGATTCAGTGGCTGCGATCCAGTACGTTAAGGGCAGGAACGATATCGACCAGAAGAAGATCATCGTGATGGGACAGAGCCTGGGAGGCGCAAATGCCATTTCGGCCGTCGGCAACAATAGCTTCGAAGGGATTGTCGGGGTCGTAATCGAGGCCGCGTTTTCTTCATACGAAGATGTGGCCAAGGACCACGTTGGATCACTGGTGAAGCCACTGGGAGCGGTGCTTGTCAGGGACACCCATAGTCCCATTCAAGCTGTGGACAAGATCAGTCCGATTCCTTTGATCGTCATACACGGAACGGCGGACCGAGTAGTCCCTTTCTACCACGGCAAACGCCTGTACGGAAAGGCGAAGGACCCGAAGGAATTGTGGGCCATAAAGAATGGCCGGCATACGGAAGCCCTCACCAGGTACCGGAAAGAAGTAGTCCCGCGCTTACAGAAACGTCTCCTGGCATGGGTGGGTGCAGAGCCAGGGGATTGAAAGGCAGAGAATGCCAGACGTTTGAAACATGTCTGTTGGCGAAGGAGAAACGACCTTGTTTAGTCTTCATTCATTGGATCGTAGAGCACGTCCATGTTTACTCCTGCAAACCACGCAACGAATTCCCAACTGATTTTTTCAACAGAGAGGTCTCACCATGTCGATTAAGATGATCCACCTTGGTTCCGGAGGACGCGGTCGCTGGCCGGTCAAACTGATTACTGAGAGGGACGATTACGAGAGTGTCGCCCTTGTGGATGTCAATGAAGACAATCTTGCCAACGCTCGCGAAGTCAGCGGCCTGGGCGAAGATGTCTGTTTCAGCAGCCTTACCGACGCGCTCAATGCGGTAGAGGCCGACGCGGTCGTTGTGATCACCCCACCGGGCCTTCACGCCGGGCAATGCCTGGAGGCTGTCCGGGCCGGCAAGCATGTGCTGGTCGAGAAGCCTTTCACCAAGGATTTCAAGGAAGCACATCAGGTCGTCAGCGAAGCTGAGGAGCGCAACCTGAAGGTTGCCGTCTGCCAGAATGCACGATTCGGCGGTACAGTTCATACCATTCATAGCCTGGTAAAAGAGAACACCCTCGGCGCTCCCGCGATTGCGCTCATGACCAAATTTGGCTGGAGGCCAAACACGCATCATTCAGGTGACGATGTCCACTCCTATCTGTGGGAGCGTGGGATTCATGATTTCGATGCCGCCTGCTTCATGATGAACTCCAGGCCCAAACGCGTCTGGGCCCACGAATACAATCCGGGCTGGAGCCCATATATCGCCGGTGCTGGACTGCATGCTTTTGTTGAGTTTGAGAGTGGCGCCACCTTCGGCTTCCTCTGCACGTTTGCCTCGCACGCCGGCGGCTCGAGCCTCCGCGTCGATTTTGAAGGGGGGACGATCACCGAGGGTAGTGGCTGTCTGAACCTCAACAGGCCAGGTGTAAAGGAAGCGGAGGAGTTGCCGTTTATCGAATGTCCCGCGCCTGAGACTATTCTTCTCGACGGATTCGCCGCGTACATAAATGAAGGCATCGAGCCTACCTTCAGTGGCAAAAAGAACCTCGACACTGTCGGCATCATTGAAGCCCTCGGCACAGCCTCCGACCGTGGCGAGGTCCTTGATTTCCAGGATTTCCTGAACGGCCTGGCAGGGAACTGATATGGCCGACAAGGTCGTCAAGACAGACCAGGAGTGGAAGGAACAGCTTTCCAAGGCCGCGTTTCACGTCACCCGCAAACACGGCACGGAACGTTCCTTTACCGGGGAGTATCACGACTGTAAGGACACGGGCGTGTATAAGTGCATCTGCTGCGGTCAGGCACTTTTCAGTTCTGAAACCAAATTCGATTCGGGCACAGGCTGGCCAAGTTTCTGGCAGCCGACTGAAGCCGCGAATGTTGAGGAACAGGAAGACCGGAGCTTTTTTTCAGTCAGAACCGAAGTGCATTGCAGCCGCTGCGACGCACATCTCGGGCACGTGTTTAACGATGGGCCCGAACCCACCTGCCTTCGCTACTGCATGAATTCGGCTTCCCTGAACCTGGAAAGGGATTCTGAAGCATGACCATTTGTGACACAATCCCCCCGAAAAACAGCGTGGCACGGGTTGAGGATACTCCCCTTTTGCGTAGGCATAGGGCATTGCTATAATGCCGCCCGATTTTTGGGCAGCACGAGCGTAAATTGCCACGAAATCGGAAGTTACGATCTTTTTGCCGCCGCGACCGACGTTGGTCCGGGGGCTTTCTTACAGTTCTTTTTCCGGGTTGTTATCCGGGAGCAACGTGACAGGAGGCCATCTTGGCTATTGTATCGGTCAAAGAGTTGCTCGAAGCGGGTGTGCACTACGGCCATCATACGAGCCGTTGGAACCCCAAAATGCGTCCCTTTATCTATGGGAAACGCAACTCAATTCATATCGTGAATCTAGTGGCGACCTGCCGTGGCTTGCTTCGAGCCACCAAGTTCGTCCGCAAGCTCTGCTCACGGGGTGAGGGCGTCCTCATCGTGGGCACAAAACGTCAGGCACAGGCCGTCATCCAGGCCGAGGCCTCTCGCGGGGAAGTCTCGTGGGTCACTGAACGCTGGCTTGGTGGGACGCTTACGAATTTCCAGACCATTCGCTCACGCCTCAGCAGGCTGCTCGAACTGGAAGAGTTGGAGGCGAGCGGGCGCATTAACGCTTACAGCAAGAAAGAAGCTTCCATGCTGATGAGGGAGAAGCGCAAGATTCTCCGCAACCTTGATGGCCTTCGAAAGATGGAAAGGCATCCGGCAGTGGTCATCGTTATCGACCCGCGCCGCGAGAAGAATGTGGTATTCGAAGCAAACAAACTCGGCATCCCCGTGATTGCCCTGCTCGATACCGATTCTGATCCGGATCGCATCAGCATCCCCATCCCGGGGAACGACGATGCCATAAAATCGATCCAACTCGTCACCAGCCGGCTAATCGATGCGGTCATGCAGGGCCGTGAGATTCATCGCGGCCGGGTCGAGCAACTGGCGCGGGAAGCTGCTGAAAGAGAAGCAAAAGAGGCAGCGGAAAGGGCCGCCAGGTCCGAAGCTGCCGAGAAGGCCAGGGAAGCCAAAGCCGCCGAGGCTGCCGCCCAGGCCCAGGCCGCTGAAGCTGCCGCGCCCGCCGCAGAAGCCGCTGCTACCGCAACGGCAGTGGCAGAGCCCGAAGCTGCGACCGAACCGGAACCTGCTCCCAAGCCCGCCGGAGAGGCAAATCCAGAAGCGCCCGCAGAGGGCGAGACCGCCTGATTCACAGGCCCCGGCCTTCACCGGCCGGGGCGAACATTCTTCATGCGATTCTCGCCACGATACTCAAGGCGAGGTAAAGTTAACGAACAGAAAATTAAAACAAGGAGATCACGATAATGGCTGTTAGTGCCGCGCAAATTAAAGAGCTCAGAGAATCGACCGGCGGAGGCGTCATGGAGTGCAAGAGGGCACTCGAAGAAGCCGGTGGTGACATGTCCAAGGCCGGCGAAGTCCTCAAGCTCATGAACGCCAAGACTGTTGAAAAGAAGGCCGGCCGCGAAGCTGGTATGGGCAAGATCGTTTCCTACATCCATCCTCCCGGCCGTATCGGAGTTTTAGTGGAGATGCGCTGCGAGACCGATTTCGTGGCCAACAATCCCGAGTTCGACGTACTGGCCAAAGATGTCTGCATGCACATCGCAGCCATGGCCCCGGTCGCGGTCGATCGTGAAGGCATACCAGAAGACACGGTCAATCTTCAGAAGGAGCTTTTTCAGGAAGAGGTAAAGGACAAGCCTGAGCACATTCAGGAGAAGATTCTTGAAGGCAAGCTCAATGCTTTCTTCAAAGACAAGACCCTCCTCGATCAGCCCTTCGCCAAGGACACCAAAGTTACCGTGGGTGAATACATCAAATCGAAAATCAGCTTGCTGAAAGAAAACATCACGGTCGCCCGCATGGTGCGATGGGAGACCAACACCTGATCCACAAGGCAGGCATTTTTGCCTGCCTTATTTTTTGCCTACCAGGACCGGTGGGCCACCACTGTATGAGGGACTGATGCCACAAGACGTTCTAAGCCCGCAGCAAGAGACCAAACGACGGCACGAACCTTTCCAGCGAGTGGTGCTGAAAATCAGTGGGGAAGCATTCGGCGAAAAAGGTGTCTCCGGCGATATCGTCGAATCCATCGCATCACAGGTTAAAGACGTGGCCCGGGGCACTACCGAGCTGGCAGTGGTGGTCGGAGGCGGAAACATCATCCGCGGACAGAGGCTTGCGAACACCGGAATAAACCGTGCAACCGCCGACTACATGGGAATGCTCGGCACAGTCATCAATGCAATGGCACTCCAGGACATCCTCGAAGAGATGGATGTACCCACCCGCGTGCTCAGCGCGCTTACTATCCAGGAAGTCGCCGAACCATACGTTCGCCGCCGAGCAATGCGCCACCTGGAGAAAGGTCGCGTGGTCATCTTCGCCGGTGGCACGGGCAACCCGCACTTCACCACTGATACTACCGCTGCTCTCCGGGCCACTGAGATTGGCGCGGAGGTCGTACTCAAAGCGACCAAGGTGGACGGCATCTACGACAAAGACCCGATTACCAATGCCGACGCAGTCCGATTCAAGAGCCTCAGATACCTGGACGTACTCAATAAGAGACTCGAGGTGATGGATTCCACCGCCATCACCCTTTGCATGGAACACCAGATGCCCATCATCGTTTTCGACCTGAAAAAAGAAGGCAACATCGAACGGGTCATCAAGGGCGAAGACATCGGAACTTACGTAGGAGATTAGGAGACCACGCCGTGCCAGTAGATGAAATCCTTTTTGAAGCCGAAGAAAAAATGGAGAGTGCGGTCACCATTCTCGAGAACGAATACCGGACCATACGCACTGGCCGCGCTTCCCCTGCGCTCGTCGACAATCTGAAGGTGGATGCATACGGAGTATCCTCCCCGCTCAAGCAGCTTGGGACTGTCGGCGCGCCTGACCCTCGCCAGTTGGTCATCCGTCCCTTCGATCGCAGCATCGCCGGCGACATCGAGAAGGCCATCCTGAAATCGGACCTCGGCCTTCAGCCCAACAACGATGGGAAGCTCATCCGCATCCCCATCCCCCCGCTCAGCGAGGAACGGCGGCGCCAGCTTTCAGGCCGCCTGAAAGAGATGGCCGAAGAGGCGCGCGTGAGCATCCGCAACGTACGGCGCGACGCGAACAAACAGATAGACGCGGAAAAGAAGGATGGCCTTATCCCCGAAGACGCTGCCTTTGGCGCCAAGGATGAGACCCAGGAGCTCACCAAACAATATGAAGAGAGCGTCACCAAGGCATTCGATGCGAAAAGCGCGGAGGTGATGGAGGTCTGATCACTGGCTCGAAGTGATCCCCCCATCCACATACACCGTCTGCCCGGTCACAAAATTCGAAGCCGGCGTGCAGAAAAAAATGCACGGCCCGACGCAGTCTTTGGGATCGGCGATGCGGCCAAGCGGGATACGTGCAAGCAACGCGTTACGGAATTCCGGATTTTCCAACACGTGTCGAATCATCTCGGTGTAGACAAAGGTTGGCGCCACACCGTTGACCGTAATGTTGTGCGGCGCGAGCTCCATAGCGTGTTGCTTCACGAGCATGACCAGCGCGCCCTTCGTGCTGCAGTACGCGGAGTAACCGCGTTCACGAATACCAAGCTGCGAGCGCACAGAAAGCAGGTGGCATTGCTTTCCACCCTCGTCCTGTTCCATCTGGAGTTTCGCCGCGGCCTGCGCAAGGAACATCGCGGATTTCAGATTCACGCGATAGACCTCGTCGTAGGCATCTTCCGTCACATCCCAGAGCCGCTCTTCACGCTGGATGCCGACGCAGTTCATGAGGATGTCGAGCCGGCCGTAAGTCTCGGCCACAAAGTCCGTCGACTTCTTGATATCATCGACAGAATTCACATCGACCGTCGTATTCGTCGCTTCGTACCCGGCATCTTTGATCGTTCCGGCGAGCTTTTCGCCTTTCTCCGCGCTTCGCCCGGAGATAACCACCTTCGCACCCGCCTTTGCCAGCCCCCAGCAGATGGCCTCACCGATTCCACCGTAGCCGCCGGGCACATAGGCCACCTTTCCGGCGGCGTCGAAGAGCCCTGTCAGTTCTTTATCGAAATCAATCTCGGGTGTGATCTGTTCCATGGTGGCCTCGTAATGAGTAATGCGTAATACGTAGTGCGTAAGTAATGAGTAAGTCCATCACTCCAACACTCCATCTTCCATCTTTCCCTCTCTCCCTTCATACGCCTCAAGATTACTGCCCAGATACTGCCGGACTTTTTCATCGGCGACATAATCCTGCCAACTGCCAGCCTGCGTTATCTTACCCTCGTAGACAAACAGAAATTCTTCGCACGTTTCTTCCATGATCTGCAGGTGGTATTGCTCCATGGGATGCAGGCAGATAAAGACGAGTTTGCCATCGCTGCGCAACGCCTGGAAGAAATCCAGCATGAACCCGATGTAGCCGTCCTGCGTATTGAATTGCGGCTCGTCAAAGAGATGGACGCTCGGGTAATCCTGCCGGGCCGACTCCAGCAGAAACGATGGTTTTCTTCGTTTGATCTTGCGCACCTGGTAAGACTGGTGGTAATGAATCGCCAACCGATCGCGCTCACGATATTTCACGCTGTGGATGTCCTGTCCCATACAGATGACCTTGCCCTGGGTCGGCGCGTTACTGCCGGTCATCATCTCGAAAAGAGTCGTTTTGCCTGCGCCGTTTGCACCCATCAAGCCGACGATTTTCGGCTCTTCGAATCTGAGGTCTGCCTCAATGGAGAAGGTGATGCGCTTGCTGATGAGGCCCTGGGTGTAGGTCTTTTTAATGTTGTCGAGGATCAGCATGCTCATATTCCAAGCAACCTCTTGCGTTTGTCTGCGTCGTGCAGCAGTTCCAGAGCAGGCCCCTCGTGAACGATGGATCCGTGGTCCATTACATAGACTCGATCTGAAACCGACAGCACGGTCTCCGCGTGTTGCTCGACCACCAGCGCGGCAACCCCTTCAGCCTTGATGCGCTGAATGGTGGCCATCACATCGGCCACGATCTTTGGAGCCAGTCCCTGCGAAGGCTCATCAAACAGGACCAGACCGGGTGAGCCGAGCAAGGCACGTGAGATGGCGACCATCTGCATTTCGCCTCCTGAAAGATTTTCGCATTCACGTTCCATGAGGTATTCGACCGCGGAGAAAATCTCGAACATCTCACCAAGTTTCCACGCGCGGTATTTGGTCTTCTTCATGCCAAGCTCGAGGTTCCGCCGAACCGTGAGAGCGGGGAATATACGTCGATCATCTGGCACCCAACTGATCCCTGCGCGTGCTATGGAGTGCGTTTTCTTGCGAGTGATTTCGTTCCCGTCGAATGAAATCGAACCGGCCTTCGGTGGCGTGAGCCCGAGAATGGATCGAATGGTGGTGGTCTTGCCGGCACCGTTGGGGCCAAGGAGAGCGACCACCTCACCCTCGCCGATGCTCAGGCTGACATCATAGAGTACGCGCGCCTCGCCATAGTAGGTGTTGATATTGTCGACTTCCAGGATCATTCGATTTTCCCCAGATTGGATGCCTGCACCCACTTGTTCTGCTTGAGCTCGCCCGGGGTGCCGCGGGCAACGATCTGTCCCCAATGAATCACGGAGATCGTATCCGCCAAACCGAACAGAAACGGCATGTCGTGTTCGATGATGACGATGGTCGTCAGCTTACGTAGCTCCTGGATCAGCTCGGCCAATATCGAGGTCTGGTCGCTGCCCAGGCCTTGCGTTGGCTCATCGAGGAAGAGCAGCCTGGGTGCGGCAGCGAGAGCGATCCCGATCTCGAGGATACGCTTGTTGCCGTATGAGAGGTCTTTGGCGTCCTGGGTCGCGTGTTCCTCGAGACCAATCTTCTTGAGGACCTCCCAGGCCCTGTCTTGAATCTCAGAGCTGCCCGCCACATTCAAGAACATATTGAATCCGCGCCCCCGAACTTCAGGCAATGCGACCATGACATTCTGCAGCACGCTGTATTCATCAAACACATTCATGATCTGAAACGAACGTGAAATGCCCTTCCGAGCGATGACTCTCTCCGGCAGCCCGGTGATATCTTCTCCACCAAACAGCACCTTGCCCCGATCCGGTTTGTAGTGCCCGGTCAGTACGTTGAAGCAGGTCGTCTTTCCTGCACCGTTCGGCCCCATGATCCCGCTCACCTGGTTCTCCGCGAAAGAGACAGTGATGTCTTCAAGGACCACCGTGTCGCCGAATCGTTTATGAAGATGTTGGGCTTCGAAGAGCATGGGGGAAGGTATGGTTGATGGCCGTCCGATTCAGGATTCAGGATTCAGAGGATTCAGGATTCAGAGGATTCAAGATTCAGAAGATTCACAATTCACAATTCACAATTCACAATTCACAATTCACAATTCACAATTCACAATTCACAATTCACAATTCACAATTCACAATTCACAATTCAC
>JASLXP010001006.1 GCA_030740295.1 Planctomycetota bacterium
GCCGAGGTAATCCAGATTGAACGACTTTTCATACTCACGTTTCGCGCCGAACCAACTCATCAGGCCGCGCACCTCCTGCATCACCGTCAACCGCAGTCCATCGTTCGGCAGCTCTTTTCTGGACTTTGTTGGCAGACGCACTGGGATGGCTGTCATCGCAGTCTGGCGTGGAATCCTTTTGCCATTCCCGAACAGGCTCATACATCGCCTCCCTTCGCCCACTGCATCTGTGAAAGGGCATCAGTGAGCAGGTCTTCCTGCGGCTCGCCGATGGTGTCATGCTCCGCCATGAACAATCGGTCATGACTCAGATCGTGGAAAACCATTCTCAGACTCTGACGAGGTTTCAGGCGAGCGAATGGAAGTGGAAACATTCGCGACGAACGCTGGCACAGACCATTACGGGCATCATCTCCTGAAGGAACGAGACAAGCGGGGCGAATCAGGTCCCTCTCCCACGTCGACCTTCGATCCTTAATCGCAGACTGCCTCAGCCAGCCTTTCAGATCACGCTTCTCCAAAGCCAACCGGGCGGGATACACCTGCTCCAGCACGAGTCGCTGTTCACCGCACTCAAACTCCAAAGCCTGATGCCCGAGGTTGAGAGTCTTCTTCTTCAATCGAAATCCTGCAGGCACCACATAACTGCATCCGAAAACACTCCACTTTGAGGATTCGTTGTCCGGATAAAAATGGATCGAGTTCAATGCCTCTTCGATCCGTCGCTCCTCCCCAGCACCCAACGAAACGACCTCGAGCGCCAACTTAGCTTCACGCGAATAGTAGAGAGAAAGTGTCCGGCCAGTCGCACTCTCTCGAAACTGGGCAAAACCATCGAAGACTCCACCCTCCTCACCAGCAACAATCTCCAACCCGCGCCTCCTCACACGCGACGCCTGCCATCGCGCCCAGTCAAAAGCATCCGGCTCCACCTGCACCCACTTCACCTGCATCCTCGGCGTACCCCCATCACCAACCAGCATCATCCCCCGCAGGCCATCCCCCTCAATATGAATCGGACGCCAATCCGAAGGCACGCGTAATTCCCACCCCGCCCAGGCAATCACCTCATCAGTGGTGACTTGAGATGATGTCTCAACAGAATCCAGCCCTGCTGTATTACTCATTACTCTTTACTCTTTACGAATCAGACCGGCAGCTTAATCACACTCTTACTCATAAAAACGAAACCAAGACTCAACATCGTGATGAGCCCAATACCAGCGGTAAATCCAGCCGCGAACACGATGCGATACTTCGACCATTCTTCTCCGAACCATTTGCGACAACAGAAACGACCAAACATCGCGCCGAGGAACATCGGCACGATCGCGTGCGGCAGCGATTGGTCGAGACCTCGCACCACACCGTACACCAAAAAGATCGGCAGACTGAAATGGTTCAGCACTCCGTAAACGGACAACGCGATCAAAAAACCAAGCCCTACCACTTCCGGTTTGAATGCCTCACGAAACGGGCTGAACGCCTCGTTCGGCAGCGTGGCCGAATAGACGATGCCCTGTTGGTAGGCCTTGAGCTCCCAGAATTCGTTGGCGTAGGGGAACATCTCGCTCGGCACGTTGTCGATGGACCAGATGAACTGGCTGAACATCACCATCCCGATCGCCATAATCGGAAAGATGAGAATCTCGGCCTTGATGAGCGATGTGAATCTTGTGCCGGTGAGTTCGGTGGTCTTGAAGAACTGCGCCTGCTTCGCGTAATCGTGCATCGGGATCGGTGCAAACCAGATCGCCGCGCCCTTGTAGCCGGACAGAATGAACGACGCCTCTCTGACAAACGGGATGCTCACCTGCTGTCCGACGATGCCTTCCATGCGCGTCGATACGTAGCTGATAATCGGTGTGTAAATGAACCCGTAAAAGATCAGAAGCCAGAGCGGAAACGGCGGCCCGTGCAGCTTGCCGGACGCGTAATTCACCAGCCAGTACGTCAGCACGATGTAAATGGTCGTAGAAAAAAAGTAGATGCACAACGCTACCCAGATGGGGATATCGCCACGGTCGGCCGGCGACTCAAAAAGGCGTCTCCATTGGATGCTTTTCGATTTCGACAGCTTGTTGAATTCGGCCTCGCCCATCTCCGCCTTCTTGCGCCGAAAACTGCTGACGACGTGAAAGATGCCGATGGCCGCGACCGCCAGACTCAGCCCGAGGCTGAAGCTGAAATAGAAATCAAGATAGTTGGCCTGTACGGTCTGAATGCCGCCGATCCCTTTTTCCCAATCGTCCAGCACTCCCATCGAATACAGAACCGGATTGAAGATGACCGTGAAGACAAGGCCGATAAATGAGCCGACCATGGCCCAGAACGGCAGCACCATCCCAGTCACGAAAAAGGTGAGATCGAAACTGATCATCATCGGCATCGCGGGCAGATAGTTCTCTGAATACTGCGTCAGATCCACGAATGGCAGCGGAAGGATCCGGATACCTTCTGAGAAGATCGCACTGGTGATATTGGGCAGGGCAAGATAGATGAGCCCGAACGAAGCCCCGGCCACCCCGCCGATACTGAATGTCCTCCATCGCCACGTGTCTTCCTGGCTCGAAGCATCGGCCAGCGCAGTCATCCCCATCGCATGAACAGGCGCCATCGGAAACGGCAGGTTTTCGACATCCGACGTGAGCCGAAACATCACATACCCAAGCCCAAAATGATCGAGCCGAGTCAGAAACAGGGTCAGCAGCATCAGCCCGATCGGCAACACCCATGCACCCATCAGGAAATTGCGTGCCCCCAGTACTTCCGGCGATTGCGGCGCATACCACTCAGGGATGTACTCGATGACACCGAGCTTCCGCATCTCCTCGCTTTGCACCAGGAACTGATGCCAAAGCAGGCCCCCGCCCGAATGGATGACCGCTCCGCACATATAAAACAAAACAAAGATTTCAGGACGCTTGAGTTTCGTCAGTGCCCGCCTTGAGACCTCTACATATAGAATCACCGTCACCCACTGCGCTGCCGATCCCATCTCCACGCCGGCCACCAACTGCATGTAGAGTTGCGCCGGGGTCATCAACAGCCCGACGAACAATCCCATGATGACCGTACGCCACCCAAACCCATCCTCGAATACCTCGGGGCGGGTCATCAGGTTTCGGAATTCCTGGAATTCTTGGTCTTCTTTCATCGTTGCTGTTCCATCATCAATCCGCTTCGCTGACTCCGCTTCGCTCCACGACGCTCTCCGAATACGGCTGCCGTGGCATCACTCAAAATCCTCAGGCACTCCAATACTCCATTCATTATTCCCCCGCCTTCGCTATGTATTCCAACATCCGATCCAGCCTCAGGTTTCTCCAGCCGAGCAACTGCCTTCGCAGGTCGCCGAGGAAGACTCGGTTTAATTTGATCCAGCTCCGGGTCTGGCCGGATTCACGCTTGAGCTCCGTAGCGATTTCAAAGATGTCGTCCTCGTCGGAAGGTTGAATGCTGAGCTTGATGCGCTGGCGGACGCCCAGGTCATACGGTGCGAGCCAGACGGTACCCTGGATGCCCAGATGCTCGTGGCCGTTGTTCGATGTGCGGAAGGTCTGGATCGCGTCCGTGCTGAAGTTGCCGATGCTGCCTTCGCTGTGCGCGTCCATGTACTCGTGCAAGTAGGCCATGACTCCGTCTGCGGTCTGGCCGGTAACGGTGAACGGGAGGGTGTCACGCATGGTATCGCCGTCAGGCTCGGGGACGCTCCAGCTCATCTCGTTGCTGGGGACGGCGAGTTTTCCCGCAAGGAATGCAGGCACGATTGATGACAGGACCACGACTACGATGACCAGCAGCATGGTCATGATGGCTTGGGTGCCGGAGTAGTTGAGGGTGAGGTTGCCCATCCAGCCCAGGCTGGTGAATACGGTCGCCAGGCCTTGTCCTACGATGTAGCCGAAGATCGAGCCAAGCAGCCCGTAGGTGATGGCTTCGGCGAGGAACAGGAATCCGATGTGCAGCGGCGCGAGGCCGAGGCTGGTGTAGATGTAGATTTCCCGTTTACGTTCGGCGAGGGAACTGAGCATGGTGTTGAAGATGATCAGGCCGCCGATGATGAGCGGGATGATGATGCTCTTCTTTGCCTTGGGCAGCAGGGGCGTGGTGGCCAGCACTCGCACTTCCTCACCGGATGCGTAGTAAATCGGAAAGGCCAGCAGATTGGCGAACTGGTATGCAAGCTCTCGGGCCATCTTCGAATCAGACGCGGCGAAGGCCATGTTGCGGAGCGTGAAATTCGACAGACCCCAGAATTTCGCAGCCGGCACGATGACCACCGAATTGCTCGATAAGCGCGGCAGGTCAACCTCCGGCTCCATTCCAGCACCGCTTTCCATTTCCATCGCGGCCTGGTCGAGGCGCGGATTGAGCAGTTGACGTCGTTGATCTTCGTCGAGGGCAGAGTAATCGTACGGCGTGATGCGTTGGCCATCGAGATCGACCACTCGACGATCAAACTTTGCCGAGTCAAATGCGCCGAGAAGCTTCAGGGATTGCCCGCCGACAAGAACTGAATCGCCCGCCTTTGCGCCCAGTCGCTCGGCTATCTCCGTTGAAAGGTAACAGCCGTTGCCATCCGCAAAAGCAGTCCAATCCGGGAGTAGTTCGGAGACGCGGGTCAGGTTGCCTTCTTCGCTC
The DNA here is from genome assembly GCA_030740295.1 of Planctomycetota bacterium. The sequence continues at coordinate 4,645 of JASLXP010001006.1, forward strand.
GTCAGTCCGAGTCCTGCATCAAGAGAGACCTCTTTACCAGTCTCAGCGTTTCTTATGTGGATCTTCCATTGCGGGTCAAGCGTCTCGGCCCACCAGTATCGCGAGGCCGGCTTGCCCTTTTCGTATGCGTTGTCCACATACTGCAGGGTCCGCCCGGGGAGCTGCCGCATCGAAGGCTGCCGGATCAGCACTCCCTGAAAGCCAGCTTTGAAAGGCAGCGAATACTCACGATGCCCGCTGTAGCTGCTCGCCGACATGAAACAGAGCAGCGCGAACGTGATCAGCATGATGGTGATGCCGGTCAGAGCTGTGCGAAATTTCCGCTTCCGCATGTTGGCGATCCCGAGCTGGATGGCGGTCACCATAAGGCCGTAGCGTGAAGTGCTGGCCGCGGCTGATTCGGCCAGGCCGCTCCGCATCTCTTCGAGGCCCGATTCGAATTTGGAAAAGATGACACTCAGCACCAGCAGGCTCATGAAGATGATCGCAAACGACATGATGATGATCATGGGCTGGCTGCTGATGCGGAACGCCGGGTGGAAGCTCCACAGAACCGCGCACATCAACGAAAAGATACCGGTCATACTGAGGAGCTGTTTGTATACAAAGGGTGAGGCGAACAGCAGCCTCTCCACTGCAAAGGCGAACGGCACAAGCAACAGCAGCAGAACGATCGCGCCCCTGATGACATCGTTCGCTGTATCTCGTACGGCCTGGTAGGCGCGCACCTCATTAGACATCGCTGCGGATGCCTTGCGTAGAAGCTCGCCGCCGTCGTCGTTTCTGAGCGCGGCCTCCGCTTCCTCAAGCAGTCTGAAAGTATCCTTGCGCAGGTTCTGGATCGCTTTGCTCGTGATGCCGGCCTTGGCGTAATCGCCAAGACGTCGCTCATCGAGGCGCGTGAAATCACGGGCAGACATGTGCACCGGATGCAGGGGCAATCGCTCTTCCACGGCGAAGCCCAGCATTGAGTTTCTGATGGAAAAGTTGCTCGTCTCGTCTTGAGCGGCCATCCGGATCAGGGCCATCCGGTTCTTGGCAATCCCGGCGCGAAGGATGAGCTGCCATCGCAGGCCGTGCTCGAGCTGGCAGGACATGATCCCTCGGAAGAGACTGAAGTTCATCCTTTGCGGCTCAGAGCCTCTGCGGGAATCCAGGATGGTCGCGCCGGGCAGGTCGGCCAGGAACCTCGGATCAAAAAGCTCGAGAGCCTGGATGTGCTTGCAGGTGAACATCAGCGCCTTGAGCTCAGGCTCAGTGGCCCATCTCAGATCAGCATAAACAGAGATGCCTTTACCAGTTTTTTTCAGGTCGACACTCCGCAGGATCTCGCCATCGTCACGGAGCAGGTAAGACTGGGCAAAAATGCGTGCGACGGAGTAGCTGTCCACCTGTGCCGGCATCGCTTCGAACATGAAACGGCCGTCAATGCCGGTGAAAACAAACTCCTGGCGCCTCAGCCCTGGCGAAGGCGCAAGATAGCGAATGCCGGCCTTGCCTGCCCCTGCGCCGCCATGGATCAGCGTGGTAAGGTATCCATGCATCGGCAGCTTCGGCACGGGCTGTCCAGGAGAACGATCGACCACGACGCCACCGACCCTGTTCCACTTTGGCGTGACCTTCTTGGGAGTGAAATCCTCTGAAGCGGCAAGTTCCTGCAGAAGCCTGAACGTCGCTTCAATCTGGGGATTGAGCCTGCCCCAATCAAGTTTCGCGAAAGTATCGTTAGGCGTGTCGACTTTTGTGCGCAATCCGTCGAGCGTGGCCCATGTCATCCCCTCGATGCCAAAACTCCGGCTGATGGTGGTCATCGAAGGCAACTGGCCAACGGCATACGAAGCGCCCGAGTCAAGCCCGATCAGCGAGTTGAGATTCACTGCCTTCTGCAGGGCTGGTTTCCAAAGAGGACTGCCGGATTCACTCGCCGCTTTTTGCCTCGCCACAAGCCAGTTTCGGAAACTCGAAAAGTTCTTAGATTCGGCAGTGTACCAATGGCTGCAGTAAGAGATGGGGCCGGCCGCTACAGACGCATCTGAAAGATCGATTCCGAACATAAATCGAATCGGTGAGTTTTCGTTGCCGCCTTTGTCCCTGAGAGGAACGCCGAGAGCTTCAAGCATTTCACGCTGCATCGCATCACGGGCTTCATAACCATCTTTCACGAATTGCATACGGTCTGTTTGCGATCTGATTCGGTGGGCGGCCCGTTTCCACTGCTCCAGACAAAGCTCCCTGCTCTCATCACGAACGGGCTCTTTCGTGAGCATCTGCACCTGCGAAGCAAAACACTTCGCACGCCTGGCCGAGAGCACATCGATCTCGGCCTGCTGCACCTTCTTCTGCTCTTCGTCTTTTGCCAGGAAAATCGCCAACCGAAGTGGATGCATGACCGTCTCGATCTCGACCACCTGCCGTGCCACTTCGTCCTTGACCGCCTGATGCAGTTCCTTGAACTCATGCTCGTACAGGCGGTCGAGGACCCCATCGTCCTCCCCGAGCCTATCGAGCACGGCCGTGATGGCTTTGTACTTTTCGAGCAGTCCGTTGTCCTTCTTACGAATCTTGCGCTGTTCAAATGGTGTGAGGTGGATCCCGGTGAGCATCTTCCGCAGCCCGAGCTGGTTGATGGAATAGGCATCAATGAAGGCGAACAGGATCGGGCGCTTTGGCCGATTCGCGCTGAAGTGTCTGAGCGCACTGAGTGCAAATACAAGATCGACGCCAGCATCGGCGCCCTGCGCAAGATCATGAGCCACACCCATCGCATCGACAGGCGCAATGACAGCTATGGCCGGACGCTCGCTTTTCTCTTCAGGCTGAACGAGCGCATAGAAATTGGTCGCCTCAGCTTCCTGCCACGCAGCATCAACACGCAGCGTAGCCACAGGCTGCCTTCCTGTGAGCTCAGATTTCCTCAGCCGATCTGCAAGCTCCCCCGCAGTCACATAAAACCGCGGCACATTGATCGGCAGCGGCAGAAAGTGATTCTGAATGTCGAGATACGTTTCCGCTCCGTTCCCAAGAAGGATGACGGCCGCAGCGCCCGCGTTGTACGCCCGCTGCCAATTATCGCGCCCGGTGATTTCCATCACCGCTATCTGGCCCTGCAAGGTCCGGGCAGGCAGCTCATCAGCCCGCGCCTCGCCGACATAAGTGAGCTTGCCAGAGATGCCTTCTTTGGGCGTCGTATTGAGCCGGACACTCGCCGGCCCAATCGGATAGACCGGATGCGTCTCGTCGTCAAACTTCAGCTCTGCCCGCCTGGTGATCGGCATCGGCGTGCTGAATGATTGACGCCAGGTTTTTACACCTCGAAGCTTGCCGAGCTCCTGCTCAAGGCGGGAAATGGTTTCTCTGTGTCCCGCCGTGCCGAGGGCGCGAGAAGGCAGTGAAGACAGCCAACGGATCTCCTGTCGTACGCGTCTCGCAAAGTCGGCTTCCTGGGCTTGCCCGGTTAAACCCAGGAGACAAATGCTTACGAAACAGAGTCGTGACATATGGTGATTCTGGCCGCCCATAGTTTGTCGAAAGAGGAATCGAAAAGTAACCAAAAGATAGGGAGTAGTCGAACATGAGAGGGAGTGGATGGGTAAATGGCGAATTCGGTAGAATCCTCTGGACTAACGCGATAGTCCGAGCCTTCCGAAGGTGTCAGGCTCAGAGGTCCAAAATGAACTAAAATCTCTGTGCCCAAGAATCCAGAATCCAGAATCCAGAATCCAGAATCCAGAATCCAGAATCCAGAATCCAGAATCCAGAATCCAATTCCTCAACCATCGCCATTCTCTCCTATCCCGCGCCTTCGTGGCCTGTTTCGCCTTCTTGTCTGGAAATGAATCAACTCAAGCTTGTTCTGATCCTCAGCTTTGCGCTTGTCCTGTCTTCCCTGCATTCTGCGCGCCCAGTTCGCTACCGCTATGGGGACGCGTGGTGGTTCGAGTACGAAGCCGATTACAGCACAGCCCTTCTGTTGCACTTTGGAAAGGCTCAGCGGAAGGCAGCACGAGAGCTGGCAAAGGAGGTCACAAAGACTCGAGAGAAAAAGAAGTCGGAAAACCTCTTCGAAAAAGAATTGACCGAGCTGGAAGATGCAGAAGACAAAGAAGAAGTCGGCGCAACTGATTTCCAGGTAGCTCAGCCTGAATCCCTCAAGAAAGTTCGCAGGCCCATCGACGATGAAAACGTGACGCAGGACGTGGTTCTCGATTACGGCGACAACCGGCGGCGTTTTCAGATTACCAGAGGTTTGAAGAAAGCTCCGGGCGGCCGTTTCGGGGATGCCTTGCACTGTTCCGGCGAAGGGGCACTGGTCTGCAGGAAACTCAAGTTCGCTTCGCCTCTTGCTGACAATCAGAACCGAACCAGCAGCGGCCAATCGCTCGAGTGCTGGATAAAGATCGAAGCCTATCCTGAAAGAGAATCCTGCATCTGGTGGATTCAGGCGCCGAAGGAGACCTCGGGGGGCAGGCTGCTCCTTCTCTCCGATGGGCGACTTGAGCTCAAGCTCCTGCATCCGCACGGAAATGTTTCCAATCGGCTGACTGCCGAACAGCGGGATCTCATCCTTGCCAAAGACCCGCGCATCATTTCGCCCGAGCCCATTCCGCTCAACGAATGGATTCACATCGCCTGCTACAACGATCCACCGGTGGTGCAGGGCGCAGGCTCACCGTTCCGGCCGCGCCTGCGATTCAATGGCATCGAGATGGCTTATTACCTGAGCGAAGTAAACAACGGCCACAACTTTCTCGGCCGAATCGGCGAAGGCACTCTCATCATCGGCAACAGCGACACCGGCGACCAGGGCTTCAAGGGACTGATCGATGAAGTCCGTCTCAGCACGAAGCGGCGTTTGTATTACGACCGCCCTCTGCTTCCCTGGGTCGATAAGACTCTCAAGCGCGATCTCAAATTCGACAAGCCTTATTTCCTGGACAGCGGCACCCTTTTTCACGCATCGCTCGACGGGGAACTCAAATACGATCTGCGCGCAACACCGAGAGGAAAATACCAGGACACAGACATCACCATCAACCTCGAAGGCAAGAGTGTCGAAGACATGAAAGTTGATGGCATCCGAGGCAGAGGATGGATCATCGATCCGAACATCGCTCTGCCGAAGTTGTCCATCGAGGGGCTTGATGCCCGGAAAGGCGCGTTCGAGTTCTGGCTGCGGCCAGAGAACTGGGACAACTTCACCGGCCTCTGGCCCGGGCAACGGGCCGAGCCGCCCATGCACTTCAGTGTCGTCCGCTTTTTCGGCAAAGATAAGCGAGATGGCGCGACCAAAAAGTTCATGGAGGTCAGCCTGCCCCGTGTTCGGCGCAATGATGGAGGACGCTTCGCCATCGACCCGGGCCACTGGAATCATTACGTTGTCCGCTGGAACCAGGGCGCGAAGAGCGGCACTCTTTTCGGCAACGGCAGGGGCATGCAAAGCGTCTGGCGAGCGGGCGCCGAAATCATCGAGAACGTCGAACCGACCTATGCAGAGGTAGGCGTCCCTCATAAGAACATCGTCTGCAATCGCAACCTGCCGCCGCTGATTAATGTCGATGAATTTGTCGCGTACAACTATCCACTCACCTCGGACGAAATCCGGCAGGCGATGCGGCGATGGAAGCAGGTGCTCGAACCGATCCGGACCCACGAACGAAGCCTTCGCTACAAATATTCCATCGGCCGACTTGAATTCTCACTGCAGACAAAGCTGCCCCACGACGTGGTGCCGGCCAGGGCAGCGGTCCGTCTCGTTGACGCGAACGGCAGGACAAGGCTCGGTCCATTCGAACAGCCCGTCGAAAACAAGAAGGCATTCTTCCGGCTGTGCGACCGTCAACCACTCCCTCACGGCAAGTATCAGGTCAATTACCAGGTGTTCGACGCAAAGGGCAAGGTCGTTATTGACGACGTGAAGAACTGGAATTTCGCGAAAGAACCCTGGCGCGATAACAGAATTGGCATCCTTACGGAAACGCCTCCGCCCTGGACGCCGGTGAAGATTTCAGAGTCGGTCGTCGAGACGCGCATGACCCGGTACGAGCTCGGCGGCAATGGCCTGCCCAAGGCAATCTTTGCCGATGGGGTCAACCTCCTCGCAGGGCCCATTCGCTTTGTCGAAGATGGCAAAGCTATGCGCGGCAGACTCGTCGAAATCGTCGGCTCGAAGAATGTCGAGGCATCCTGGCGTTCGCGCTTGGAAGGCAAGACCTGCGACATCGACGTTCTGAACACCGTGGAATACGACGGGATGATTCGGTACGAGATTGAGATTAAGCCGAAGGGGTATCTTGCCGCGGAGCGTCAAGACCACGAAGAGAAACTTGTCGCGGAGCGTCAAGACCACATAGGGCCCATCGTATTCGAGATTCCGATGAAATCGGAGCTCACCACTCGTTGGATGTTCAACGCCTCCGGCACAACTGGCGTGCGTACCGGAATCGTGCCATCCGCGGACGGCGAGTTTCTCAGTTCGCGCCATCCCGGCTTCTGGGTCGCCGACTGGCTGGCCCGACGCAGCCGAGGAAAGAAGGAACGCCCGAAATGGCAGGAGTGGCAGTCGTACGGATTCCTCACCCAGTGGGATCTCAACGACATGAATCGCGGCCTGTACTGGTTCGCCGACCATGCCGGCGGATGGTGGCAATCGAAGAAGCAGAGCGCGCAGCAATTCATACGTGACGGAAAGGCGACGATTATCCGGAGCAACCTGATCGTCGAAGCCACCGACTACAAGCCCGGCCAGCCGATTGTCTTCGGCATGATCCCGCATCCGGCCCGTCCACTCGATCCTGGTTTCCGCAAGCTCGAACGCATCAACCAGGAAGAGGGCCCGAAACTGTGTCAGGCATACGGCTCCGCGTTCAAGCCCTGGCCGGATGATCCGCGCACCCATTCAATGAAGCTGTTCCCCGCGCCCGATCCGAAAAAGATTGGTGATGACAGCTCGAGCTGGGAATACGCGGAACGCTGCATCCCAGGAATGAAGAATGTTCAGCCTTACGGCTATCGTTCGATGTACCTTTCGAATTACTGGTTCAGTTGCCGTGCCGGCGCCTACGATGGCTGGGAGTGGCGCGGGGGGCCGACGAGCCAGGTCACCCACAGCAAGAGCTTCGTCGACTACCTCTGCTGGGAAATGAACGAGTGGATCGGCCGCGACATCTTCGACGCCATCTATCTCGACGAATGCTACGAAGCCCCCAGCCGCAACGTCGAGGCCGGGCAGGCCATCCTGCTGCCGGATGGCTCGGTTCAGGCGGGCGTCACGCTCTGGGGTTTCCGCGACCTGATGAAACGCTGGCGCAACATCTTTCACCAGCACGGCAAGACGCCGATGTTCACCTGCCACCT
>JASLXP010001007.1 GCA_030740295.1 Planctomycetota bacterium
GAAGAGTTGTTTACCGTCGCAGCCCACCCAAAAGACCGCGTGGCGTGCGGTGATGCGCAACGAACGGTGTCCGATGAGGCCGATGTTTCGGGTTGCGTCTGTCCATTCATCTTCGTGAAGCAGCCCATCGATCTTTGGCGCGATACCCATCAGAGGCAGCGTGACGCGAGGCCTTTCGAGCTCTGCAGCAGCGGGCAGGAGAATGAATGCAAGAAATGGTGCGAGAGTAAAGATGTGTTTCATACTTGAGGTGATTCAGGGAATTCCGGAGTCGAAATCGGCATCATACCAATATGTGGCCTGATACTTGAATCACACTTTCTGGTGTGGATCTGACTGCAGAATTCCGGAGCGACGGCGGAGGAATTGGGCAAACGTTGGTTCGAATTGTGCGTAGGAAGCTGGGAATGCCCTGAAACGGGATTGAACGGCCAGAACGGCTAAAATCGTCCGGTCGCCTGTCATTAAGGCAGAAATAATTGCACCTCTGAGCCGACAACTTTCAAGCCCATCGTTGCCATGGCGAGGAAAAGAATCAGATGAAGTCCTATCAACTCTTTCGAGCATTCGGGATCGACGTAAAAGTCCACCCGACGTTCTTGTGGTTGCTGGGCATCTTTGCCTTCGTGGGTTTCATCAACGGCGGAGTGATGCTGGCCGTGACTCAATCGGTTTGGATCATTCTCGTTTTCGGCATCGTCGTTCTGCATGAATTCGGGCACAGCCTGGCGGCCCTTCGCTTCGGCATACCTGTGTTGGATATCACCCTCTTGCCGCTGGGTGGTATGGCGCGTATGGCGTACATGCCGCGGAATCCGCGGCAGGAAATGGTGATAGCGATCGCTGGTCCGGCGGTGAATGTCGTCCTTGCGGGATTGGCCTTGCTGATCCCTGGCCCCCTCGAGTCAAACATCTTCTTTGTCATCAATACGGCGCTTCTGATCTTTAACCTCGTCCCCGCGTTTCCGATGGATGGCGGCCGTGTGCTTCGAGCCTGGCTGGCTACGAAGATGGACTACATAGAGGCGACGCGAAAGGCGGTGAAGGTGGCCAAATACGCGTGCCTCGGCCTGTTCATCTATGGCTTTTCGGAAGGGCAGTTCATCGTATGCATGATCTCCATATTCATTTACTTTGCGGGCAAGGCGGAGCTGCTCTCTGTCCGGGCGCAGAATTGGGAACGCCGTTTCTACGAGTCTTCGCCCATGTGGCAGGATGCCCAGGCCGCGAATGCCACCGGCGGTGCCGGCACCTCTGGTGAGGAACTTCCACCCCAAGACTATGAGGGACGAGTGGAAGAACTCAAAAAGAACGGAGAGAAGGTTCAAGTCATTTACTCGGGCGGCAAAATCCTCGGAGTGCTCAGGCAGAAAGAATAAAGTTGAACGGAATGTTGAAGTGTTGGCTGGTTGGAGTTGTGGAATGTAAGTCAGTCCGGCCAAGTGCGCGATGCGAATGAATCTCTCCAAAGTAAGATGCTGCCGTCATCCTAACCCACAGAAGGATTCCGATGTTAGTACAGATAGAGGGGCAGGATTTGTCCGAACCACTCGCATTTGATGCGCCTCTGCCAGTCCAGATGGTCGACAACTTGGGACGCGTCATTAACAGCCTTCGAATTTCTGTCACTGATCGCTGCAACTTCCGTTGCACCTACTGCATGCCGGAAGAAGTGGATTTCATGCAGCGGGATCTTCTGCTCTCCTACGAAGAGATTGCACGGTTTGTCCGATTGGTCGTCCCGCTTGGCATTAACAAGCTTCGCATCACCGGCGGAGAGCCGCTCATGCGAAAATACCTGCCGAACCTGATCCGGCAGCTCAACGCCATCGATGGCATCAACGACATCGCCATGACGACCAACGGTTTCCTCCTGAAGGAACACGCTCAGGCGCTCAAGGACGCCGGCCTGCATCGGGTCAACGTGAGCCTTGACACACTAGTCAGAGAAAAGTTTGTCGAGATTACCAGACGGGACGCCTTACAGAGTGTCCTTGACGGAATCCACGCTGCAGACAGAGCCGGCTTTTCACCAATCAAGATCAACGCCGTCGCCATTCGAGGATTCACGGAAGACGAAATTCCTGCCTTTGCCGAGCTGACAAGAAACTATGGCCACCAGGTCCGCTTCATCGAGTTCATGCCGCTCGATGCGGACGATACCTGGGAAAACCAGAAAGTGCTGCCCGGGCGTGAAATCATCGAGCGCATCGATGCGGCGTTTCCATTGGAAGCCATAAACAACAGCCACAAAGAGCCGGCCACGCTGTACCGGTTCAAGGATGGAATCGGCGGGGATATCGGGATCATTCCATCCGTCACCGAGCCCTTCTGCGACCACTGCAACCGCATCCGAATCACCTCGGATGGCAAGCTGCGGACCTGCCTGTTCTCCAATCGCGAGACCGATATCCGCAGCCTGTTGCGAGGCGATGCCGGGGACGAGATGATTGCGCGCCGCGTTGTCGAAGCCGTTCGCAATAAAGAACCGGGCCACAAGATCAACCAGCCGGATTTCGTCAAGCCGCAGCGAGCCATGTTCTCAATTGGAGGCTGACGGCGGACGGCAGCGACATCCCATTCTTCAGACTATATCCCCGGAGGTTACACCATGGGTGACTTCATCAGAGTCGCCGGAAAGGACGAACTGCAGCCAGGGCAGGCTAGGAAGGTAAAGGTCAACAGTCAGGATATTGCGCTCTTCAACATCGACGGAGATCTGTTTGCAATTGACGACATGTGCCCCCACGCGGGCGGGCCTCTATCCGACGGATTTGTTGACAGTGAGAGTGTCACCTGCCCCTGGCACGGCTGGGAATTCAACGTGAAATCAGGCGCCTGCCGGGTGGTAGGCCTCGAACAGAAGACATATCCCGTCAAGGTGGAAGGCGATGATATTCTCGTTAGTTCGGAGCCCAGCCCGGTCGAGGACCCTTTGGGAAAAGAAGCTACTCAGAGAATTGAAGCGAGTGCCCAGCCGGCGGAGGCGGACGCCCCCCAGGGCTTTGTAAAGGTTGCTGCCGAGGGAGAAATCGCAGAAGGGCAATCCAAGCTCTGCGAAATCAATAAACGTCATGTTGCCGTCTTTAATGTAGACGGCGAACACCGTGCAATTGACGACCACTGCCCGCATGCAGGCGGCGCACTTTCCGATGGTTGGGTCGACGGGGATTGTGCGGTCTGCCCATTGCACGGATATGAATTCAGCCTGATAAACGGCGAGAGCCCTTTCGGGTACATCAACGATACTTATGATGTGAAAGTGGAAAATGGCGAGGTCTTTGTCAGCACTACTCCCCGCCATGATGCCGCGACCGCAACATCGAGTCCTGAGCCTGAATCTGATTCGGCAAGCGATGGCGAGGCGTCAGAAGCCGATGAGCTGACAGAGGGGGCTGCAGAACAATCCGGACCGCCCGGGGAATTGTCTTTCGTGCGCGTGGCTGCCTTAACCGAGCTTGAAGAAGGTCGTGGCAAGTTTGTTGAAGCTGGCAGCAAGAAAGTCGCTCTGTTCAAAGTCGATGGCGAGGTCTACGCGGTAGACGATGTCTGCCCCCACATGGGCGGGCCGCTGTCGGACGGTTTCGTTGAGGGCAAGAGCGTCATGTGCGGCTGGCACGCGTGGGAGTTCAGCCTGGAAGACGGCGAATGCCAGTTAGGGATGTGCATCCCCACCTATGAGGTGAAGATCGAAGGGGATGACATTCTGGTGGGAGTGGGGTCGTAGAGCAGCAGTTTTTTTTCGCGGCGGCCCGC
>JASLXP010001008.1 GCA_030740295.1 Planctomycetota bacterium
TGAAGGCGATCCTTGCGACGATCTCGACGCCTGCACCTTGGGCGAAAAATGCACAGGTGGCCTGTGCCTCGGGGGCACCGCGATCACGCAGTGCATCAATCAAGACGGTTGCTGCCCGGCGGGTTGTACCGAGGGCCGACCACCATCGGGAATACGAATTCATACTCGCCCTTGCTGTATTTGAGGGTGTTGAAGTACTTGATGTCGATATCGATCGCCTTGCCCGGCTCGATGTTGGCAATCGACTGGGTGAAGATGTTCGGACGCTCCTGGGTCAGCAGTGACGCGACGTGTCCCTGTCGCCTGGCTTGGTTATAAATCCTGCGTGCTTCCTTCCGCTCCCGAATGATGCCCCGGATGCGGCGCTCGCCGACGGTCATGATGAATTCATTAATCGCGGCATTCTGAGGGAGCGGGAAAACATAAATCGCTTCAATCTTGCTGTCGTACGGATTCTCGAATTTCTGGGTAACGTTGACGGTGGCAATGTAGGCACTGATCGCAGCCTTCACATCCGTGTGCTTCAGAGGCAGCGTAACGTGCTTCTCCTGGTCAGGAAGTTTCGCGCGAAGCTCTCCGCCGCCCGGCATGTCTTTGGGCTGGTTTGCTGCCATGCGGGGCTGCTCGATGATCCAGAGCTCGTCCGCGCGGATGGGGGCATCGATGGGGCGTTGGGCATTGACTGGGTTGCCGGGTTGGCCATTACGTCCTGCAAAAGAGATATCGCTGTCACGTATTTGGGCAGAGATAACGAGATCGCTAGCGCGTCTTGCCCTGGCACAGCTCTGTGCTTTCTGTAACGCCGGCACTGTCAGTGCGAGGAACAGGGCCACAACGAATACCACGATTAGCAATTTGTACAGTCTCATTCTTTACCCCCTTTAGACGAAGCGATGATGACATTGGCGGAAAACTTCTCTCCGGCGCCTGTGGCGAATGCCAGAGGTTTCACCGTTATCTCTGGTTTTACCTTGCTCATGACGAACAGATGGACCCGGGCCACACGCGTGCGGCCATCGGGCAGGTCTTTTCCGGTATGGAATGCGGCGATGATGATGCGGCCGCTCTTGAGCGCTTCGGGGTCGTAATAGGGCGCCTCTTTGAATGCCGGATGATCGCCGCCCTCCACACCAACGATTCTGGCATCGCCTTCCTTTACCAGGATCTCGAACTGGTATGCCGCCAGAGGCTTTTCGAACGAGTCCACGAAAACATCGATGTGCTTGAAAGAAGTCCCAGATTCCGCATTCCGGATTCCAGGTTCATCATTCTTCGGGCCGGGCTCGGCAAGAATGTGAAGACCCAGTGCAAACATCATGATGACCGTAGCAGAGAGACGCGAACCATTCATGTCTCACCTCCCTTCACCATCACCGCCCGCTGAGCGATGATGTCCACATCTGATTGATCGATTCTCCCGTCAGAGTTGAGATCCCATTGCGGCTTCAGTGGCGACTTCGACTGCAGACTCTTCGCAAGGACGAACGCGTCAACAATGTCGACTCTTCCATCTCCATCAATGTCAGCGACGTTCTGGGCAGGACTATTCCTCTGTGAGACCCAAATCCCAAGCCCGCAGAGCGCGAGGATTGCAGCAACGGCGCCCACCTTGTGCCACCGTCTGAAACGACGCCTGTCCGCTGTACGTTGTGCCGCGCTCTGCCCGAGCTGATGTATGGATTCATGTACCTGTTCAGGGACGTCGAGCACAGGCTGCCCCAGAGCGGCCGAGAGCTCACCCATCCGTTTCAGCCGATTGAACTCTTCTCTACATTCCTCACAGACCTCCAGGTGCTGCGATACTTCCGGCTCAGCTTCGTCTGTCCGGGCAAGTTCAAGTTGGAGCAACGACAGGTGCATCTATGTTCTCTTTCGCATTTCAGACAGAGCTTCGCTTCAAGCCACGTGGCGACAGGCTGCCAGCCTGTCAGCCGGGTCTATTGTCGACACAGAACGTGTGCGTCTCCCCTTTAAGCGCGCCAGCCCGGCAGAAGGTTCACAGAAAATGTTTTTCCGTCGCGGGGTGCTCACGCAGAGTCTTCAGCGCGTGGTGCAATCTGGATTTAACGGTGCCGAGAGGAATCTCGAGCGCGTCACTGATCTCTTTGAGGGAAAGCGCATCAACGAATCTCAACAGCACAACTTCCCGGCCGGCGGCATCGAGTGGTGTGAGCAGCGCGTTTAATGCATCGGTGTCCTCGGTTCGACTGTCCGGCGGTACGATCGGCAGCTCCTCCAGCACCAAATCCAGCGGCACTGTTGGCCGGCGCTTTCTCAATCGGGCCAGAGACTGGTTTCTGATGACGGGATACAGAAAAGTCTTGAGCTGCGCCCTCAGCTCAAAATCAGGAAACTTCGAAAAGAAGTAGGCGAAGACTTCCTGCAGAACATCGAGTGCGTCCTCATGGCTGGCGGTCATGTAGAAGGCCCGTCCGAGCACCCAATCCCTGTATCGATAGTACAACGCCTCGAACGCAGCCGCTTCGCCGCGATTGGCCTGTTCGATGAGTTCGATATCGGTAGGAGAATCCGACTGCATTGAGAGCAACACCAGAATCAGCTCTGGTGCAGTACGTGTGGAGAAGGTTCTTCTCAGAATCTCTAAATGAGAGTTCACGAATATCGCGCACTGGTCTGTCCCGAAGCAGAACTCCGGACATCGACCTCCAGACAGCGTCTTGGAGCGCTGTGGAGGCATATTTAGTCCTAGAATTTATGGTACAGTTTTTTCAACTGATCTTAGCCCCGGAGGGGCGGAAGCATGTAGCCTGGGGCGCAAGCCCCAGGATCAAGAACAGGAAACAGTCCAAAGCCCCGGAGGGGCGGAAGCGGCGTTGAAGGCCGAAATCGCTGCTTCCGCCCCTCCGGGGCTAATCCATGTTCTTGGCAACGATCCCCGGGCTTGCGCCCGGGGCTACATGCTTTCGCCCCTCCGGGGCTGCAGATACTTGTCCAAGAATTATTTGATGGACGTGTAATGTAACATTTTTGACAGGGTCGATGTCCGGAATTCTGCCTGGGACAATAAAACGAAAGCATGTGTGAGCGATAATCACGAACTTTTATTTAGACAAACAGGGAAGCCCCACCTTTATCACCATTTTTCTGGGAATTTCTGTGCTCGGACTTTCAGGGCTTGTCGGTGATATTTGAATGACATAACATCCAACCATCATGAATTTCGTATCAGGCACATACCGCAACGGCACGGTGGAGCTGAACGAGCCGGTTGACTGGCCAGAGGGAACGCAGGTCGATGTTGTGCATTCCGCGGCCGACGCAGGGGGACAAGAACAGCAAGATTTTCTAGGTGATGGTTCGCCATATCCGACAACCCGTGCCGGGTTGGATGAACTGCTCAGTCGAATGGAACAGATTCAGCCGTTTGAACTTTCCGATGAGGAAGCCGTTGAATTCGAAGAGCGTCTCGATTCCTGGCGTGCTGAGCAGAAGGAGTTGGCTCGCGGCGAGGCAGATAAACTGGATGCCTCACCTTGAATGCACATCCACACCGATCAGGTCTTCTTCTCCCTCTTGAAATAGTGCGAGCCTGAGGAGCGTGCGCATCAGCAGTGGCGTGCCGGAAATACTGTAGTACAGCCCGGGCGTCGTCGGCTCGGCCCATTCATCCACGTGGTATTCGGAGGCCGAGGTCGCGCGGAAGATCTTCATATTGCTCGCGCCCATGAAGATGCCGTTCCGAAACAGAGCGTCTACTGCGAGGCGTGCAAAGCGATCCGCGCTTTTCAGGAATCGACCTTGATCCGAGACTACATAGGCGGTGAGTGCGTTGTTCAGCCGGGCTTCATAGGTTCGGGGCAGGATGGTCACTCCTGGTGGCGGCGGAGGGAGGGACTCGGCTTCCCAGCGCGCGTGTTCGATGATGGCATCCGCATACCATTCTTCGCCGGTCCGCTTGAGGAGTTGATAATTAGTGCTGCCCCGTCCGAGTCCTACTGTCTTTTTCGGTTTTCGGAAGTATCCATTCACCCAGATTTCACCGTCCACCTGCTCACTGATTTCAGGCTTCGGCCGCTGCTTCACCTCGTTGATGCGGGCGGCGAAGAGCTCATCAGCATAGCCGGCAAATTCACTCCCGATTGGGTGGTCGTCATCAAAGAGATCGGCAGCATCGGCAACGCTGAGGGCAAGCCCATCGTGCTGGCCTTCCTGCTCAAAGGTCGGGCGACGGGCGCAGCCGCGAATGATGCCGTTCGGTAAGGGATCGTTCGTGTGCCATTGCAGTTTGCGCCGCGACCAGTCGGCAAGCGAGGTATCGTCGGATTTCGAACAGGCGAAAAGCGCATCAAAAATGAAATGGCCTGAGTAGCGGGCAAAGTCCTTCCCGGGACTGTCGTCCGGATTCTTCGGGTCGCGCCACCAGCTCCGGGTGAGCGTGCCGTGCCGGTTATGCTCGAAGGTCTCCTCGTTGACGATGTGCCAGTGCAGCCCGTGAGCAAAATTTACGACCGCGTCCGGATGGTGCTGCCACATCTTTTCCCAAAACCAGCCTGGAGCGAAGCGGAGGTGGTCGTGAATGATGTAGTTGTCGTGCAGGTAATGCTGCAGTCCATTCGAAAACGCGCACGGCAGGGCGCATCGATCGTGGAAGCTCCACTGTGCATGTTCGCCCCATGGGAAGAGCCCCGTTTCAGGATGAGGGCAGTGCTTGCCATAGAATTCGAAAACATCATCGACAGCCTGCGAATACTTCGATTCACCGGTCAACTGAGTGAGCACATTCAGTGTTTCGAGAAACGGAACATCGTGCATCAGGTTGTTGCCGCACCAGTTGAAGTCACTCAGCCGGATACCGGGCGGCGGCATAATAGTGCTGGTGTTGATCTCCTTTCTAGCGACATCGACGGTGCCGGAAAACAGAGGAGAGGGATGTTCGGAATTGAGCGGCCGTCCGTGCTCGAGCATGTTGTCTGCGTGTTCTTTGACGGCCTGGAAGTATGGGTTGGATTGGAGGGGCATGGTTGATGGTGGAGGTGAATGGTGGAGGTGAATGGTGAATGGTGAATAGTGAATTGGGAATTGGGAGCAGCCTTTACTCATTACTCATTACTCATTACGCATCAGAGCACCGGTTGAGCTTTCCTTGGCAGGTTGCGGCCGCCTTTGAAGTAAACCATCAGGACGGAGATGTCTGCCGGCGTTACTCCAGAGATGCGTGAGGCCTGGCCGACGGTCATTGGGCGGATGTGGTCGAGCTTGCCGCGGGCTTCGTTGCTCAGCGAATCGATGGCGGAGTAATCCACGTCCGCGGGCAGGGACTCGTCCTCCAGCTCACGCAGTTTGATCACCTGCTGTTCCTGGCGATTGATGTAGCCCTCGTATTTCACCTGGATGTTGATCTGTTCTTTGACATCGTCCGAAAGCTCCAGGTACTGGAGCTCCGGGCTCATCGCTTCCACATCGTCGTATTCGTATTCAGGGCGCCGCAGGTGCTGAACAAGGGAACGCTGGTCGACGTACTTCTTCTCCATGAAATCGATCGTCTCGGTGATCTGACGTTCTTTCTGCTGCAGCTTTTCCCACGCGACTTCGGGAAGGAGGCCGTGTCTCCAGCCGTATTTCATCAGGCGGCGGTCAGCATTGTCCTGTCGCAGGAGGAGTCGATATTCCGCACGAGAGGTGAACATCCGGTAGGGCTCGCGCGGATCTTCGGTGACCAGGTCATCCAGCAGCACGCCGACATATGCCTCGTCACGTCCGAGGACAAAAGGCTCATCTCCGCGCACTCGCAGCGCCGCGTTGATACCGGCCATGATGCCCTGCGCTGCCGCCTCTTCGTAACCGGAAGTTCCATTGATCTGTCCGGCATGGAATAGATTTTCGACCGTCCTTGTTTCGAGCCACGGGTAGAGTTGGCGGGCGGGCACGATGTCGTACTCGACCGCGTATCCGTAGCGCATGATGTCCGCGTTCTCGAGGCCGGCGATGGAATGAACGATTTCGGTCTGGACATCCTGGGGCAGGCTGGTCGAGATACCGTTGCAGTAGTACTCGAGAGTGTTTTCACCTTCGGGCTCGAGAAAGATCTGGTGGGCTGGCTTGTCAGAAAAACGAACGACCTTGTCTTCAATGGAAGGACAGTAGCGCGGCCCGATGCTCTGAATCTGGCCGCTGTACATTGGGGAGCGATGCAGATTCTCGTGGACGATCTTATGGACTCTGTCGTTCGTATATGTGATGTGACAGGGCAGCGAAGGCCGGTCGATGTGCTCGGTCTGAAAGGAAAAAGGTGGAGCAGGCTCTTCACCGTGCTGAGTCTCCAGTCCTTCAAAACAGATCGTGCGGCCATTGAGCCTTGGTGGTGTTCCGGTCTTGAGCCTCAGAATGTCGAAGCCGAGCTGGCGGAGGTCATCCGAAAAGTGCTCAGCACTCGCGTCGCCCATGCGGCCACCGCCGATCCGGGCCTCGCCCATGTGCATCAGGCCCTTGAGGAATGTGCCCGTCGTTACCACGATGGCCCTGGCTTTATAGATGCGTCCTGACTGGGTCCTGACGCCGGTGACGGTGCGTCCTTTCAGCTCCAGCGCAGTGACCATGTCCTGCCGGATCATCAGACCTTCCTGCTGCTCGAGGATGTGCTTTACGGTGAATTGATAAAGCTTCTTATCCGCCTGCGCCCGCGGCGCTCTGACTGCCGGCCCTTTACTGCGATTGAGCATCCGGTATTGAATACCGGACAGATCGATGACATGGCCCATGATGCCGCCGAGGGCATCGACTTCACGGACGAGCTGCCCCTTTGCGAGCCCGCCGATGGCCGGGTTGCAGGACATCTGTCCAATGGTGTCAAGGTTGATAGTGCAGACCATGGTGCGGCATCCCATTCCAGCCGCGGCCATGGCCGCTTCGACGCCAGCGTGGCCCGCGCCGATTACAATCACATCGTACGTCTCGTCCATGGTTCCTAGATGGTACTCGTCGCCTGTTCCGCTGGATCAGGTGTTGCTTCGTTGGAGATCTCCACCTCCACAGATTGTTCGGAGAGCACGGTGGGCCGGAGGTCTTCATCTACTTTTTCGCCGTCGCGCTTGACAATTTTGGCGGGCGTCCCGACCACTGTGCTGTTTGGCGGGACGTCGTGCATGATGATGAAAGAGCTTGCTCCGATCTTCGAGTTGTGGCCCACACGGATGGGGCCGAGAAGGACAGCACCAGTTCCAATGAAGACGTTATCCTCAATCGTCGGATGGCGTTTGCCGTGGTGCTTGCCGGTACCGCCCATGGTTACGTTGTGAAAGATGACGCAGTTGTCGCCAATTTCGGCGGTCTCTCCGATGACAACTCCAGTGCCGTGGTCGATGAAGAATCCGTTCCCGATAGTTGCGCCTGGATGGATTTCTACACCAGTCCACCAGTGCGAGATCGCAGAGACAAGGCGCGGAATGATGGGGATGTGCAGACGCCTGTGGAGAAAGTGTGAGACCCGGTGCAACAGTATCGCGTGCAGGGGCGTATGGCAGAGCATCGTCTCGATAGTGTTTTTGGCCGCAGGATCGTTCTGATGGACTGCTTTGATGTCGCCGATGATGGTCTTGAACATACTTGGTTTCAGCCGGAAATAAAAAAAGACCCGCTTCAAGGAAGCGGGTCTTGGTATTTTGTGAAGAAAATCAGACGCTTCCTTAATGAAAAGGGCCGCAACAACAACAGGGCATGGAGCATTGGCTGGCGGTCATGATTTCTTGATGTCTGCGTTCAGAAGTTTGTGATGAGCATGGAAGTATATTGAGTGGTAATCCCTGTTCAACCCTCGCGACCGCGATCATTCTCCGTGTGAACCTTACCCGCTGCGTGATAGACTCGGTGACTCAACAGTTCACGCTCCCGGCCACCACTATCCATTTGATGGGCCTCACCAAACGCTACAATTCGCGAATCATGCGGGCATTCGTCGATTTCAAGACGCAGGCCCCGTTTTATTCGAAGCCGAATTTTACGATTGTCAGCTCGGGGGTCGCTCTGGTGCTTGGGGTGATAACCGTTCTTGGCCTCGATTATCTGGGCCATCGTTGGCTTCGTAACCCCTATTTTCAGGATGGTGCGAACCTGCCCGAAGAAGCGCTGGCCTTTAAGCGATTGTTGTTTGACGGCACCTGGCCATCACTCTGTATCGGAATAGCGTTCGCCCTAGCTGCCGCGCTGATCCACAAGGCTCTGATTCGGGCCCGTGAAGATTACTGCGTTGAATACACCCTGATGACGGTCAGAGACAAGCTGAAGATTCCCGCGTTGAAGGTGATGTTTACCGTTGGCCTGCCGATGATTATTGCTCCCTTCGCGGCGGCATTTCTGGCCTATGGGATACAGATTGCGCCATTCCCTGCATTTGTCGTGACTGGAGCGTTTCTGTTTATCTGCCATTCGGACTACAAGCGGGTATTTCGGAAGGCGCAGGAAAAGGCGGCCGTCGTGGCAACAGAGGGGGAGTGACCTGCTGGTGGATTCCAGGCGACTCAATAAAATTCGTGAGTTGCCTACACCACGAGCGCGATCCACATGCACGGAGCGCCTGCTTTACGACAGAGAATCAGAAACTCAATTATTGGAGCCACAAAATGAGCGAACAGAGAAAGGTCGACTGTGTCAAGCTCGGCAAGAGCCTTCCGGGCCTGAGGCGGCCCCCATACAAGGATGATCTTGGCAAGCGCATCTATAACAACGTCTCGGATGAAGCATGGAAGGTCTGGCTGGAGCAGCAGAAGATGATGCTGAATGAGTATCGACTCAATCCCACAGATCCGGAACACATGAAAGCCATCAAGGAGCGGACGGAAAAGTACTTTTTCGGTGATGGAATCGAGAAGCCGGAAGGCTTCGTCGAAGGCGAAACCGGTTCTGCGGCACCCGGGGAATTCTGATCGGCAGAAGAGCTGCTTCATGGCCAGCGTCCCGCTGGCCTGGGGGAGCCGGCGCGCCCCTGGGAACCCCACAAGGCAGATAGTTCCATAGGGCAGAATCCAAAAGGTTTAAGGCAAGTGGGGCATTACTTGTCTGTTCTTCCTCAGAGTTTCTGTGATAGTATCCGCAACAGGGCTTCACATGGGCGGATGACTTTTCTATCGGAGATAAACATGATCCATTCACTGATTCGCAGATGTTCGATGACTCTCATATTGGCCGGGCTGGCTTTCGTTAATCAGACAGGCGCAGAGGACAAACCGGTCAAAGTGTTCGTTCTTGCCGGCCAGTCCAACATGGAAGGCAAGGCACAAAATGCATTGCTCGATCACCAGGCCACGGATGCGAAGACCAAAGCCCTTTTCGAGCACCTGCGGAAGGACGGGAAGTGGATCGTTCGGGATGACGTGTTCATCAAGTACCTCAAACGGCATGGCGGCCTGACGATTGGATACGGCTCACCCAACCGCACCGGTGTGGAGCTCGAATTCGGCACGGTGATGGGCGACCACTTCGACGAGCCGGTGATACTGATCAAAACGGCCTGGGGTGGTCATTCGCTCTACAAGCTGTTTCGTTCACCCTCGGCCGGGATGCCAAGCGAAGAATACTTTCAGAAGGAACTGGAGAACGCGCAAAACCGCGTCAAGAAGAAGAATGAGAAAAACAAACGGGACGATCCGCTTCCGACGATGGAAGATATCAAGAAGCCGTACGGCAGCTCATACCGAGCCATGATGGCTGAAGTTAAAGAGGCCTATGACAACTACGAGGCCCTGTTCCCCGCGCTGAAGGGCAAAAAGATCCAGGCGGCCGGCTTTGTTTGGTTTCAGGGGTGGAACGACATGTACGGCGATTTGGGCCCCAACGAATACGCCTCGAACCTGAAGCATCTGATAAACGATGTACGAAAGGACCTGAAGGCACCTAAGATGCCAGTGGTGATTGCAGCGATGGGCCAGAACGGCTCAAAGCCCGCTAAAGGCAACATGGCGGTGGTGAAGAAAGCTCAATTCGCCATGAACGACGTGCCGGAGTTCAAAGGAAACGTGAAGACAATTGTCACGGACGTGCTGATCGACAAGGCCGCCGAGGCGTTGTATCCCCATTGGCGCAAGCGTTTCGAAGAATGGAAGCTGACCGGCTCTGATTTCGCGTACCACTACATGGGCAGCGCCATCTGGTTCAATCGCATCGGCAAGTCAATGGGGACCACGATGCTTGAACTGATGAACGAGAAATAGGGATCAGGCACGAATGGCGCTGACATAAGGAGTCTCAGCCTTGGAATGACGAGTGACGATTGATGATTTTTGATTTCTGAATTCAGAGCTGAAATTCTAACGCGTTCCGTACAGGCACGGTGAGGATGGCTTAAACTTCGAAAATCAAAATTCATCAATCGCCATTCGTCATTCAGAAATTGTACTCATGGGCAGCAGAGATTTGCCAAGAACAAACACGGGAGTGACAACTTAATTTTGGGCCGATCCCTTAGGCCTCTGAC
>JASLXP010001009.1 GCA_030740295.1 Planctomycetota bacterium
TGAGAGCGGTCCTCTCGCCGAGATATGCTTTGAAATAATCGAAGTGACTCAGGATGGTCTGCAGTCGCTCCTCGGATGACGGCAGGGCATCCGGTAGTGCCATTGCGGGGAACTGGCTCTTCCTGATTTCCTCGAGAATGCACTGGCGAAAGATCCACGGATTCCCGATGGCGTGGCGGCCGATCATGATCGCATCACATCCAGTGCGCTCCAGCATCTCGTGCGCATCCTGCGCGGAGAATATATCGCCGTTGCCAATGACCGGGATGGTAACCGCCTCTTTCACCTGCCCGATCAGATCCCAATTCGCGTTGCCTTCGTAGAACTGGTCGCGGGTACGGGGGTGAAACATGAGCGCGTCGACGCCGCAGTCTTCGCACATCTTTGCCACCTCGATGGCGTTCACGTTCTGCTTATCCCAGCCTGCACGCATCTTCACAGTGAGCGGCATTTCGAGGTCAGGACGAAGCCGCTGGAGAATACTTCGCAGCACATCCGGATTTCGCAGCATGGCCGAGCCGCTGCCGCCTTTGATGACCTTCTTCACGGGGCATCCGCAATTCAGATTCAGGATGGTAGCGCCGTAATCCTGAATCATGAGCGCGGCCTTCAACATCACGTCGGCTTCCGTGCCGCTTATTTGAACCATGACTGGGTGTTCGTCCGGCAGGAATTCCATGAGCTCGAAGGATCGTCTACGGCCCTTCGCCAATTCAGTGCTGCTGACCATTTCCGTAGATACAAGGGCAGCGCCTTCAGTCCGGGCGAGAATCCGATAAGGCAGATTTGAAACGCTGCACATCGGCGCAAGCAGATAGCGATTGCGGATCGGAACGCCGGCAATCTCGAATGACGCGAGGGGAAGATCGCGCCACCAGGCACATCGCGCTTCGAGATCGATGTTGGCGAAGTGTTCTTCGTCCAGGATGTGTCCAACTGCTGCGAGGCTCATCAGGATTTCCCAAACATGTACATACCAGCGTGCTTCCACCAGAGGTAGACGATCACAGCGATGAGACCAGAGATCACACACAGGGAAAGTGTCAGGAGTTCTTTTGAAACCCTCTTCCGGGTTTTCACTGGAGTCTGTTGCTTTTTGCTCGCGGATGCGGGTGCCTTCGTGGTCGTAATCTTCCCCATTTTGGATGGCGCATCACTCGGAGCATCCATTTCGGTGGTCCTCGAACCTGGCGGATCGGACGGCGCCACATCGTCAGGCTGATTCGCTACAGCGCCGGGATCATCAGCGGGCGCGGTGTCGTCTTCTGTGTCAGCAGTTCCTTCTGATCTCATGTCCAGGCAGACAAGCTCGGATTTGCTTCGAAGATAAAGGAGAGCATTGGCGAGAGTGGGCACTGTCCAGCAGGTGCCGCGAAGCACTTGTGCTTCGGCCACGGGCTCGAAGCCATTCGGGGACGCGGGCGCAATCAGCAGATTACCGCGCTCATCCAGCGTGATGAGCTGACCGCCTGCGAGAATCAGAGTGCCTTTGCCGGGGTCTTTCTCCTTCCACAGCTCACGACCGGAGCTGAGCTCGATACACCCCAGCCCGCGGCTGCCGAAATACCCGTAGAGGTAGCCGCCATGAAGCACCGAGGTGGATTGCGAATTCGAGAGCCGGCCCTGGCCGTACACTTCCTCAGCCCGAGCCCGGCCTAAGCCGCCGGAAATCTTCAACAGTTGACCCTCTCGATTGCTTGCCAGGAACAGTTTGCCATCCGGCCCCCAGATGGGAGTGGGGATATTGTGGTCGTCATTCAGAGCGTGCTCCCAGAGTTGCCGTCCTGTCTCAGGGGCAAGGCCGACGGCAGACGTGCGAGTAAGAATGACAAGCTGTTTCCAGCCGCCTGCAGCGCCGAGCGCAGGCGACGAATAACTCGGCTCACCTTTGACTGCTCGCCAGAGCAAACGCCCGGTGCGCGTATCCAGAGCAACTCCGCACGCGCCCTCACCACCGGAAATCAGAAAGAGCCGATTGCCATCGACAACCGGCGAACTGGAAAGCCCCCACTGTGGTATCTCAGCACCCACGACATCACGCATGTTCACACGCCAGAAGGGACGCCCCGTCGCCAGGTCCAGGCACATCACTGAACCCATCGCCCCATGCGAATAGACACGGTTACCAACGATTGCGGGCGTGCCACGTGGGCCATTACCGGAGTTCTCCTCAAATATGGCATCCGAGTCAGACTCCCATTCGCGGTTACCGTTCCCAGCATTGAAGCAGAGCACCTTCTCGCGGCCATTCTCCGCGGCCATGGTGATCAGGCGATTGCCGGCAACCACGATCCCTGAAAAACCTGCACCGATCCGCGTCCGCCAGAGCTCCCGTGGGCGCCCGCCTGGGAATTCTTCAGCCAGATTCGTCTCCTTCGAGATCCCATTACGATTCGGCCCAAGCCACCAGGGCCAATCCGCCGCAAGGCAAACATCCGTAGAAAAGAGAAACGAAAACAGAAGCAGACAGCGGCGCATTTTATTCTTGAACCTTCCTGAATTTAATAACCAAAGATTAATGTCCTTCCTTGCGCCAGCGGATTAGATCTTCACGCATGACGCCGGCATTTGGGAACGCTGGGTCACGTTTCAGGATGTACTCCACGTGATCGGCTGCTTTTGAAAAATCCTGGGCATCGTTCACCAGCTTTACGACCAACTCGTATCGGGCTTTGAGCATTCCATCGCCACGCCTCAGTTTCTCCGGGATCTCGTTAAGTAGCTCGTGGGCCTCTTCCAGCCGCTCCTTTCGAATGAAGAGGAGTGCAAGATTGTAAGCCGGTTTCATGGCGGTCGGATCAAGTTTAATGGCCTTGCGATAATTCTCTGTTGCCTCCTCCTGGTTTCCAAGACGCTCGTAACAGAGCCCGAGATTTGTCAGCGTTTTTGTGTTCTCTGGCTCAAACGATAGCGCAGATTCATAGAGCTCACCCGCTTGCTTCCACCTCATTTGCTGCACGAGCGCGTTCGCAAAATTCAGAGGGATTTCCACATCGTAAACGCGTTTGGAAATGGCATCGGCGTAAAGATTCTTCAGGTCATCGACGCGGCCCTGAAAAGCATAGACACCGCTGAGTCCTACCCAGGCAAGATTGAAGTCAGGCTTGATTTCCAGTGCCCGTTTGTATTTCTCTTCCGCTTCCTTCAAGCGTCCCTCTCTCGCGTACAGATGGCCAAGATTGTAATTTACCTTCACGCTGTTTGGGCTGACCTTCTCGGCGTTTTCAAACAGGGATATGTTCGTTCGCCAATCTTCATTGCGGATGAATGTGCGAACGGCAAAGAAAACTGAAACGGCCACCACAGCCGCGATGATTCCCTTTCTGCTGGCCGGCCCTTTCCAGACGCTTTCGACCTTTTGCCCGGCCCAGCCAAGCGCGAGGCAGTAACCAAACGAAGGCAGGTAGAGCAGCCGCTCGCCAACCAGCGTGCCAATAGGAATGAAGATATTTGCCGTGAGGCTGAATGTGATCGCAATAAAGGCGAGGCCAAAAAACAGGACATTCTCCTTCTCAAAACTCCAGTAGAGCAGGCCAAAGTAGATGCCCAGCACAAGCAGCGTCAGCAGATTTCGTGGGTCTTTGATGGACAGCAGAGGGATCTGATTGAACGAGTAATCCGCAGACAGAGAGAAAGGCCACATCAGCAGGCGGGCATATTCGGTGAGCAGATAAAAGCGAGTGAGCCAGCGTTCACGAAACGGTGCAAAGGCCATCGGATTCTCGACATCCGTGTAAGGTACCCGCATCAGCTCCCCGACTGCGAGATGGCGAATGAAAAGATACGCAACGGCCACCACTGCCAAACAGAGATACGGAGCGAAAAGAGTTTTCTTCCCGTGGTCTCGCCCCTCCGCGACGGAATCGTTCGGTTTTCGAAGCGAAGCCGGACCATCAAACACAAACACCCAGTCATACAACAGCACGGCCCCCAACAAGGTAATCGCGCTCTCCTTGGAAAAGACGGCGGACAGATAGCACGCGCTCACTGCGGCCAGCAGGCGCGTTCTTCCGGTCTCTCGATATTGCATGTGCGCCAGCAATCCGAGCAAGAAGAAACAGGCGGCCAAGACCTCCGAGCGGCCCGTGATATTGGCAACGGCTTCCGTATGCACCGGATGCAAAGCAAACAGAACCGCAACCGCGAGAGCCCACTGCCAGGATTCGAGAAGCCGTCCGCACACAAGAAAACAGAGCAGCGAGCAGCAACCGTGCAGGACGATGTCCACAAAGTGAAACCCACCTGCCCGCAGGCCACCAATGCTGTAGTTGAAGGCATAACTCAGAATCGTAAACGGCCGGTAAGATCCGATGTGCTTTGGATGCCCCTTGGGCAGACCGCCTACATCATGGCTGAACACAGCGCCGAGATTCAGAGCGCGAATATCCTTGTTGTTCACGACCAGCCGGCTGTCGTCGAACACAAACTCGTTTTCGAGCGTGTTCAGATAAACCCCGACCGCGAGGCAGAAGACGAGGGCGTAAGACCACTTGGGCATGGGCGGAATGAATAGAGAATTAATTCGGAACTTCTGCGCGTCGCTCGTTTACTGTGTTTTTCCCACGGATGTCCATCCCGCGGATACAGAAGGATATTTCTTATCCTGGGGCTGGCTTGCCATCCGCTGTAATTTCCATCGTACGGCTGGCAGTCTGCCTGCCGCACGACTTCACATGAAGTTCTGCTGCCGCGACTTCGGCTTCGCCCTTTGACAATTCCAGGCAGGCGGTTAACTGCTCTCGCAACAGATACATCGCCGCAAATCCAGGCAAGCTTGTTACACTCCGTGCCGTTTGATTCTGCTGAGGTCCGATTCGGAGCCGCTCATGAGCGTCACTTTTATTGGCCTGACCATTTTCTTTTTCGTGAACTTGCAGGGGGCAGATCTCCCTCGGCCGGACGATCTCCTCTTCGAGGCATCTTTTGATCGCCTGACCGCGTTTGCGGATTTTGCCAGGGGCAGCCCGGATTCCACGCTGGAGGCGAGCCTCGAGCTCCGAGCGAAGCCGGGCGTCGCTACTGCTCGAAGACAACGAGAAATGCGCATACGCGGCAAAGGGCAACCTCAATGCGAATGGCGGCACGATCTCGTTCTGGGTGAAGCCCGCCAACTGGAGCGATAAAGACGGCCGCTACGTCTGGTTCTTCAACTTCAGTGGACGAATCAAGGGCACGAAGAAGGGGTTCAATCTCTCTGTAGATAAGTCCCATGCCGCGGGTACCGTGCGTACCGTTCTGCAAATCGGCAGTCGCGCGAGAGACCCGGACCACAAGGTGTTCATCGCCCTTGGAAAAGCGGAATGGAACACTGAGACCTGGCACAAGCTCGACGCGACGTGGGACTCCACGCATCTCGCAATTTATGTCGATGGCCGGCTGAGCAATCGGCAGGAGATGCCCAACATCGCCATGCCAGAGTTGGAGCGAGCCAGAATTGTCCTCGCGCAGCAATACACGGGACCAGATATCCATGTGAGGAGCTTTAAGGATCGGATCTACCTGGATGAGGTCGAAGTATATTCAACGGTCCATCCGCCAGGCAGGATACTCGAACGTTATCTGGCAGACCGGCCTGATGTGAGCTCGGAACTGCCGGTGCCTGAAGTCATCGTTCCCCGCGGGGCCCTTGCCATCGGAGATGGGCCTAGCTGGCCGAAGGCATCACAAGTCCCAATCCTGGTTAACATTCGTAACGCATTCCCACACACGCGGCGTTCCAGTGCCGCCATCAGTTACACCGACGAGCATCTCTTCGTCGGGCTTTCGACCGAATCGCCGAAAGCGCCGATCGCAGATGCCACCGAACGTGATGGTAAGGTCTGGTTTGATGATGCATTTGAAGTGTTCCTGTTGCCCGGTGAAACGCCGACCCCGCACTTCTTTCAGTTCATCGTGAATTCCAGGGGCACGCTGCTCGATACAAGGGGAAGAAAGATTGTGTGGAACGGACCAGGCATCCGTGTCTTCCCGAAGGTTGACAAACATAGATGGTGGGCCGTCCTGAAGATCCCATTCGCTGACCTGGAAACGGCGCCGCCGAAGCCCGGCGATGTGTGGCGTGCGAATTTCTGTCGAAACTGGCATCGCCCCAGGCCGGCCCATCCAATCTACACCACTTGGTCGTACGGCGGCCCTTCCTATCTGAGCCGGCCCGACCGCTTTGGGAGAATTCGTTTCGGCCAACGCGAAGCAGCCGGGCTGAAGATTGAGAAAGGCCTGACGAACGGCAACCTGAACGTGACCGCCACGAGCACGTTGCCATCAAAAGCTTCGGTAAACGTGCGTGCGAAGGATGCGGTCCGATTTACCCAAACCAGGCAAGTGTCTGAAAACGACAAAGCAGAATTCCATCACCGAATACAAAAGGCCCGGCTCGGACATCTGAAGGCAAGAGTGGAGGACACAGCCGGAAAGCTCCTGCAGAGCTACGAGGTGAGATTTCTCATCAAGCAGCCGATTGCAGTGACCTGGATTCCGGACGTTCCGAACAAACGCCTCCAACTCGATATGGATTTGAAGAACCTGAACGAAGAGTGGAGGACCGACATCAGAAAGGGAAGTACGAAACTCAGTCTCAGTACAAAGGGCCAGAACAGTGGTGTGACCGTTTCACTCAATGGCTTGCTCGCAACGGCATCTCTGCCATTCGAGTTCACGCAGGGAACACAGAGCATTGTTTTTCGGTTGGAATCGCCCGGGCGAGAGCCCTTCACGGTCGAAGAGTCGATCGAGATACCCGCGCTCGATTGGGTCGGCTCTGCAGTGGGTGTCACGGACAATGTGCTGGAACCGTGGACACCACTCGAACTCGACCAGGGCTCGGTGCTCTGCTGGGGCCGGCGATACCGATTCGACGGCCCGTTTCTGTCGAGTGTCGAAAGCCAGAAAAAGGAAATGCTGCGCGATGGGATACGGATGACTCTGAAGACGGAAGGCAGATCGGCAATTCTGAAAACCTCGGCAGGCACCGAAACCAAGCTCAAACGTGCGAGTCGTCTTGAACGAAGTGGAACGGCCATCTTCGAGGGCACCTCCCTGGAAGCAGAATGGGAATCCTGGTTGGAATACGACGGCCTCGTCGTCTCCACCATTACACTCGTACCACCGAAAGGTGGCATCGAAATCCAGACGCTCGATCTGAATATTCCGCTGGTGCCGGGCCTGAAGTACATCCGCGGCGCGAGGAAGAGCCCAAACCGAATGGACTGGAACGGCCGGGAGTGGCGCAGCCACTTTGAGCCCTTCATCTGGCTGACGGATGAAGACCGCGGGTTCCTTTATTTCTGCGAATCCGAAGCGAACTGGATCTATGCTCGCGGCGAGCAGGTGACTGTTGTGCGGGGCGGCGAGGATGCCGGAATAAGATTGCGCCTCATCACACGTCCAACGCGGCTGAGCAAACCGGTCCGGTATCAATTCGGTTTCCAGGCCACACCGGTTAAGCCACTGATGACCGGCTGGCGCGAAATGAATTTTGGGCCAGGCCTGCCCATCAGACACCAGACCCATCAGCCCTGGATGAATGGCTACACAGATAAGAACGGGCTCTGGACCGCCCCCAGACCGGATGTGATCACAAAGTTCGACATTGAGCGGCACAACAAAGGAGTCCTGACGTTTTTCTACGCCACGACGAGTTGCACGCCAAACAACCACCCCACTTATCATCTGTTCCGCAAGCTCTGGAACAGCCCATACCCCGCGCAATTCGGCCCTTACCAGAATAAGGAAAGCCGTTTTCGTCCAGCCACGTCTCCTTACCATCTCGTTCCCGTCTGTCCGGGAGCCCCGACTTTCGTCGACTATGAATTGTGGCTCGCGAAGCGTTTCCACGAACAGACCGGCGCCATGGCCTTTTACACCGATACTGATGGAATATGGCCGTGCGAAAACCGCTCCCACGGTTGCGGGTTCGAAGATGTTTTCGGCAAGAAAGGCGTCTCTTATACGATTCTGAATAAACGTGAATTCTCCAAACGCATCGCCGCGCTTTGCAGGCAATTCAAACGGGACGGCGAACGCGGTTACTGGATGACTCACTGTCATTCCAAGCTCGTACCGCCCGTGCATTGTTTCGCCGACTTTTTCTGGCCGGGCGAGGAATACACGCACCGCCTTTACGGAAACAGGTGGTATTACACGGACACGATGGACGAACTTGACTGGCGCGCCCAACTGAACAGCAACGTGGCCGGCCTCCCGCACATCTTCCTCCCTGAATTCAAACGCGGCACAAAAGACCCCACCGACATCAACCAGCCCCAGCCGACGGAAAGCCTGCTCGCCATGTGCGCAGTGAACGACATCAATACTTCAGCGGCCTACTGCCACCTGCCAACAATGATCGATTGGTGGTCCCTGCGAAAGAAACTGAATCTGAATTCCGGAAAGTTTATCGCCTACTGGCGCGAGGACTGCCCGGCAAAGGCTATCAACAAAAAGGCCCGCGCTTCGGTTTACCTCTGGCCGAAAAGGGCAGCAGTCGCCCTGGCAAACATCAGCCCGCAGAAACAGTCAGTGAAGTGCAAGCTCGACCTCGAAAAGATGGGCCTGGCCGCAAAGGTGAAAGCGGTCGACATGAGATCCGGCAAAAGCCTGGAGATCAAGGATGGCGTGATAGAGACTCCGATTGCCGCGCGGAGCTTCACGTACGTGAGCCTCGGGTTGTGAGAGGAGTTGAATGGTGGTCTTGAAAGGTAAGCAGCGCCGAGGCACCGCAAGTGCGCAGACACTCTGAGACCTGTTGAATCTCTCACACCTCCCACAAAAAAACGCCCGCCGGTGTATTCACACCGAACGAGCGTTTCTTGGTGGAGCATTCCATTGCCTATTGATGGGTATCCGGCTCGAGGAGGACATGGATCATGGCTTCGCTCTCGTCTTCGCTCAGGTCGCCGGTGATGTTTGAGATGATGGAATCGATCCGTTCATCGAACTCCACACCTGCGTCATGTTCATCTTCGAAATTATGGCCGTCTTCGAAGAATTCTTCATCAGGCTGGGTCGATATCGTTGTTGATCGAGCTTTTTCTCGACAGACGTAATCAGGATTCACGATCCACCATTCACGATTCACTCTTCACCATCCTCTCTTCGCCATCCACCTCTTCCACCCCTTCATGTGCTGACGAGAAAGTGATGGGCCGACGGGCGGAGCGGTCGACCGTAAGCCTGAAGATGTCGAAGCGATTATA
>JASLXP010001010.1 GCA_030740295.1 Planctomycetota bacterium
TCAACCGAGTGGAATTGGATGATGAGGAGCTGATTCTTCTGGATGTTTACTGGGGCGTGGAGACGAATGGAGGCCAAAAGGGCCTCCAACGAATTAAAGGAAACAACGAATGAAGAAGAAAAGAAAGAAAAAGGGCCTCCAACGAATTAAAGGAAACAACGAATGAAGAAAATGCTTTTTTTCTTCATTCGTTGTTTCCTTTAATTCGTTGGAGGCTTCTTCCTACTAAGCGCCCGCCTCACCTGACATCACCCCTATATACGGCAGGTTTCGATAGCGGCTGTCGTAATCCAGGCCGTATCCCACCACGAATTCGTTTTCGATATCCAGGCACCAATAATCCGGATGATTGTCCGATTGCCGTTCTGGATTCTGCTTGTTCAGAAGCACGCAGGATTTAAGGGAACGCGGGTTCTTCTCCTTCAGATAGTGGATCAGGGCTGAAAGCGTCAGGCCCGTATCGAAAATGTCATCAATAAGGAGAACGTCGCGGCCCTCTACATCGAGACTGAGTTCCTTAAGAATCTTCACATTGCCGCTGGAGGTCGTGCCGCTGCCGTAACTCGAAGCTGCTATGACATCGAAGGTGAGCTTGAGTGGGAGCTTGCGGATGAGGTCAGCCAGAAAGACAACGCTGCCGTTGAGGACGGCCACCAGCACCAGATCCCCTTCCGCATAATCTTCTTTGAGCCGCTCGGCGAGGTCGTCAATGGCCTTCGCGATTTCGTCTTCGCTGACCAGGATGCGCTCAATCTCGGGGAACATGCTTATTCAATGATAAGTGAGTCGTCATCGACTCGCGGTACCTGCCCGCCGCGGAGGACGCTATTGCCTTTGAAGAGTTGGCGTTGATCGATTGGCTGCGGATTGAGCCAGTCTTCCTCATTCATCTGGCCGCTCTGCCCGTAGGCTGCGAGAGCATTGCTGTAACACACCGCGTCGATGTGATCTTGAGGGATGCCCGACTCCTGCATCAGGCGTCGGGTCTTATAGACCGCCAGGGGATCAGAGACCCCCCAGTCGGCCGCGGAGTCCACGATGATGCGCTCTTTGCCGTATTCCCTCACGATCTCGACCATGCGTTTGTTGCCCATTTTTGTGCCAGGATAAATCGTGAACGCAGCCCAGTAACCGCGATTCAGTACCTCAGCGACGGTTTCCTCATTGTTATGATCGATCACGACCATACCGGGGTCGACGCCTACATCTTCTATCGCATCCATGCTGCGGTAAGTGCCGCGCTTCTTGTCGCGATGGGGGGTATGGATCATGACCGGCATCTCCAGCTCGAGAGCCAGCTCGAGTTGTTTCTTAAAGATGCGGTCCTCCGCCTCGGTCTGATCGTCGTATCCGATCTCGCCGATCGCGACGACGCCTTCCTTCGCAAGATACAGGGGCAACAGCTCGACGGCTTCTTCGGCCAATTCCTCGTTGTTGGCCTCTTTTGAATTGACCCCGATGGTGCAGTAATGCCGGACGCCGAACTGAGCTGCACGAAAACGTTCCCAGCCGACGAGGCTCGAGAAATAATCCCTGTAAGCGCCCAGTGTCGTACGAGGCTGGCCAAGCCAGAACGCGGGCTCAATGATGGCGACGACGCCATTGGCGGCCATTCGCTGGTAATCATCGGTCGTCCGCGAGGTCATGTGAATGTGTGGATCGATCAGATTCATCGGCTTCTCCTCAATTACCTTCAAGTTCTTCAGCGATTCTGCTCCAGGAAAGCTCACCGGTTTCGATAGCGCTCGCAAGTTCTGGTCTCGAGCTCAACAGCTCTGCAGCGCGTCCAGCCGGACATTTGGATAGTGTGAGGGCAGCGCCTTTCTGCTCCAGTTCCGTTCCTTCCCTCAAAACTTTTTCAAGATCATTCAGTGCGCCTTCATCCACGTACGGGGCGACGTTACGCCAGAGCTCAGGGCTTACGGTACGGCCCGCGGCCCAGCGCTCGTGCGCAAAATCTACCAGCATGTGTGCCAGATCTTTATTCGATCGCTCATCCATACCGATCATTGGATCGAGTAGTGCTTCAACAAACAGCGCTTTCAGTACCATCTGGTTCCATGCGCTTTCATCCAGAAACTCGGCAGGGTACGGATTGCGATGCGCTACCGCACAGAAGGCTGTCCGTATGTTTGTCCGGACTCCTTCGGCTGCACGGAGCTTATGCGCCTCCTGGTGAGGCAGGATTGGGAGCGATTGGTACAGCGCAACGAGCTCATCCACCGAGCCGGTGGAGAAGAGCTTGTCCAGGCTGTCCAGATATCTTTCCTTGTCGTCCGAAGGAAAGGTCAGGACCAGCAGGGTCCTCGCGGCCTGGTCGACGCTCCAACCTCTTGGATTCCATCCTGTCCGTGCCTGTTCGGCGTCGGCGAGATCTTCGGCAGACAATGCCAGGTCACTCTTGCCCACCTTTCGTGGGGTGAATCCAAAGGACAGAAAAAACTTCTGTTGGTCACCGGATGCTGCGTTCTCGAGCCGTTCTTCCAGCCATGCGGTGGCCTTCTCGTTCAAAGCGCGATCAAGCCAGGATTTGAGGAGCGTTTCAGGTGTGGTTTCTGACATTCGATTCCTGGGGCCGCGTGCTGCGGTGGTGGTTCAAAATTCAGGATTCAAGGTTCGGCTCGACGTACCCTCAGATCTAAAATCCTGACTAACTTGACAATGTTAACACTGGTCTCGAGAGGCCGTGGCCTCTCTGGAGTCACTGTCAGACTAATACCTCGTATTCGCCTCATAGAGATTCAGCGTCGTCCTGGCGATGGACGTCCACGCGGCGAGTTCCGATACGTTCACGTCTGCCGGGACAGGCGCCATTCCGGTACTGACGAGGCTTTTCGCTCCGTCGGGATCTTTGGCAAATTCGGTCTTGTGCTTTTTGGCCAGGCCTTCCATAACGTTGAGCTCATCTTTGCGGATCTCGCGGGAGAGAACTTCCCGGAACGCCCATCTAATTCGTTCGGAGGGGGTCTTCCCTCCCTCCTTAATGATGCGTTCGGCAAATACTCGGGCGGCTTCGACGAAGGTCGGATCATTCATGAGGACAAGCGCCTGTTGCGGAGTGTCAGAGCGGGGCCGTTCCGCAGTGCATTCCTCGCGGCTGGGAGCATCGAAAGCCAGAAGCATCGGGTGCAGAAACGAGCGTTGCCAATAGGTGTAAAGTCCGCGGCGCCAGCCGTTCTCGTCCGTCTCCGCCTTGTAGGTGCGGCGTGGAAAATTGAGGTGCTGCCAGTAGCCCGCGGGCTGGTATGGCTTCACGCTCTTGCCGCCAAAATCCTTGACCAGGAGGCCGCTGATGGCAAGGGCGTTGTCGCGGACCATTTCCGCATCCAGGCGGAAGAAAGACTGCCGGGCGTACCATTCGTTGTTCGGGTCTTTTGCCCGCAGTGCCGGCGAGGCTTGCGAAACCTGACGATAGGTATCGGTCATCAACATCAGCTTCACCATTTTCCTCATATCCCATCCGCTGTCGCAGAACTCCGCTGCCAGCCAGTCGAGTAATTCAGGATGCGTTGGGGGATGCCCCTGCCCTCCAAGATCGTCGAGCCGTTTTGAGAGGCCGCGCCCAAAGAACAGTTTCCATAGCCGGTTCACAAAGACTCGGGCCGTCAGCGGGTTCTCCGGGTCCATGATCCACTTCGCGAGGTCGAGACGGTTTGCGCGTCCTTCCTTCTTGATCTGCTTCATGAATGCGGGCACAGCAGGCTGGACCACATCGCCCGAGGTGTCCATCCAATTGCCACGGGGCAGAATTTTGATAGGACGAGGATTCGCCTTGGATTTTGAGACCAATGTGGTCAGGACATTCTTTTCAGCAGCAACCTTGGCTTTCTTCAGGTCCTCCAGTTTCTTCCGTGCCGCAGCCATTTCCGGCGTCACGCTCCTGAAGTACTTGGATATTTCCGCGTTCTGTTCTTTGGTGCGAAGATTCTTTGGCGTGCCGATGATGGCGGCGATGTTGTTCGGCACCTCACCGGTCTCAACCAGGCGGAAATAGAAACCGTCGCCTCCACCGGCATTGCAGATCTTCAGGAGAAGATGATTTTCACCAATCTCCAGCGATGCTCTGACCTTGTCCTGGTTGGCTGCAGGTGCGCGCTTTACGTTTTTCGAGAGGATCTTCTTGCCATTGAGCCAGACCTCGATGCTGTCGTCACTGCCCAGAGAAAACTCCACTGGCACTTCCAGTGCGAGGTCGCCATCTTTGCCCTTCTGGTCTGCTACGGTGATCAGGCGGTATAGATAAGTCGCTGAATTTGCTACGCCCTTGAGTGCATGAACCTTGCCGTCTGCATACTTCGGCTGCGGAATCCATTTCACCTTTCCGTCCTTGTATTTTCTGGACAGGTCGACGCCTTTCTCCGGACCGTATTGTGTCTTGAAAGCCTTGTTGAAATCTCTTTCAGCAAACGGGCCAAGCGAAGACCACGGTCCCGGTACGGGCGCGTTGGGCTCGATTTTTTTGCGCAACTTCTCCTCCCAGGACTCCTGTGATTTGGCCAGATGAGGTCGAGGCTTTGCGAGGTCTGCGGTGGCTTCGGTGATCTGTTTCTGGATCTCATCGATCTTCTTCTGTTGGCTGGGGGCAGGAACTTTCATGGTGGCCACCTGCCGGCCGACTGCGGTTTCTTCCAGGTCGGCAAAAAAGGCGGCGAAGCTGTAGAAGTCTCTCGACGAGATAGGGTCGTATTTGTGATCGTGGCACTCAGCGCAGCCCATGGTTGCGCCAAGCCATACTGCCGATGTATTACGGACCCGGTCTGCCTGATACTTTGTGAGATACTCGCCGGCCTGCGCGCCGCCTTCCTGCGTGGTCTGGTTCAGGCGGTTGTAGCCGGAGGCGATTTTCTGCTCGTTGCCTGATTCCGGCAGCAGGTCGCCCGCGAGTTGTTCGTAAGTGAACTGGTCGAACTTCTTGTTCTGATTAAAGGCGCGGACGACGTAGTCACGATACGGCGCGATATCGCGATGATTGTCACTGTGATATCCGATGGTGTCGGCAAACCGGACAAGGTCGAGCCAGTAGATGGCCATACGCTCGCCGTAGTGCGGGGAGGCCAGCAGCTCATCGACAACCTTCTCATATGCTTTGGGTGACTTATCATTCACGAATGCTCTCACCTGGGCGGGAGTCGGCGGCAGCCCAAGCAGATCAAAATACAGACGGCGAATGAGCGTGATACGGTCCGTCGGCCTGGAAGGCTTCAGCCCTTTCTCTTTCAGCATCGCAAGGATGAAACTGTCTATCGGCGACTTCACTTCGCCATGTATTTTCGGTATCTCAGGATGCGCCGGGATCACGTACGCCCAGTGCTGCTTCCATTTCGCTCCCTGCTCGATCCACTTTTCAATCATCTTGACCTCGCGTGGTGTGAGCGGCTTATTTGTCTCCTCCGGAGGCATCCGCTTGTCAAGATCCTTGTGATTAATGCGACCGATAATGAGGCTCTCGGACGGCTTGCCCGGAACGATGGCGAATCCATTCTTGTGCTTCCTGTAAGCATCCTCTTTGAGATCCAGGCGGAATTTGCCTTTCCGTTGTCTGGCATCGGGACCGTGGCAGGCGAAACATTTGTCCGTGAACACCGGCCGAATGTGTTTATTGAAATCGATCTTTGCGGGTATCGGAACTTCCTTGGCCGAGAGGAATGTTGTGGCAAAGATGCCGAGGATGGCGCAGATTCGTAACAACGTGGTGACCTCTACCTGAAACGGCTGGTTAATGTATCGAGCGCGGGATCTTAGTCAGAACTTTCGGATTAACCAGCATCTATGATGAACCCGATCTACTTGACCGACTTCCGCCTGACTGCCTGCTAGATCCCATCCACCGACCTTCTCGCTGCATCCATCTGAAGAATCCCCTGAAGAAGGTTTTCAAGCTCTTCGAGCGGCACCATGTTTGGGCCGTCCGAAGGGGCTTCATCCGGCGACGGATGGGTCTCGACAAAAATAGCGTCGCAGCCGACCGCGACTGCAGCGCGCAGAAGATGCGGCACCATTTCGCGCTGACCTCCGGAGCTTCCGCCAAGCCCTCCGGGCATCTGCACGCTGTGCGTCGCGTCGTAGACGACCGGGTAGCCAAATTCACGCAGGGCAGGCAGGGAACGCATATCGCTCACGAGTGTGTTGTACCCGAAGCTCGTTCCGCGCTCGGTGAGCATCAGAGATTTCGATCCTGCCGACTCCACTTTGTCGACCACATGTTTCATATCCCAGGGCGCAAGAAACTGCCCCTTCTTCACGTTTACCACTCTTCCGGTACGAGCTGCACTGACTAGAAGATCCGTCTGCCGGCAGAGGAAGGCAGGAATCTGCAGCACATCCAATACTTCACCCGCGGCTTCTGCCTCGGCCGTTTCGTGGACATCCGATAGCACAGGACAACCGAAAGCTTCTTTCACATCCCCCAGGAGTTCGAGCCCATCATCAAGACCAGGACCGCGAGGGCTATCCACCGAGGTGCGATTCGCCTTGTCATAGCTGGCCTTGAATATGAAAGGCATCTGCAGATTTGCTGCGATCGATGTAAGCTCCTCCGCGATTCGCAGGATGAAATCCCGCTCCTGCAATACACACGGCCCGGCGATGAGCGCGAGCGGTTGGTCTTCACCGATGATGAGCTTTTCAGCGATTGAAACTGAAGGCATATGAATCCATTCCTGTAATTCTCCGTGGCGGAGATACTGATTCTGCAAATGCGTCGTTGGAGCCTTGCCGAGGCACAGCTTTCTGGCCTGGTCTTTCTCCTCGTCTTTCTCTTCGTCTTAATCTCAAATTGCTTCTGAAAAAAGACTGGTAGGTCAAGACGGGAGAGTCTTTACGGATCTAAGAAATGGGAGTCCTCTCTTTCAGGGGCGAAGCCCCGGTCGTTTGCCTAGCCTAGCCCAACGGGCTGGGTTTAGAGGAGGATTGCCATTCAGGGGCAACGCCCCGGCCATTTGCCCAGAGTGCTGCAAATGGTCGGGGCGTTGCCCCTTTGGTAGTCCTTCATTACTTCCCAGCCCGCCGGGCTGGGCTAGGCAAA
>JASLXP010001011.1 GCA_030740295.1 Planctomycetota bacterium
GACGGGACATCAAGCTTCGCTACATGGGCAAGTGCACTGCGCAGAGGGCGAGGGCGATGGACAACGGAGTGCACCTGGTCGTTGCCAATGCCGGCCGTTCGGAATACGTGAATAACAGCCGCATCATCACTCCGAACTCTCAAGGTCCGGAGGAGGCGCTCGCCAAAGCGACCAGGGAAGAGCAGATGCTCGTTGCGGATATCGAATTCAATCCGAGGTCGAACGGGGTCCGTTCGACGATCCAGCGCGAGCCGTGGCTGTTTAATGAATTGGCCGAAGAGATTCGGAAACTGACTGGTGGTTAGCGATCAGACATTTCGAGCCATCACACAAAACCAGGTAATCAGGTTGGCTCTACATGGCTGACGATCTTTCGCGGCACGACGCCGCGAGGAATTGGCACCTTAGGAGGCACGCAAAATAACTTCCCATTTTCGAAGATGGCCATGTGCCACGGTTTGCTTGCCAAACCGTGCAGATCACGTTGCTCGCACGGATTGGCAAGCAATCCGTGGCACATGTTCAGTCAATCAAGATGGGAAGTTAATCTTGAGCGGACCCTTAGCCATGCCTGTAGAGCTATTGAGTTGCCGGTTTGTCGGACAGGAAGATCTGGTCTGCCATAATGTGCCCCCAACCGCCGGAAGCCAGATCGACAATCTCCACCCTTGCTTCCCTGCCCTTGAGCTTGGAAAGGTCCCAGGAAATCCAACGCATGATTTTGCGGTTCCCGCTGCTCTTCGTCGCCGTACCCACCGCGGTATGAACTGCCTTCCCATCGACGAGCAGGTTGACGCAGGTTTGCCCTGCAGTTTTTCCGCCGCCGATCAGGAAATTGAGATACTTCTGCTCGACCCGAAAAGCCGGCGATGTCAGCTTCCCGGTGGGCTTGTCGCTTTCGTTGATGAGAAACGTATCCACCAGGCGTTTTCCCTGGTGACCTGCAACGCGGTTTCTCGTCTCACTTGGACCGGAGCCGAATGCGGTTCCGCTCGCTTGCCAGTCGCCGTAAGAATTGCCCTCGAAATCGGCGAGCAGCACATCATCCGCCGTCAGTGTGATCGACGCGGCGGCTTTGGGCTTCTGGCTTCCTTTTCGCGCAGGGGCAGCAGGCCCGGCCTGTTTTGGCCTGCGATCGGAGGGAGGCGTCAGCGTCGCGTCGGCATCGGGAATTCGCTTGAGATAGACGTAGATCGCGCTGCAAAGGGCGTGCTCTTTCGCATCCATCAGAGTGGTAGCCAACTGTGTTTTGCCCACCGGCAGTTTAACGTGAAAGGTGACATGCTTGTCCGATGGCTTGGCGTCGAGCGTGTAGTTTTCGCCGGCTACTTGAAGATTGGCTGCAGTAATCGGGCGTGCACTTCGACCGCTGTCTCTTGGCCCCGCGATTCCTTCGGTAAGTGATTTTTTGGATTCCCGGGGCCAGCGAAGCAGCTGCAGTTCGTAGACACCTTCGCTACTCACGATCACATTCCAATAACCCCGCGCTGTCGCGCGGGTGAGCCCGCCGCGGTTGTCGCAATATCCGCCGGTCCAATCCTGAGCGTAGAGAGTCAGAGGATTGGCTTGCTGGGCGCCGATCGTGATCCACCGCGGTCGATCAAACAGCGGCCTTGCTTCTTTGTGCCAGCTTTCGTAGTGGGCAGTCATCTGTTGCACGACTTCCGGATGCTGATCGGCGACGTTCTTTTTCTGTCCCGGATCACGACCGACATGATGGAGTTGTCCGCGATTGACCAGACGCCACTTGTCCCACATCACTACCGCGGGATTCCATGGCTCGCCGGAAACGCGGTACTGCACGACGAGCTTCCGATCCGGCAATTCCGATGCTGTGCCCTTCAGTAGACTGGCCAGGCTCGTCCCATCGAATTCTGCGCTGTCTCTTTCCAGGCCACAGAGTTCGATCAAGGTGGGCAGCAGGTCCTGCACTTGAGTCAGTTCATCAACGTCGCTGTCGTGCTTCAGTCCTCCCACGGGCCAGCGGACAAAGCAGGGAACGCGATGGCCTCCCTCGAATACGCTGGTCTTTCTGTCCCGCATTCCTGCGTTGTAGATCGCCTGGGCCTGCCTGCTCTGGGTGCCGTTGTCCGTCATGAAGATCAGAATCGTGTTCTCGCGAAGTCCCTTTTCCCGAAGAAATGCCTCCAGCTTTCCGAGGTTCTCATCGAGATTGGCGATCATCCCGTAGAACGTGGCCGGGATCGGTTTGCCTCCGTGCCGTCCTTCGTAAGGCTTCGAGTATTTCTCTTCGCAGACATTGGGCACATGCGGCGTGTTGGTGGGGAGATAGAGAAAGAACGGCTTGTCCCGGGCCTTCACTTTCTCGATCCACTTCATCGACTCTTGAAAGAATATGTCGGTGCAGTAGCCCTCGAACTTCTTGTCCGTTCCGCTATGAGAGAGAACCGGATTGAAGTAAGTGTTCCCCCAGTAATCCGCGAGCGAGGTTATGCCCCAGGCGCGGTGATGGATCGTCTCCTGGAAGCCGCGATCCTGCGGGCGATGCGGATAGCTGTCACCGAGATGCCACTTTCCGAAATGCCCTGTGGCGTAGCCTGAATCCTCAAAGAAGTTGGCCATGGTCGGAAGGTCCGTACGCATCATCGAACGTCCCTGGCAGACGGCCGTGCAGCCATTCTTCATCGCGTCGCGGCCTGTCATGAGCTGACCACGAGTGGGCGAACACATCGGCGCGACATGGAAGTCCGTGAATCGAACGCTCTCTGAATGGAGGCGATCCATGTTCGGTGTCTTCAGGACGGGATTCCCATGAACTGAGAGGTCCCCGTAGCCCTGGTCGTCGGTGAGGATGAGGATGACGTTGGGTTTGTCCGCGGCCTCGAGAACCGGGCAGGCGATGAGCAAGCACGCGCAGGCAACTCTGCGGACCAGGTACTGTGAAAGGGAAGAGAAACTATTTTTCATGTGGGGGTTAATCGATGGCGATAGATTCGGGTCCGACGGCTGTTGGCTCAAAGTAAAGGAGACTGATCGGAATTAACGGACCTTTCGTGGCTCGCCGCGAAAGGCTGACAGGCAGGTGAAGGCATATTCTACAGATCCGTGGGTCGTCAATGAATGTACCATTGCCCCTCAAACGATTCGCGCACCCGACTATAACGAAGTACTATCCCCCAGCCCCTCGTTCAAAGAGCTGCAATATGACATCGAGCCGCATCCTGACCGTCATTCCGCTGACGGTGGGCATCATGTTCTCAGGCTGTAATTCTCGCCCTTCGGGGCCAGATCGGAAAGCACGCCCAACAGCTCAGTCCGTTCTAAGCGACGGCAACTTCGATCGCCCCGACCTGTCCTTTGCCACCAATGACGCGGTTGGCGTCTGGGTGCGCCGGATTCATCACGCGCCCGATGCTGTTATAGAATTCGTCGGCGGCGTCGGGCGGGGCGGCTCGAAGTGCGTGCGCTACACGCGAACCAAAACGGCCAAGTCGAACATCCACCTCGATCAGCTCATTGCCGTTCGGAAGAACACGGTGTATCAAGTGACGGCCTGGATTAAGGGAGACGGCAAACTCAACCCAGTGCTCGCGGTTCAGACACTGAAGTGGGCAACGCTGAGCCAAACGGTCGTCGGCCCAGGCAGCGAATGGCGGGAAGTGACGCTTCTCTTCAACTCCTACGAAAACGAACGCGTACGAGTGGAGTGGTTTCCCGGTGCCAGCGGGAAACTCTATACCGGTGTGGCCGGTGAAAGCTTCCTCGACGATGTCAACGTCGTTCCAATGGAGCAGGTACCGCAGATTGTCAGCGAATCGTTCGAGCTTGAACGGCCGAAGACGGGCCAGGAAATCAAATCTGACGATATGCGGAAATACCCCATCGGGAAACGCAAGCCGTGCCGGCCAATCACGTGCCGGGACGGCGTCCTCATGTACGACGACGGCACCGAGGTCGCTCTCTGGGGAGTGAACTTTCAGACCGCGTTGTCCTGGGAATGGCGCGGCCGACTCAGACCGTGTGGCATCCCGGAAACGGCCGAAGCCCTGAAGAAAGTCACGGACGAAAACCTGGCTCACCTGCCGCTGATGGATCTCGGGGTGGTTCGCCTGCACCTGCTGCCGTCCGACTTTACCGACGCGGACGGCAACCTGGTCGACACCGTCTACCTCGACGTGCTCGACTACGTCATATCACGCTGCCGGGCGATGGGCATCTACGTGTATCTGACGCTGATGAATGATATGAACACGCTCCACGTCAAGGATTCATTCATGGCCGGTCACGAGCGTGAAGAGTGGCTCTTCGACAACGATTTCGTCGACCGCAGCGAGCGATACATGACCGAGCTGCTCAACCACCGCAACCGGTACAACGACACACCCTACCGCTCCGAGCCAGCCATCGCGGTGGTGGAACTGATTAACGAGCCGAAGTACCTGAACGCAGTCGGCTTGAACTCGGAAGCGAGGTA
Source organism: Planctomycetota bacterium (assembly GCA_030740295.1). Next base: position 4,436 of record JASLXP010001011.1, read on the forward strand.
CGCCCCTTACCGGAAGGACTTTGAACGCTGGTGCATCGCCAAGGGTGTGAAGGGGACACCCGCGCAGTTATTCACGAGCTATCGCTACAAGCGGGTGAAGGCGTATCTCTCACGTATGCACGCCGCTATCCGGGCCACGGGCTGTAACAAACCAGTCGTCTGGAACCTGAACTGGCCTCGCATGATCAACGGTCATGAAGACGTGTTTCAGGCCGCTGCAGACAGCCCCGTCGAGGCTGTTTCGTTTTGCTGCTATCCGGGGCAAGGCGACGTGAAGCACCCTTTCTGGGCGAATCCCACCGACCTGAGCGGCAACAACTACCTTTCCTTCCTGAAGAAGTGTCACAGCGATTACGCTCGAATGCGCTGGGCCCTCGGAAAGCGCTTCGCAGGCAAGGCAAAGCTCGTTTACGAGTTCGAGAACATGTACAACCACACGACGTCTTACATCTACCCGGCGATGGCGCGCCTGTTCCGCAGCCTGGGCGTCCAGATCGCGCCCAAGTGGCAATACACGCTGAGCCCGGTCGCCGAATTCATGGGCGGCTCGCACTACCTGAACCTGCATTGCACACCGGCAAAGGCAGTCGCCTTCCGCATCGCAGGCGAGGTCTTTCGTAGTACACCCCGTTACGCTTCCTTCGACATTCTCGACAGCATGGCGATGTCCATTGGGCCGTGCTCCCTCTCGTTCAAAAGCGGTACGAGTAAGTGGGTCAGTGAGCGCACCCTCATGCACACGGCGCCGCTGAAATCACTGCCTTCCGGCGCCGGGGACAACGTCCGAACCATCGCTGCTTTGGGCTCGTCGCCGCTTGTCACTTACAAAGGCAGCGGTGCCTATTTCGTAGAGGCAGACGCCAACAAAGTGACCATCACGATCCTGCCGAATTCAGAATACCGCCGTCCCCCCTGGCAGCGCACAAACCGGAAGCCCCCGCTGTCCCGCCTTTGCCGCCTGGATTCCAGCAAGACGCATCGTTTCGAGCTCCGTCTGCCGCCCGGATTCGAAACACCCATCGTGAACCGACTGGGAAAGGAGCAGCGGGTCATTGCAGCCCAATACGCCGAAGGCTGGATCAGTTTCGATGCCCAACCGGGAAGATACTCGATCTCATCAGTCGAGAGGAAAGAAGGAGAGTAGTCACTTCCCTGGGAGCGAGTTGCCTGCAGGTCTCACGCTCAGGTTGTCAGTCAAAAGCTGTCAAGTGTTCAGCATCCGATGGCTCACTCTAACGTTCCTTCGACGACAATCTGATACGCGTGTAAGGGGACGAAGAGTAGGTCGCGTATTCTCTTTCTCGATAACGGACTCTCTTGCGATGGTTGCTGAAGATGTCGATGGTTGATGCGTCTGCCTTCAGCGTGATCTCAGCAGTCCAGGAGTTGCTTGCCTTGTCGTGCTTCATCTCTGCCCAGTTCTCGTCAGGAATCAGTTTGCTCAGGTAGCCTGGGCTGCCGTCCATGGGCCGGTCGTACATCCACCAGATGCGTCCACTCTCATCACCTGAGCCGGGAGGGAAAGTGACGGTCACATGCAGCACTCCGTCTTTTACGTTGCTTTTGATGGTGGGCGATGGCAGCAGCGGTTCGATCTCCTTCGGGAAAAAGTGTCTCAACAGAAAGGCCGCTTTATTCTGCTGATCCCGTTCAATTTTCGAGTGAGGTTCTCTCTTGCCGTGTCCGGTGTTCGCGCCGAGGTAGATGGGAATGGTTGGATGACGTGCCCCGCCCCACGCCAGGTCGAAGGCGACGAAGTCATGAGTGCCCGGATGGAACAGCATGTCAACTTTGCGGGAGCGGAGAGCTTCCAGGTTTCGCGAAACAAACACGCCATCCGAGACGCGTTCGGCAAATGCCTGCAGTTCCTTCCAGGTGCGGCCGGCGGCAAGGGCATCACGATTGAAAATCGGGCCGAAGTGACCACCAAGAAAGCGGTGTCTCATCTCCCCGGCAAAGGCTTCGAGTTCATCCCACGCTTTGCGGTCGCACATCCGAAGGGGGGAATCCCAGATAGGAGAGACCGACGCGAACACGGCGGTCATACGTTCGTCATGAATGATCGCCATCGAGGGCGTCGCGCCATTCTTAGAACCACCTGACATTGCTACCTTGCCATGCTGGAAGTAATCCTCTTCTGCGTAGGCCGCCGTGACAGCGCGCATCATCGTCGCCGGCCAGGCCCAATACTGAATTTTGTCGTGCGGATTGAGCGACTTGAGAAAGCGCGTTTCAGATTCGCGGCCGAGGGCGACAAGCCCGGACTGCTGCAGTACCTGGACAACGGTGTAAACAAGTCCGACGCCTCCCCGAATCAGTTCTTGTTCGAGCGGAGGGGGTCTTATATCCCGCTCCAAACGCCGGGGATGATTTCCGCCCGTCAGGCGGAAGCCTTTGGCTTTGCGAACCACGGGCACGACCATCCGCACGGGCATCCGATACTCACGCCCGGGCCATATCTCGCCGACCTTAATCGTGACAAGTTTCTGCCGGGTCGGAACTGGCCCATTCACGCGATGCCAATCCTGAAGCACTTTGACCTCAAGTGTCGTTGCATCGCGGATCGAGGACATATCGAAAAGTGGTGTTCTCTCTTCCTCGGCAGTCGAAGATGGATTTCCCAGAAAGATCAAGCTACATGTGGTCAGACCGATAAGAGATGAACGATTTTTCATGATTAGCTCGTATTGGCTGGACAGCAATCGTAGCGACAGGCCACCAGGGCTGCTTGTCGTCTACGGCGTCAAGAGATGGACAGGACCCGCTCGACGACTTGCCACCAGATGAGAAAAAGGACTTTCCTCGAAGCTCTGTTTTCGCGATGATGCTGGCAACCCGCATTCGACGGGCCGAGCACCATTTATCTTTCAGAAGGAGAGGCAGAAATGAGATTGTCCAGATTTGCCGGGCTGTCGGCACTCATTGTGATTGTTTTTACTTTGACTGAGCTCTGCGCGCAGCCGTGGCTGGCCGTGGGCACGCGTGAGCGGGGCATGGGTTCGGCCGGAGTGGCCGTGGCCTCGGGAGGATCGGCGCTCTATTGGAATCCGGCCAATCTGGCGCGGGATTCGGACAACCTTTTCAATATCAGATTCAAGACAACGTCGTGGGATAACACCGTTTTTGTCGATGCGGAGGCGCGGGGAAACATCGTCCGGACGTTCGACCAGCTTCTCAGTATTTTCAATGACGACATCGCTGGATTGCAGGCCTCCTTTGACACCGCTAGTGCGAATGCCAGCCAGGTGCAGAGCGTCTTTAATGCGGTCGGCCTCATCGGGGATCTCGGGTCAACTGGAGAAGGGCTGGTCGGGGATGTCGGAGGGGCTTCGGTTATCAAGATGGGTAACTTCGCGATTTCGTATCGCCTGCTGGGGCATGTGGCTGCAACCATGAGTATTAATCTGGTGGATTCCGCGCTTTCGTCGGCGGGGGCCGGGGCCCTGCAGACGATTGGTGACGCGCTCATTGCAGAGGTCGGTACTCAAGTGCCGACTGAGGATTTTGCGGCCACCGATATCGTTGCTGCCCTCGAGGCCATCGGTGTCGGTAATACGCAGGCTACTGCCCTTGCGTTTCAGGGTTAAGTGGCGCTTGGATTAAAAATCAACGACCCGGTAGTTCAGTCCACCATAAACTCTGTAATTGCAGCTTCTCAGGCTGCCACCA
>JASLXP010001012.1 GCA_030740295.1 Planctomycetota bacterium
TCCTCGCTCTGCCGGTCCTTCCGTCTGCACGGATTCTGAAAGATCGGATTTTCGAGCCCGGTGTGGCGAAGCTCTACAAACGCCGGATCGATAAACATATCCGCAGATTCGGTAATCATCCGTCCATTGGCATGTGGTTCATGAACTTCAACCTTGCGGGCTACCGCTGGTATATCGCGCCGACAAAAATCGATGGTTCCTTCAAGCCGGAGAATGAAGCATTTCGCCAGAAGGAACGGTATTCCCTGGAAGCGGAGCGAATCGTAAAGCAGTTGGATGAACGCCCCATTTATCACCACGCTTGTGGGAACTTCGGCAACATCTTTTCGCTGAACTGCTACATCGGGCCGACCTCCCCACTTCAGGAGCGAGAGGAATGGCCCGCTCGCTGGGCAAAGAAACGTCCTTTCCCGCTTCTCGCCTGCGAACATGGGTTGATGCTGATCCCGTATTGGTTTCGTCCCAGGACGTTCCCCTTGAGTGTTGTTTATGCTGACGAGCCAGTCTTCGACGAGTTGGCATCCAAGTATCTCGGCCCCCGTGCCTGGCGCCTCCTCACGCCGGAGCTGTTCGAGCTTTACGACGTGGGGCGAAAGCCGCGCGGCTCCCGGCTCAGAACCCTGATTCAACGCCATCCCGCCTATCAGCAGGTCAAGTCACTCTACGCCCGTCATTCGCTCCGAGCATGGCGTACATGGGGAGTGTCCGGGATCATCTTCAATGCCATCAATTGGGATTTCAAAGACAGAGAACGCAAACCGCTGCCGGTGATGCTCGCGCTGGCACGTTACTTCAACGACACGGATATGTACATCGCGGGTCCGCCGGGCGATTGGCCATCGAAGGATCACTCCTACTATGAGAGAGAAGAATTCCGTAAACAGATCGTGCTCCTTAACGATCTGACGCGGGACATCCCCTGCGTTATTGAATGGGAGGTCACTGGCCCGGATAAGAAGGTAATTGCTTCGAATCGCGTGCAGTCGCTCTCGCTCGCCGGCACGCCTGTCAGGATACCCGTTGAGGCTGACCTCCCTTCGGTGACCGTGAGGACGGATCTTGCCCTGTCGGTCCGAGCAGTGACAGGCCCGAAGAAATACTTCAGGCAGGAACGCTTTACTTTTTCGCTGTTCCCGCGACCAAAGCTGGAGAGCCAGGACGCGAAGGCCCTGGTGTTTGGCTTGTCGGAAGAAACGAAGAAGATGCTCACGATGGCAGGACTCGAGTTCGCACCGCTGAAAGAGGCATCCAATCTTCAGGCCGCGAGATTGGTGACTGTCGGGAAGAAATCTTACGGCAAGGACTTCCTCGATCTTGCACGGCGCATCCAGCTCGAAGATGCGGTACGAGCTGGGCTGAATCTTCTGGTTATGGAGCAGACCGTGCCCGAAGTATTCGGGCTCAAGCTTGAAGAACAATCCGCCCGTCGAGTCTTCATGGCCGACCCGGGGCATCCGTTTTTCGAAGGTCTCGCCGCCCAGGACTTCATCGATTTCCGAGGGGAAAGCCACCTGATCCCGCCGTATCCCGAAGCGCCGCCTGAGACGCAACGAAAATGGCCCAAGCGATTCTTCAAATGGGGCAATCGCGGGGTGGTCTCAACCTTCGCCTTTCGAAAGCCGCACCTTTCGCCGTTCGTTCCTCTGCTGGAATGTGGATTCGATCTTGTTCATTCGCCGTTAATGGCCGCCGCCGCTGGACGAGGCCGAGTCGTCCTCTGCCAGGTAGACGTCACCTCGCGCTACGGCGTGGATCCCATCTCCACCTCCCTCGTTGACAACGTGCTGCGGAGATTGACGCAGGTCGAGGCCGGAACTGCATCGGCGATCTCCTGTCTGGACGCAGATGCCGCGAAGTTCCTTCAGCAGTTCGGGGTCGAGACAACGAAATACGGTGAGGCGAACGATGCAAAGCTCATAGCGGTCGGAGCCGGACAGCACACCCAGCGGGACCTGGCGTCCATCCAGTCAGCCGCAGAAAACGGCGCTACCGTATTGTTTTTGCCCGATTCACAGGCCACTTCATTCGGACTCAGAATCCAGGAAGAAAGCCTCTTCATTGGCCGAACTACGCGGCATCGAATCCTGAGGGGCTTGAGCGATGCGGATCTCTTTTTCAAGAAGTGGGTTGCCCTTCGCGTCGGTCAGAAGTCAGAAGGCTGGGAGATGATCACCGTTCCAGGCATCGTAGCCTTAAAGAAGATTGGCAAAGGTCGTCTGGTCGCCTGCCAACTCGATCTCGGGCGTCTGAAAGACCGCGGCAGAATCAAGGCCTTCCGTTTCTGGCGCATCTTCCTGGCAAACCTTGGAGCAAACCCGTCGGCATCATTCACAGAACCGGAAGTCAGCGTGTATCTGCCCAACAAGTGGGAAAGCATGCCCGGGTACATCAATTGGTGACGGCTGGGCCATCCGGTGTCCAGACGATTCTCCATTTTCATCGAGTGGTCTTCAGTCCGAAGTCGCCGGGGACATTTCAGACTCTTGGAAATCCGATTAAGAGAACGATTAGGATAACGATTAAGAGCCCGGAGGTAGTTAAACCTGCGGCACAGCTTCTCGGCGCCATTCAGAGAAAGAAGTAATCGGCTGAGACTCTGATCCTCCCCGCGGCTGGTGTGATACGATTCCCCCCTCGCCTGCCACATCCTCCAAGTTAAATCCGCTTGAAAGATAGACGACGCAATCTCGTGCTGCTGGCCGCGGCCAGTTTCTGTCTGAACTTTGCCCTGATGGTTCAGATTTCGAGCTTCATGAATTTCCTGAAAGAGGATATCGGGATCCGGCCGTTGCAATACGGGGTTCTGGAATCCCTGCGGGAAGTCCCGGGCGCTCTGACGGTCCTGATGGTCGCCATGACGGTCAGATTCCTCGAACCGAAAATCGCTTCCGGGTGTCTACTCGTCTTTTCCATCGGAATCGCCGGTTATTACCGGGTGACCAGTCTTCCAAGCCTGGTCTTCGCTTCGGTCGTCTGGAGCATCGGATTCCATCTGTGGGTACCCGTCTATAACTCGATGGTTCTGCGGCTGGCGAAAGAAGGGGAGGAAGGCCATTGGCTTGGAATCTTTCGAAGCATCACGGCTGCCAGCAGCCTTTGCGCGGTTGGCGTCGTCTACTTCTTCGCCGATCTCGAAAGTTACCGGCACATCTTCCTATTTGCCGGCGCGATGGGCATGGTCGGCTCTCTCTGCTGCCTTGGCATCTCGAGCGAGGTCGGCACGCTCGACAGGCCGAAGCTTGTTTTTAAAAAGAAATACTGGCTTTATTACCTGCTCACTTTTCTGGAAGGGACCCGCAAGCAGATCTTCCTTACCTTCGCGCTGTTTGCCATGGTGCACCTGCGAGAGACTTCGGTGCAGGCCGTCGCCGCGCTGACCGCTATCAACACCGTGGCCATCTTCCTCAGTGCTCCTTCTATCGGGAGATGGATCGACCGAAGGGGTGAGCGAAGGGCCCTGACCCTGAATTACATCGGCCTTTTCTTCATCTTTGTTGGCTACGCTATGACGACCGACCGCAACGTGCTTTGGGGCCTGTACTGCATCGATAACTTCTTCAAAGTCTTCACGATTTCGCTGACCACCTACATGAAGAAGATTGCCGAGCCGAAAGACATCACCCCAACTCTCGCTGCCGGAGTCACCATGAATCACATTGCCGCAGTGACCGTGCCGGTGGTGGGATTCGCGATGTGGGAAACGTTCGGCTACCACGTGCCATTCATCGGCGGGGCCTGTATGGCGGTCGCATCGCTTGTGGCGACCCAGTACATGGTGAACTTTCGAGCCGTGGAAAAGGCAGAGCAGCCTGCGTGATTGTTCACTGTTTCAGGCGAGCCAACCTTCGACTGGGAACGCTGAACTGGCCACAGCAGCAGAACATCCTGTCGGGGCACATCTCCAGCTTATCTTTGAGCATCTCCCAAATCTCCCGCTCCTCAGTGCAGAGATTGACCGGCGTGCGGGGGCTGATTCTCTTGATCTCGTCGATGTAGTGCGCGTAAATTTCGGCTCGGACCCGGCGGGGGAATGGGCCGCAGTGTTTGCCGCCCATTTCCGACGCCGATTCGCGCATGGCGACAACGAATTCCGGATCGAGATTGTCCGCGCCGAATATCTCCTCGGCTTCTCCGGCCAGCATCATGGAGACCACCCAGAGCCTGACGGTATCCGGGTTGGCCGCGGCGAAGAGTTTTTCCAGTGCTACGGTTGCTTCCTCGCGCCAATTCCGGTGCGGGACGATGGGTGTAAATCCAGCGCGGACCACGAAACCTGCCTCCTCGCACTGGCGCATGGCATCGAGGCGCCCGTCGAGGTCTGGCGTGTCCCGTTCGATCACCGTGCTCTGCGTATCGGTCGCAAGGGTCCAGTAGCAGGGCATGTGTTCCTTATTCGGGAGGTCGAGCAAGTGCTCGACGTTGTCGCTCTTGGTGTAGATTAGCAGGTACTTGTCGTGGCGACTGAAACACTCCCCGAACAGTTCGGATGCGCCGTATTCGGGCTCGAAGCAGATAGCATCACTCTTGAGGTCATAGCGGTAGAGCTTCTGTTCGGGCCGCTCGCGGAAATTTCGCTCCAGGTCGACGACGAAATCTTCCAGGTCGAGCATGAAGTTGACGAAGTAGCTCTGGGTGCAGTAATCGCACTTGTGGACGCAGCCCTCGATGGTGTGGATGCCCCATCCTCCCTGGCACACGAAGGGCTTTTCGGGGTCATAGCCGTCCCTCTGTTCGCGCTTGCTGTAGGCGAACTCACGGCCCGTCCCGGCCATGTGTCGGGCGATGCTCTGGGCCCGCGGATTACGGTACTGCCGCTTCACTGGCTTGGCCTCACCTGGATCCCAAACAAAGGTATTGAAAAGCATGACGGGATCGCTGGTCAGCTTTTCGATTCCCTGCCGTACCCTGCCGGACTGTACGGGAAGCTCTTCGCTCGCCCCTGCCGCTTCGATCACCTGTTCTGCATCATCTTCGCCAACTTCCTCAAACGGCGGATTACCGAGGGAGCTCAACATTTTCTCCAGGCGAGAGGTCGCTTGACGGTTCCGATACACCCGGCGATGTACAAAGACGCGTGGCGGGTTGAGGTCATACATGGTTGTGGTTCCGTACTGCGATTGGAGTGTGGAAGCCCGGATGTTTGCGCGTGAAGTTCCACCGGACCTACTTCTTTCGAATCTTCTCCCGGTATTTCAAGACCCTGTTCAGGGCATCACGGTAGTCGGGCCAGGGACGGCCGCCGCGCTTCCACTTCGAGCCATCGTCGCCCGGCTTGGGGTCCATCATGGCGTAGAGCGGGTAGAAAAGGAAGCTGTTGGGAATGCCAAGCCGGCGCTGGCTCCGGACCTGTTCGACTGCGCCGATGTACTTCGGAGGCAGACGGTGAGCAAAGCCGCAATGGTAGATTTCTGCGTTCGGGATGCCGCTTGCCCGCACCCTTTCGAGAGACTGGGCGATCTTGTCCTCCAGCATCCACAGGTCGAAGGGTTTGCCGCCTTCCGCGGTGGCTTTGAGGATGACTCCCTCCTTCCGGTTCCAGAAGTTCCACAGCACCCAGCCGTCCGACTTGAAATCTCCAGGCTCGTGCCAACTGATGCCGCTGCCGTCGTTGGCCAGTGCGATGTATTGGAGCACGGGCAGTTTCGGGTAGCGTTTCTTCAGCTCGTCGTACATGCCGTTATAGAAATTCAGAATCATGGGCTTCATCCATTCCAGGAAGTCGCGGTTGCCGTAAATGTGTTTGCGTGTCGCCCACGTGAATTTCTTTCCCGTGTCCTTTTCGTATTGGCTCGCATATTTTTGGGCCCACGGTGGCGGCTTATCCGTCCAGTAAAGCCCTTTCACGAGGTTGCCATTTTCCTCTTCGCTCAAGGTGACTGCATGGATCAGTTCCCGCCCCAACTGCTCGATGGAGTCCACGAAATGCTTGACAATTTTCTTGCGGGCCGCGGCATCGAAATGGAAATCCAGGTGGCATCCGGTGTAAGGAAAAAAGAGCCGCGGTACGCAGCGGTGTTTTGGATTCAATTCTCTGACTTTCAGGTAGAGCTCCCGCGAGGCCATGCCCGGGCGGTTGGCTTGCGGGATGCTCCAGTCGTACTGGGCCACGAATTCGGGCCGCATCCGAAAGACCGGATAGCCCGGTGGCACCATGCTGGGATCGCTGACCGCATAGGGGATGTAGTAGAGCCCGAAACGGATCGGCAGCCACTTCGATTCGTCGTCTTTCAGTCCCGCGACTTTTTCTTTGGGAAAAGTGAACTCGAACAGATTGAGCTGATGCGTCTGCATCGGCAACCCGGTAACCCGCCCGCCGGGAAGTTCCGGTTTCGTTTTTTCCGGCTGTTCCGGACCAATGGCTCGGCCATCGGGAGTGACGAGGCGCAGATCGAGGATCGTGCCTTCCGCGTCTCTGCCGCCGTCCTGGTGCACGACGATGCGTTCCGGGGCCTTTTTCAGGCGAACACGCCAGTGCCGGTGTCTGGCCGAATCTCTGTCTTTCGAGCTGTCCCAGCGGCGCCACCACGCCAGCGAATCGAAAAGCATCGCCCCCTTCCTCCCATCTTTCACTTCCCACACTTTCAGATTGTCGATGGGACGCTCGACCTTGATCTCCAGCATCGGGAATGTGACCGGCAGGACGAAGTCGCTCCCCGGCTTGCGCCATAGTTCGGCATGACTACGGGTAAAAGGCAAGAGCCCTGATACAAGGATGAGTAATCGAATCATGATGGGTCTCGGAGTATGGAATGATGCAGTCGGCACCTCTCACGATCCAGCAGCATTCTTTTGAATTTACCACGTGAGTATCAACAACAAAATCCCCTGCAGCCCCCATCCCACGTGCTGTCCGAGGATGAGGCCGATGGCGACGGGGATAAGCGCCCGGTAACCCACGGCGCCCCACAATCGCAACACGGTGACTTTGACCAACCAGGCCATAAAGAACGGAAACCACAAGTAAGCGACGGGAAAGGTGGAACCCACTGCGAAGCCCACCGGGTGCACCGGCCACCAGTGAATGAAATGCATCAGCACCATTAATACAACCATGACGACCGAGCCCATGAGGAAGTAACTCAGCCGGGTCCATTCCGGCCCGGTGGGATGCTTCATCAGATGGACCACTTCACGAAAGGGCCACAGAAAGTTGCCCCTCGTCGGCCAATCATCGAAGTTCAACGCGCCTATGCGATAACCGATCAGGATGGTGTGCGAGCCCGCGGCCAGGCATCCCAGCGCGAAGGCCATCAGCAACCAGAAACCGATCCATCGTTTGCGCGTGCGGATGCTGTTTGTGAGCCGTACGCCGTGTGTTGCAGCCGAGATAAACGTCGACTGCACATCGCCAAACCAGCCGTAAGAAAATCCGAGCGCGGTCATCGTCTGCGGCGTCACCTGGTCTGATCCGATGCCGAAGAAGACCAGCCGCTGCGGGACACCCGGCAGTGTGAACTGGATAAGCCCCGTCTGCGCTACGATCTTTGCCACCGCCAGGAAGCAGAGGAAGATGGCCGGCACGACGATGACCACTGCTTTCCATTCCATCCCGCTCAGGGCCAGCCATCCGCTGATGACGGCGATTCCACCAAGGGATCCGAACAGAGCCATGCGATAGGAAAGGAACTCCCGCGAATCATCGATCGACGGATCCAGCCAGAGAGCCTTTCGTAATACATCACGAAGATGTCTCCTGGCCAGCCAGAGCCCGGCAGTGGTGAAGGCCATCAGCGCGCCAAAACACTGCCAACTCGTGTTGGGCTCGGTCCATTGATAAAACTCGTACGACCCGACGGAATAACCCCATGACCGCAGGAAGGCCCTCTCCGCCCAGATGACCCAGAAGAACAGCCAGATGCTCAGCGAGATATTGACGGGCGTGAGGTAGGCGAACCCCATCCCGACGAAGGACATTCGACCGAACACATGGACCGCGGGCAGCCCTCTCCCCAGATGAATGGACCGACCCAAGGCGATGCCGGGAAAAGTCGTCGGATCGAGGCCGTGCAGCGTGTTGATTGCCGTGATGCTGAATGAAAGAAGAAAGCCCAGCCAGAAAGTGCTTTTCCGAAGGAGAGGGTTGCCGTCATCATCCGGCTCGGTGGCTGCGATCAGTTGCTGAGGCAGTTGCACCAGGGGAAAAGCCAGCCGCTCCCGATCGACCCACTGCCGGCGCATCATGGCGACCAGGCAGTAGCACGTGAACACGACCGCCAGCCCGAGCACAGCCCAGGCGAGGACCGGAACTACCCAGTCCTGCCACGGAATCTTTTGGCCTTCCGGCACCCCCTCGAAGTACCAGAGAATGGCATGATTCGCATCGGATGGAGCGATCCACGATGGGACGTGCTTCATCACTGTGTCCGCCACGTCCTGGTCGGTCCTGCCGAAGTAGTGGGGCCCGGTAAACATCCCGATGATAAAGATGGTGTAGAAAAGCGGCGCGGCAGTGGCCGCCAGCGCAATAGCGAAGATGACCCCGAGCTCTCCCGCCGAAAGCCGCAGCGATGGACGAAACCGCCCGAACCCGAGATTGAATACAAGCAGCACCAGGAAGACGGGAAAAACCGCCCCCATCGGCATATTGGAATGAATGAACGCCGTGCCCAGCCCGATGGGATGGTGCGAAGCAAAAGCATTGATATGCGATTCCATGAGCCCAACGCCAACCGTAATCCCCAGTCCAATCAGAACCGCCCGCATCGAGACAGCACGGGCAGCACCGGCAGTGGACTGGTTTGATGCAACGTCCAGATTGGTCATGAATCAGATTGTGGATTGCGACCGGAACGCCCGCCTTCATTTCCTGAACCGGATGGCTACTTCGCTCACCAGAACCCAATGAGAGATCAGGCTGTCACTGGCGGCCAGGTTTCGTATCTCGATTTCGTTGTCGCCTTTCTTCAATGTTCCGGCGGGTAAGGGCCACGAGATGCGTTTCCAGTCCTGCTTGGGAAAACCATTTGTGCCTTCGAAGATCTTGCGGCGGTTGACGAATACTTGAATCGGGACTGGCGCGCACCAGTGCTTGTCGTTGTCCTGTGCCTCTATCTCGATGACGCCTTCTCCGGTGGGGGGATCGTCCATCAGGCTCAACTTTGCGGTGACGCGTGACATGGTTGTCATGGTGCCACGGACGGCGACACAATTGACGCGCTTCGGGCAGTACCAGGAATAGCTGCCGTAATGCTGGCCGCCGGTGAACTGCAGCCCGGGCAGGCGCCAGCCGTCTTCGAGAGTTTCGACAAAATTATTCTGCCGGTGTTTTTCAACCACAGCTCTGGGGTTTTTGAGCAGTTCCTGCAGCAGTGCTGGCAACTCACCCTCATTTTCAGGTTCACCGATATCCACGTAGGCGCTGCTCCAGACGCGGCTGTGCAGGCTTTTGAATGAAGGCATCTTGCCGCCCTTCTCCTTAGCATCGGCGAGTTTTGTCTGATAGTTCGGCATCCATTGGGAATAGATGTACTCCTTCAGGTTGCGGGCGTACACCCAGTATTGATCGTCGGTCAGCTCTCCGAATCGGCCAGGCACCAGGCGGGAGCAATTCGCGATGAAGAGACTCTTTACAGATAACAGATCCTTGTGCGCCATGGATTCCGGTGGCACCAGTTTGAGAGCCGTATCAAACAGCTCAAAAGCCTTCTTCACGAAAGGGCCATCGAAATAATCGGCGGGGGGATAGCCGCCCCAGATCATTCGCCCGTCGTAATCACCGAATTCCAACCGGTCGTAGATCAGATCGAAAAGTTGCCGAACCGCAGGCGCTGCTTTGCCGTAATAGGCCCGGATGAATTCGTTCTTCAGACGCCCGATGTCTTCGGTTGGATCCCAGTTCAGTCGGCAATGGACATAGTTGAACAGTTCCCTGAAAGAAAGATTGCCGCCGCAGTACCAGATGGCGCTCATGTTGTGTTTGGCACCCCACTTTACGCGCCAGGCCATTCCGTAAATGGTGTATCGGCCCCTGCCGTTGTAATCGTAGAGCCCCATGTTGTTTGGCGCCATCTTCAGCCAGCCTTTCAGGTGCGAGTAGGCCACGATGTTTTCAGGCGCTTCAAAATCGCGGAGAGAATTCGGCGCGCTTGATGCATTCGGCCAGGCGGCATAGAGGCAGACCAGATTCTTTTCTGGCTTCAATCGAGTCGGGGGGAAGTCCGCGCCGTTGTACGCGTTCGTGACCAGAACTTTGTCCGGAAATTTATTCGCCACTTTTCGGGCCACATAGTTTGCCCAGAAGAGCGTCTGGTCAGCCTTGTTGCCGACTGCTGCACATTCCCTGCAACTGCACCATTCGGGCCCGTCGCCCTGCGAAACGCAAAAGTACTCGCGGTCGTTCTGCAGCTCCATCCAGCGCAACATCCGCTCGGCCGAGATTCTAAGGACGTCCGGATTAGAGAGGCAGATCATGACGCGAGCCGCGGGGGTGTCTTTTGCGATTCGTTTGCCATTGCCCAGAAGAGCGTAGTACTCGGGATGTTCATCGTAGTATTTCCTGGCGGGCACCAGATAGGCCGCGGTGTGATCGAGCCAGAGAGTTCGGTCGAACCAATCCTTTTCACCGGTCTTCTCCAGGATCTTTCTTGCATCGCTGAAGAAATTGTAACTCCAGCCTTTGATGGAATAGTCGCCCACACATCCCTTGACGTTATAGACCGGTTTGTCAGCCAGCTCACAGGCCCGGAGCAGATTAGTTCTCTTCTTTGGGAATGTCCGCACGTGAAGCGTGAAGAACTTGCAGCCCTGTTTCTCGAGAAATGAATAAAGGCCATATCCGGCGCCGTGTTTTGTCTTTCCTGCAATGGTGATTGAGCTTTCCTTCGCCCGGATGATGAAGCCTTGATAGCCCCATGGTTTGAGCTCTTCCTCCGTGATCGTCCGGCTCTTCAGGGCCGGCCCCCTGCCGAGAAAAATCACGTTCGCCAATTCGGGGAAAGCCGTGATTCCTTTGGGATTCAGTGGAATTTTGATGCCGGTCAGTTGCTCCAGCAGGCCCTGGAATTTCCCGCCAAATCCACTGTCATCGAGTATCGCATAAATGGGGAAAGCTATTCCCTGGCTTTGGACTCGATTAGCAGCCTGATACAACAGCATCCGATCCTTATCTACTGTCGAATCATCGGTGAGAGCGGAAATACCAAGCAGTTTGATGGAGAAATGCTCCTGGCTGTTCGGGAACGAAAGCCTGATGCCCGAAACCTTGTCCCAACCCGCGGCTCCATCTTTGCGCACGAAAGTGCCCAGGGGCAGGAGGATGATCTGTTCGCCTCTGCGGATGTAGAAGCTTCGCGAGTAATCACCCTTGCCCGCTGCGAAGCTGATTCGTCCACTGGCAGACTTCGGGCTGTAAAATGCAAGCGCAATCGATCGGGACTCAGTCAAATCCAGTTGGAGAACCTTCCGCCACTCGGCCATTCCTTTCTTCGCCACCTCGAAGACTGTCGCAGGTACAGCCTTGCCGACTGGCGGATCGTATTGGCTTGAAGTGGGCGCCGACGATCCTGTCCAGGCCGTGTCGTTTCCTGAAACGATCCGGATATTGGTTTCGGCACGAATCGCACTGCCCTGAAGGAAGAGCACGGGCAAGGGCAGCAAGTGAAGGGCGAGCGTTCTTATTCTGTAAATCTGACGTAGGAACATCTTCCTCTCCGATTCGGTTAATCAGCAGACGAAGTCGCGGGACACCGGGCTATTGAGGCAGATTTACTTTTGTCAGGATGCTCTCACTTCTGCAGCAGGGCCCGCATGCGCAGACGCAGGGCGTTCAGTTTGATGAAACCTTCGGCATCGTGCTGATCGTAAATCTCGTCCTCTTCAAAGGTAGCGAGCTCCGGATTGTAAAGGGAGTTTTCTGACTTCCGGCCGGCGATGATGCAGTTGCCTTTGTAGAGCTTGACCCGGACGGTGCCGGTGACGTTTTGCTGCGAGTCATCGATCATCGTCTGCAGCATCTCGCGTTCGGGCGCATACCAGAATCCGTAATAGACCATTTCCGCGTAACGCGGGATAAGCGAATCGCGCAGGTGCATGACTTCCCGATCCATACACAAAGATTCGAGGGCACGATGCGCGTTGAAGAGGATGGTGCCTCCGGGCGTTTCATAAACCCCCCGGGATTTCATCCCAACATAGCGGTTTTCGACAAGGTCGGTGCGACCGATGCCGTTGGCACCGCCGAGCTCGTTGAGCTTCTCCATCACACCCATCGGAGTGAGCGATTCGCCATTGACGGCCACCGCGTTTCCATCCTCAAAATCTATCTCCACATAGGTCGGCCTGTCGGGCGCGGCTTCCGGTGAGACGGAAAGCATGAACATGTCTTCCGGCGGCTCAGACCAGGGGTCTTCCAGGATGCCTCCTTCAAAGCTGAGGTGGAGCATGTTGCGATCCATGCTGTAAGGCTTCTCCGCGGTGACCGGCACAGGGATGTTGTGCTTTTCAGCATAATCAAGAAGGTCGGTGCGCGATTTAAACTCCCATTCACGCCAGGGCGCGATGATCTTGACGCCCGGCATGAGCGCGTATGCGGTGAGCTCGAAGCGCACCTGGTCGTTGCCTTTACCGGTGGCGCCGTGGGAGACCGCGTCCGCGCCTTCCGCCTGTGCAATTTCAATCATACGTTTCGCGATCAGCGGCCGTGCGATGGATGTGCCCAGCAGGTAGACGCCTTCGTAGATCGCGTTCGCCCGCATCATGGGAAAGATGAAGTCCCGGGCGAATTCCTCTCGAAGGTCGTCAATGAAAACCTTGCTTGCGCCGGTCTGGATGGCCTTTGGTCGCACTGGATCCAGTTCTTCGCCCTGGCCGAGGTCGGCACAGAAGGCGATGACTTCGCAATCGTAGGTCTCGATCAGCCATTTCATGATGATCGATGTGTCGAGCCCGCCGGAGTAGGCCAGCACTACTTTTTTCGCTTCACTTCCCATCGTTTTCTCCTGTCAAGAATTGAAATTTTCTGTTGTTTTTAGAGCCGGCTGGCTTATAGCCTGTTTTCGCGGCATTCGCTAGGCAGACTACTGATCTGGTGACTCCCCACCGGAGAACGCGTGCGCGCACCGGATTTTCAAATGGACAAAGAACCGCGGGAATGAAGAATAGGAAATGTCGTAACACGCCGCAGACACCCACCGAATCTCAATGGCCATCAATCCCGATACGGAACGCACTCCGTCGCTCGGCTCTCTGCCTGCCGACACTTTCGAATTCTCTGTTCCTGCATCTTCTGAGTCGGGCACGCGCCTGATTTCTGTAAGCGTGCCCGCGCCGCAGGCAATAGAGGGGTGTCATTCCTGGCGAGTCTGTTGTGGCGAGGAATCTGTCATCCCGCAGGTGCAGGTTCTGAACGAGGCAGATGACGGCACGCCACGAACTCTGATGGTGCGTTTTCCCTGGAAGGTCGAGCAGGGCCAGGACTATTCATTCAGCATAGCGAGCGATGAGGATGCTTCGGACGGAGAAAACATCATCGGGCAGGTTACTCCGTATTCCTTTTCGATGAATGCCGGCGAACGAAGCCTGACGCTCCTCGGCAATTACCTCACGATTCTGCGTAATGAGGCGACGGAGTGTGGTGTGCAGGTCGTTGCCCCGAATTTTCCGACCCGGTTCATGGGCCCGGAAATCAAGGTGATTGAGAATGGGCCTTATTTCGCCTGGGTGAACGCGGATTACTACGGGGGGATCTGGAATGCAAGGCTGGAATTGAAGGCGGACCTGTTTGGAGAGGTCGAGTTCACTTCGCGCCTGCTGCGCACTCGTCGCGATGCGGCCATGCCACGGTACGGGTTTCGAATTTTCTCGTCGAACGGGCAGGCTGAAGTCGGCGGCGAGCCGGTCAAGGGGAAAAAGGTCATTCGAGAATTGGCGAAACAGGAGTTCCGGATCACTTCTGAATCGCTTCAGACATCCTTCCTGATTCCTGGGGGCCCGCAGTTCCGTGAGGGGCAGTTGCAGAGCGTGGATAAGACTGGCGTGCAGATCGACCTTTACCGCAGCGGAGAATTGGAGCCTGGCGGCCGCTTTCTTGAGGGGCAGGAACGTTCGTGTCACCTGATCATGCTTGGCTCAGAAAACGGCAGTGGGCAGAGCCAGCACATTCGCGGACAGGCCGCGGTGGACGCTCGCCGCGCGGCAGGCAGGGCCTATCCCGAAACTGACTGGGGCGCGCTGCTGCCTCTTCGCAAAAAGGCAACAAGCCTGGCCAGGAGCATGCAGGTGAGGGACGGTGAGGATTTCGGTCGTATACGCTCGCACGACTCTTTGCCAATGTCGCACCTGGATGCCGCGCTCGCGATTCTCGAGGATTACTATCGCGGTGGAGACGTCCGCCTACTTGACTGGGCCCTGGATGCGGCCGAACATTATCTCTCCATGCGGCTCTATCGCGGCTGGGATCTCAATGCGTACGGTGGCGAGCGCAATGAAGAAGATTCCCGGGAGATCGAGGCCTGCAACCAGGCCGGCACTTTTCTGCTGCTGCTGGCCTACGATCAGACGGGCGACCCGCGTTTCCGTGAGAGCGCGATTGCCTGCGTCGACCGGGTGGCCCAGCGAATGGAACAGACCTATTTCATGTCCGGGTATTCGCTCGACCGTGGCTGGTCTCTCGGTGCAGACGTGCGGGGCGGCTACTTCGCCAAAGACCTGGTCGATTTTTTTCAATACACGGGCGAAGCCAGGTATCTGGAGACGGCGCGAAATATCCTTCGTGGGCTCGGCAAGCTCCGGCTCGGAGAAGGGCTCTGGAAGGAGGAATACAGCGACCCTTACAGCCCGACTGCGCTGACGATAACGGGTGAAGATGTGGGCATCATGCATGACACCAAGGATTTTGAGAATCCTTTCCACCTCACACAGATCCTGCTCGGCGCGCAGGCCGTGTATTCGCAGACGGAGAACGAGCTCGCGAGAAAAATTGTCTCGGACATCAGCGACTGGCTGGTAGCCAGCCAGTCCGACGCCGGCCTGTGGAATTCTCCACAGGCGGGTTCGCCTGCCGGCCAGATATCCGGGCTGTCCCTTCAAGTATCTACTGCTCTGCTTAAATCGTACGGCCTGCTCGGAGAGCCGGATTACTACCAGGCCGCCGAGAGCTCAATACGGCTTGTGACCCAACTGTTCGAGAGATTCGGCGCCTTCCCTGAGGGAGTGCCGCCCCAGGACAAAGATTACTTCTATACCGAGGACTTCACGGAAGTGGATTTTCTTCGGCTGAAGCTGAATCTGGAGACGATGAGTCTGAGCGCGCTGTCGGGATTTTTCAGCGCTGTGAACGAGTACATCCATCTCGCATTCGATGCATCGGAATCTCTGCGGCAGCCGATCTCGAATCCGCTTGGAGTGTTTCTTCTTGACGAGGCCGAGTTCGCCGACGAAGAGGCCCAGCTCGATTTCGATGCAGGTATCCGCATCAGCGAAGTGGACGCCGACTACCAGAAATGCCGGGAGGCCGAAGCGTTTAACACCACAGAAGAAGCTATCGAGTCGTGGGAGAAGTTTGTCGCCGACCATGTGAACGCCCCACTCGAGAGTTTTCGGGTCATCCAGCTTGCCCGTGAAGCAGGAGACGCCGCCAAGGAAGAGGCCGCTACACAAGTCTTCCTGAACGATTTTCCCGGTCATCCTCGATCGGGTTGGCTCAGAATAAAGCTGGCTACTCTCAATTATTCACTCGATGAGAAAGACCGAGCGACCGACATTCTCAAGCAGTTGGTTGACGACCTTTATGGTTCTGTCTGGGAGCGGGATGCTTCAGCCCTTCTGTATCTCTACGGTGAAGGCCCCCGGCCCGAGGCCAGCCTGCTGGCCGGCAAAGGCGTAGCGGAAACGATCACCATGATTGACCCCAATACCGGCGATCCGGATGAGCTGCCGGTGAGCGTGAGCTGCGAACATGATGAATCGAAAATCAGGTTCTCCATCGAGTGCCGTAAACCTGCTGTCGGTGGCGTGGAGGCTATTCGACTTTATCTCGATCCCGTCCACGACTACGAATCGTGGTGCTGCTTTGAGGTCTCCAGCCAGGGCGATACTTCGTTTCAAGAATTGAGCTGGGCAGGGCAGGGGGAGATCATCAAGGGAGGTGATGATTGGGCGGCGAAGGTGAGCGATAAAGAAGAATCGTGGCTCGCGGATATTTCGATCCCTCTCGATAAGCTCGGCCTGGATGGAAACAGGCAGGGAGAGCTTTGTGGTCTGAACATCGAAAGGGTGTTCTCCCTAGGCCTTCGATTGTGGCAGCCGATGCACCGGGATCCTGTCATGCCTCAAGCATTCGGCAGGCTTCTGTTCTGTTGAAATTCTGCGACACATCGAGGCGATTCCGATGCGAATTTCGTCGCAATTTTGCAATCCTGAAATAGTAGTATACGACCCCTAGAGCCTTCCTTAAGGGATTCTAGGCGATTAGGGTAATTTTATTGCATGGGGTCGCGCTTTAAGTAGACTACCGCCACTTTCCAATCAGCATAACGGTTATTCTTGCCCACAAGAATCATCCTCAGACGGCACGTGGGAGAGCTGTCCTGATGGGACCGTTTGGCTGTACCACGCACATAAGCTCCCAACCAGTGGGCCGAGGAAAGGAAGGAGCATGTCTGTACGAGTTCTTCTGGTTGAAGACCATCGGATTGTCCGAGAAGGGTTGCGTTGTCTGCTTGAAAACCAAGACGGTTTCGAGATCGTCGGTGAAGCAGAAGACGGAAGGGCGGCCGTCGATTTGGCAAAACAACACCAGCCGGACGTCATTCTGATGGACATAGGGATGCCGAATATGAATGGTATCGAGGCAACTTGACTTATTTGCAGGGACTTGCCAAAGGTCAAGGTCGTCGCTGTTTCCGCCCATTCGGAGCGCAGGACCGTCCAGGAGATGTTTCGGTCCGGAGCAATCTCTTACGTCACCAAAGAAAACAGCAGCGATGAGCTGCTCCAGTCCATTCAGGATGCGGTGGAAGGCAAAACCTATCTAGCGCCCAACATCACGGGGGGTAGTTGTCAGGAACTATGTGGCAACCATCGCCGGCGAGACCGGCGGCGGGACGGACCTGACTGCCCGTGAGCGCGAAGTTTTACAGCTCCTGGCAGAAGGGCTGTCAGCCAAAGAGACAGGTCATCGCTTGAACATCAGCCCGAAGACCGTCGAGAGCCATCGGAGAAACATGATGGCCAAAACCGGTTTCTACAGCATCGCCGAGCTCACAAAGTACGCGCTCAGGGAAGGGATTACCTTTCTGGAGGGTTGATGGCTCGCTCCTCGATTTCCGCGCACCATCGGCGTGATGCACTCCCTCATTGGCGGCATTCCAAACTTGATGTTACGTTTCCGCCCCTTAAATTGAGGCGAATGCGAGCCCGCGAATGCGGGCCGTTTTTCATCACAGCCACGGACAGGAAGAACATCATCATGGCCACTGAACCCACCAGTGAGCAGAAGGCCTCGCCTAATGGGGACGTTTATGAGCACCGGGCAAAAAAGGCCGGCAGCGATGCCGCGAACGGTGAACTGGAAGGCTCTGTAAAAGGCGCGGATATTGTTGTCACCACCATGGAGCATCTCGATGTCGAGCACATCTTCGGATACTCCGGAGGGGCGATACTCGAGGTCTATGATGAGCTGTTCAAGGAACACAGATCAAAGATCCAGCTCCTCAAGCCCGCACACGAGCAGCACGCGGGCCACGCAGCACAGGCCTACTCGCGGGTGACTGGCAAACCCGGGGTAGTTCTGGTCACCTCAGGCCCGGGCGTCACCAATATCATCACTGCGGCCGCGGATGCGAAACTGGACTCGGGGGGCATCGTCATTCTCTCGGGGCAGGTGCCGACTTTTTTTCTGGGGACGGATGCCTTCCAGGAAACGGACGCTGTCGGTACCTCGTTCCCGCACGTGAAGCACAGCTACCAGGTGATGGAGCCCGAAGACCTTACGCCGGCGATCAAGGAGGCTTTCCATCTGGCAGGAACCGGCCGCAAAGGCCCGGTGCTGGTCGACCTGCCCAAGGACGTTCAGCAGGCGAAGATCATTCCCGACTACGACACAGAAACAGATCTGCCACAATACGATAAGAGCCCAAGGCCGGCTGTTGCAGGTTTGGAGGAAGCAGCCGACGCAATCAACGCAGCCAAGCGCCCACTTTTCTACGTAGGTGGAGGCGTTACCGAGTCCGATGCCTCTGAGGACCTGCGGGCCCTGGCTGAGAAAGCCCAGATACCAGTAACCACGACCATCCTCGGGTTGGGCACGTTTCCACACCCGCACTCGCTCTCTACTCACTTCCTGGGAATGCACGGCTCGTACGGCGGCAACTACGCCGCCTACCGGTGCGACCTTCTCATCGCTGTCGGCACGCGTTTCGATGATCGGGTGACCGGCAAGAAAGATGAATTCGCCAAGGGCGCCAAGATTATCCATATCGATATCGACCCAGCCGAAATCCATAAGAATAAAAAGGCGGATATCCCGATTATCTCCGACGCCAAAACCACGCTTGCCGAGTTACTACCACTGGTCAAGGAAAAGGAACATCCCGAATGGCTGAAAGAGCTTCACGAGATAAAGGAGCAGTATCCAACCACGTTCAAGGATTCCGACGACGTGATCATGCCGCAACACGCCATTGAGCTTCTCCATCAGATCACTGAAGGCCAGGCCATCATTACGACCGGGGTGGGGCAGCACCAGATGTGGTCTGCTCAGTATTACCACCTGGAGCGTCCTCGTCGCTACGTCACATCAGGCGGGCTCGGCACGATGGGATTTGGCGCGCCAGCGGCAATTGGGGCACAGGTAGGTATGCCTGACGACCTGGTCGTGGATATAGACGGTGATCGCAGCTTCAACATGACCCTTGGCGCGATGGAAATGGCCACCGTGTATGACCTGCCCGTGAAATTCTTCATTCTCAATAACGAGGCCGATGGCATGGTGGTACAGTGGCAAGATAAGTTCTACAACGGTCTTTATGCGGCATCCAAGTCCCGCTCGCCCGATTTTGTGAAGATCGCCGAGGGCTATGGGGTCAAAGGCA
The DNA here is from genome assembly GCA_030740295.1 of Planctomycetota bacterium. The sequence goes on from JASLXP010001012.1 coordinate 19,029, forward strand.
GGAAAGTAACCCAGAAAGAGGACCTTGCGGTCGCGATCGAAGAGATGGTGGCTTACAAACATGCCTACCTGCTGGATATCCATGTACCGGCGACCGATGTCTATCCGATGATCCCATCGAACAAGACCTTTAACGACATCATCGTCGATCCGAACGTTTTTAGTTGATGGCCAATTGGCGAGGACAGGCTCATAAGGATTCGGCGCGCGAACAAAGTAGTGGAGCTTCCAGCTCAAATTTTACGGTCGATAAGCTCAGGTAGAGGCGGCGCCTCGCCGCCGGATATTCTACGCCGCAGCTACGTCGCCATGCCGAATGGGACCTGTAAACCGGAAAATTCAAGATGGAAGCTCCAGTGGGACCTGAAAATTCACAGTTTACTTTAAGTCCCGGAACGATCGTTGCTCTTGGCGGGAGCGTTGTTGAGCCCGTGTGATCAGGCTTCACTACGCAGCCCCGACAGAGCTGAGAATCTCAGGAATTTGGCTTGCCTGAAATCCTCAAACGACTACTACCCAAAAGGTTAAGTTAACTGTTGGCCATCAGAGCGGGACATTGACCGAAACAGGCTCGTGACAACGCACGTGACTGTCTGGCCTTTTCCTACCACTCTTGTCGAAAAAGTGCCCCAAATGTCGAGTAATACCCAGGCAAACCAGACGACTTCTCAAGTTGGTGAAGACACACGCATTGGCAGACTTCCGGAAGCAGGCTTTGGCGTTCCTGAAGATGACGACCTCCGTCTTGATACAGCTATCCTTTTCGATGATGACGAGGAAGAGGAGAAATTTCCCGAGACTCAGCCGTCGGCGGTGTCCGCCAACCCGTTCAAACAGTTTGAGGAACCGAAGCCTTCCGAGGCCCCAATCACAGAGACTGAGGATCCCGCTCCCGACCTGACAAATAACATCCTCCAGCAGGTGATGAAGGAGCAGGAGCTCTTCCGTGAAGGTTCCAAGCTGCGCAAGAATCCCGTGGTGAACAGTCGAGCGAAATCTTCCGCCACGCCTGCCCCTCGTGAGCTCACCCAGCAGGTAGCCAACGCCCTGCCCCCTCGAGATGCCACCAAAGAGGAAATCTCTCGTTTCAATGTGAACCTGTTAAAGGAACTCCTTGCCGAAGGCGTTACTCCCGAAAAGCCAGACGAACGGAAAGTGGAACTTTCTGATCTTGAGGATCCCAGCCTGAGTTCGGAACTGGCCGCCGATCTTGATGGCCTGGAATCTCAAGTGGCTCAGCTTGGTTCGCTGAGTAAAGAAACAGACGAAGACTTGCCGGAGACCAACGATTCAAGCCGGGCAGAAGATGTCGTTACCATTGAGAGTGTCTTGCCAACCAAGAAGGTCGGTGAGAAGACCTTCGTAAACAAGATCAAGCTCGAAGGGGAGAATCTTGTCGATTCACTCAAGGCGCTCGAAGAGGCCGCGAAGCTGGCGGACAACACTGAAACCATCGAAGACGCCAAACCCGTTCAGATGCCAACCGCTGACAAGATCGAAGATCTGTCCGACGACGAAGAACTGGCCGGCAAAGCTGCCTCTCAGGGAGGAAAATCAAAAGTCTTCCGATTCAATCCCGAGCTGGCCGAGCTCGAAGAGCAGATGGTCAAATCGGAAAGCACGCGCAGTTCAATTCACAAGGCCCGTCCCACGCAATCCACCATCATGTTTTCTGTGGAGCGAAAGGGGTCGTTCTCAAGAGTAGTGAATTACCATTTCAAACGTGCCGGATGGAAACTCGAGATTGGTGAGGGCGCGGACAAGACAATGCAGCTCGTCTCTCCCGACCGGCTTTCTCTCTTGCTGGCCGATACCACTATCAAGGGTTTCTTTGAGCTCCTGATGGAATTGAAGGTCAACAAAAGCACCAACCACATTCCCATCATCGCCATTTCCCCCATGGAAATGGAAATGAATGATCAGCACGATCTGATGGTCCTGCCGGACGAGGAACTCGTTGAACCCTTCGAAATGGGCACTTTGCTGAAGCAGTCAGATTGGGAACTCGCCCGCTCTGCGAGAACCGGTGTCTCCTTCGACCAGCGCGTGCACATGATACTGCCAACCCGGTTGGACAAACTCGACCAGGCGAAAGCCGTCATGGAACGTCTGCTCATTCAGAGCGGCCTGGATAAGAAGAGCCAGATCAGTCTCGCCGCCGGTTTCTACGAAGCGCTTGGCAACGCGGCCCGCCACGGAAACAAGAATCGTCCCGCCACCTGGGTCGAAATTCTTTACCTGCTCGATGCCGACAAAATCACAATCGCCATTAAAGACGAGGAGAAGGGTTCGATACCACACCCTTCTGCACCCATCACGGGACCGTGGACAAAGTTCACATCCTCAAGGAGCGTCTCGAACTTGAGAGCATCGGCGCAATGGGCGTCCCCATGCTGTCTCAAGTGGCCGACCAGGTTCAGTACAATGCCAAGGGGAACATGGTCACCCTGACCAAGTATCTCAATGGCAAACCTGCTCCAGCCGACGCCAAAGAGAACAAGGCTGCGTTAGAAACAGTAGAG
>JASLXP010001013.1 GCA_030740295.1 Planctomycetota bacterium
GGATAGTCAAGCCCGAGGTGGCTATCGGCAAAGAACAGAATCCGGATGTCAGACTCTTGATGCATTTTCAGGGGAAGGGCTCTTTGCGGAGTTGGCCGGGATTCGCTGCCAGTTCAACGATGCCCCGCGCCTCGAGGCGGGGAACGGTCATCCTGACGTGGCCGCTGTGCCATTCGAGTTCGAGGCCTTGGCCAGGCCAATTCCCCTCGCTCCTCCAGTAACGACCGTTAAGCACTGCTCAGACATGGATTGGTTACCGGCAAGGATGTGGTCGGCATGCGGAGAATAGAAGCCAGCTTCTTATCGGGCAAGGGGTCTTTGCCTGCCAGTTCACAGACAACGATGTCTGCGAAACTTCTCACTTTTTCCTTTTGAAAACGTAGAACAAATTCGGCTCACTGCAGATATACAAAGTTCCGGCTGGGCCCATGGTGATACCTTCTGCCTGGGGAACGTTGTGCGGCAGGCCTGCGTTTCCTTTCACCAGCCTGAGTCTGGAGATCTCCTTGCCCTTCTCAGTGGTCTCAACAACACATTTCGATTCGTCGCTCAGGATGAGCAGATGACCGGTGCGGGAATCAAAGTGCACTCCGGACAGGTCACTCATCTGGAGATTTGTGGCTTGGATATCCCAAAGGAGTCGAAAATTTGCATTAGGAGGCCGTTTTCCCGATTTGCCTCCGATGGGTGGCTCCTCAATCTCGTAGATCTTCCGAGGATTCCGTTCCTTCACCGAGAAAAATCGTTTCTTCCCTGGATCGTAGCTCAGTCCTTCCAGTCCCTTGTTGCCCATACCCACTTCCAGGTGAAAAACGAAAGTCGAGCCCGCACCGTAGTCCACGACCCTCGTGTCCTTATCGATGAGTATCCGGCAAATGTTCCCTCTCCCTTCTTCCACGACCCAGAAGACGTTGTCACGGACATGGAAAATTCCTTCGACATCGCTGAACCCGTTCAGCTTGATGATCCGTTTGGTTGATCCATCCAATCCCAGCTCGACCACAAGGGCAGCGCCGTTGATGACCATAAAGAGCGACTTCGTCGTCGAACAGTAAGTCAGGCCCGAAGCATCGGTTCTCACCTGCCCTATCTTTTTGGGACCGAGAACGAGGACGTAATCATCCAGACCAACTTTCTTCGCGGGCTCTGCACCGATCTGCTCCATGGTGAGTGCAGACAGAATGACGCAGAACATGGAAAGAGCTGATTGCATTTGAGTCTCCTGAAATCTCTGTGCCTCAGACCGAAGTCGCACTGGCAATTCGCCAGACACCGCGCTTGTTCGCGGCCGTGCCATCGCATGCTTCATAGTATAGCCTGTATCTCGGACCGTCTGGCCCGTCCGCAATTCGGGACACGCACATCTCTGAACACTTGGCCCCATCCCATCGACTTCCACCCGGCGCGACCACGGGTTCCGGATGCTTCCGCCACTTCAGGCCATCATTCGAAGTGGCGGTCAGAATCTGCGACCGGTCACAAGTGCTGTAACCAGAATAGTACATTCTATATCCTCCGCCGCTGATGCGGAGCGCCTCTGGCGCGAAAGCTGTGAATGTGTCGAACCGGTCACCACGCGAGATGCGAATGCTGTCTTCCTCTCGGAAGTTCAGACCATCGACCGACAGCGCGCTGATGATTCCGATACCCCGCTCACTGCAGTACATGCGGCTCTGCCCGTCATCCAGGGAGATGACACGAGGGGAGCTGAATCCCCGGTCACTTGACCCCATGCGGTCACCGGGCTCGACGCGCCAGGTCAATCCACCATCCTCCGAGAGGGCACTGCGAATTGTGCTTGGCATCGACTGCGGCCCTGGGCAACACTCGAAGTACATCCGAAGCAGATCAAAACTCCCAGCGACAGGCACGACTTCCGGGGACACTACCCGAAACTCAGCCGCGCCGGCCTGCTTTGGCGACAAGCAAACTCCTGACTCAGGTGCCCAGTCCATGCCATCTTTCGAAATCGCACTCAAGATCCGCGCCGTTGAGTTGTCGTAGTCATTAGCCCCGTGCGGATAGCCCGGTCTCGGAAGGATTTGGGTGTAGTACATGCGACAGCATCCGTCGGGCAGCAGCACCACGTTGGGAGCCACAGCTCCACAGACCCCGGTCCGCGCGGCGTCCTCTGGCCAAATCGCATCCGGCAATGGGTCGGTCTCCGAATCCGGCGGCGCGTCTATCGCCCATGCATCATCAGTCACCCAATCAACGCCGGGGTCGGTAGGGACATTGTGGAACTTCATGGTCCGGATGTAGGAACCTCCATGCATTGTCAGGGAAAGGATTCTTTGCGGAGTTGGCCGGGCTTCGCTGCCAGTTCAACGATGCCCCACGCCTCGAGGCGGGGGACAGTCATCCTGAAGTAGCCACTGTGCCATTCGAGTTCGAGGTTCTCACCCTCTTTCCGTCCGGGCTGAAAGTAACGGGCCGTAAGGCGTCCTTTCCATTCATCTGAAAAGGGGAGGCTGAGTGAAAGATGTTTGAATGGGTCGTTGCCACCGCCGGCCCTCAAGTTCCAGTTTACGAGATGGACCACTGCTGACAGCGGCTTCCCATTGGGCTTTACCCGGATGAAGGCATAGATGTCATCAGGGGATTCCAGCTTCAGGAGCGGGGGCAACGCGGACACGATCATGGGTGAAGATCAGGGAGCTTCCCGAGGGCTCGGTCTGCTCGATAGTTCCGCCGAAGCGGGACGCATCCGACATGTCCACGCAGGTTCCCCATGGACCCGGCGAAAAGAAAGGGCCTTCGTTATCGGCATGAGACTCGACCACCGCGGCGCCTCCGACCGTGCCGGAATTCCGCAGCCCTTTCTCGAATGAAAACTCGATGACCGGCTTCGGCAATTCCGCTGAAACAGAACCGAGAAAGAGTAAGCAGAGATGCACAGGAATCATAAGGTTTGAATCTGCAGACATAGTCTGGGACAAGAACCAGTGGACCAGGACTGGAGTTTCTTAGCCAATCCATCTTACGAAAGCGGTTGGCAGCAACCGAGGATGAAGTCTTTTGCTCTTAATCTCTGTCGTAATCGTTCTCTTAATCTTCTTGCTCAGAAATTTCGAAGTAAAATTCAGCAATCATCATTCTTCATATCGTATGGAGTGACCTATGTCAGACTCAGTCCCACCACTTTCTCTTGAACAGATGTGCAACGCCGTCGAGCGGCGCGGCGGGGACATCCCGCGCGTCCCGCTGGGCTGGGTGAAGTTCTTCAATCATCAGACAAGCGAAAAGTACGGCCAGGCACTGAGAGATCTTTCTGACTCCATCGTTGATGACGTGGTAAACCTGCGTTACATCCGACCGGGCCATTTCCAGGCCCCGGAAGGGACGTCCGATGACTACATCTGGGCCATCGAGCCGGATCCGGGTGATCTGGCAGAGCGTGGCTTCACCTCGCGCCTCGTAGTCAGCTCGACGGACCTGATCGACTCGTTCATCGAATCCATGCCGTCTCCGGATGATCGCAGTTACTTCGAGTCTGCCAGGCAGGCGGCGACGGACCATCATGGCCACTACTGCCTCGCCTGGGACTTTTTCTGCCTGTTCGAGCAGGCATGGTTTCTCTTCGGCATGGAAAACGTCCTGTGCGAGATGATGCAGGATCCCTCCCGCATGAAGCGGCTCTTTCGCGCTTTCACGGATTATCACAAGAAGGTCATGGATCACTATGCGGATGCCGGCGCACACGGTTATTTCACTTCCGACGATCTAGGCGGCCAGCGCGCCCTCCTTTTCTCCCGGGAACTGCTTCTCGACCTGTACCTGCCGTTCTACGAAGAGCTCGTCGATTATTGTCATCAGCTCGGCATGCATTTCTGGTTTCACACCGACGGGGAAATCAACGAAATCGCTGATGACCTGGTTTCCATCGGCATGGACGTCCTGCACCCCATTCAGGACTGCATGGACCTGAGCTCCTTCGCTGAAAAGTACCGAGGCCGCGTGTCCTATCACGTGGGGATGGACATTCAAGAGTTGCTGCCGAAGGGGAGCGTCGAAGATGTCGCAAAAGGCACGAGAGATCTGATCGACCTGTTCGACCGCGAAGAAGGCGGGTGCATCCTGGCGGCATCCAACGGCATCATGCCAGAAACACCTCTGGAGAACATCGAAGCCTTCTTGCGCACTGCGGTCAGTTATGGCGCCGAAAAGCGGCAGAGCTACTGATTACAGCTCTTTCTCGACATTCTGTGCTTCTTGATCATCACGATCGCAGCCCCAGAAAGGGCCGCGGATACCAGGACTAAAACTTCCGCGGTCCTCTTCATCCGCGGTACTCTTATTCGAGATCAGAAGAACTCGGCGCTCACTCGGCAGGGGGCCGGGCCTTCGCGAATTCCTGCCATTTTGCGTCCAGCACTCTGGGTGATAGCCGGTCGGGATGGATGAGGACTCGGTAGAAGAGCTGGAGCTTCTCGCCGGGCTGGAGCTTGAGCGGCTCGTCGTAGAGCAGCGCGGGACTGAAGTAGCCGAAATGGCCGGCCATGTAGACGTACCACGGTGTCGGATGCCGGGGATTGGTTGGATGGTCGAAGATGGCCAGGCCAGCTTCGGTCGGGTTGCCTGCATCGACGTTTCCGCTGAAGTCCATCCACTTGGCCTTCTGGCCGTGGCCCACGAGCCGGCCCCCGTTCTTCCAGCCGTTGGAATCGGTCACGAGATGCGCGGCCATGGATTTGGCGGCCCGGAACGACAGCCCGGCGTATCCGCCGTGCGCGGGGCCGCCTTTACTCTTTGGCGGTGTGCGGTCGAGCGTTATGGCCTCTTTCCCGACAGTGAAAATCTGATGCCAGTCCATCCGGTAGCTGCCATCCGAGTCCGGTGGCTGGACGTCGATCGTTCGCTGCTCCGTGAGCACGGGCGGCTTGCCGGGTGGGTGGTAGCTCAGGTCGATCCGGATGGCGGCCGAGCAATCTTCGTTCCGCACAATCTTCGTATCCACGATGTCCGTGCGGCCGGCAGAGCGTCCGGTCCGCCTGTCTTCCTCCCAGTAATTCAGTCCGTTGATTTTCTTCCAGGAAAACCAGAGCGCGCGATGCCAAGGATGGTCATTCGGCCGCAGCCAGGTGAGGTCGTGGCCGCGGCTGGTCCGCACCGGATGGAAATATGGTTTGCCTTCCTTCTTGTCGTAGTTGAACGTCCAGAGAGCCTGGCCCTTTCGCATGAGGCTCAGGGCGCCTGGTGTTTCCTTCCATTCACGAGTCGGGCTGGCGGCGGCTGGTTTCTTTTCATTCGATTGTGCTGGTTTCTTTTCAATCGGCTGCACTGGTTTCGCCTCAGGCTTTGCCTTCTCTGAGGAGAGCTGCCTGACCTTGATGGCACTGACCAGGGAGAAATTGGTCCTGGCCGTGAATTCGATATCGAGCCGGCCATCCGTAACTGTCGTCTCGAACGTCTCTGTGAAAGGTTTGCCGAACCCAAACCGCTTGAACAGGTCGAGGTCGGTGACCTTTACCTCTCCCTCGATTCGTACCGAAAAGACACGGGAGCCGGCTCTCCGGAAGGCTGGCTCGCTGGCGATCAGGGTGACTTCGTACTGGCCATCGGCCGCGTCGAAGCGATATGCCCCATGCGAATAGCGGCATGTCTTCAGCAAAGGATCCCGGATGCCCCTTCCGGTGTACTTTCTGCCGCCCACTGCGCCGAAGGAGCCCTTCGAGTAATCCCGGTCCGCGAGCCATTGCTGCCCATCGGAATCGATGACCTCGGGACCGCCGGCATTGATTCGCACTTCTGGACGCGGCGCGCCCAGCGATTGGAGGTAGGACATCAGATCGTCCACTTCTTCCTGTTTGAGACCCGCTATCTGACCGGTCGGCATCATGGAAATGGGAATGGTCTGCATCTTCTCAATGTCTTCGCGTTTTATGGATTCCTTTTTTTCCGCGCTGGTCATCAGGGTTATCTGCTCCTCGTCGGAACCAAGCAGGCGGCCCTGAAGGACAACCTCGTCTCTGGTGACGATCTGGTGGGTCTCGTAATCGGTCTTGATGCTTTTGCTGGGCTCAATCATGGATTCGAGCAGGCCGTCACGATCGAGGATGGCGCCGATCTCCTTGAGGTCGGGGCCCAGGCCGGCCGCGCTGCCGTCCACGGTGTGGCAGGTGGCGCACTTCTGCCGATCGAATATCTCTTTCCCTTTCGAGAGGTCACCGGCGAGGCTGCGCTTCAGCGGGTTGATGTCCCCGGGAGCGGAGGGAACGGAAAGCCAGGGGGTGTGGATAAATCGGTAGACGTCACCCTCCGGTTTCGTGAACGGCGTGTGGCCTCGTCCCTCACGGCCGAACCGCGCCACGTAAAGGTCACCGCCTGGCGCGAAACAGAGGTCGATGATTTTGGCCGGACCATCTGAGAACCGGTGCTCTTCTGCCTCATAAGTGCCGTCCTCTTTTTTCGTCAGCCGGGTCCGATTAATGGCGCCCATGCTCCAACGCCCGTCCGGCCCCCACATGGCGATGAACAGGTCTCCGGCCGTGCCGCCGAAATCGTTCTTCGCTGAATTGAACTCCAGCCCGGTGGCGGCTGAGTTGTTCTTGATCTTCAGAAGAGGATCCCGTGGCGGCGCATGTTTTTTGCCCTTGTGTGGGTTGTGACCGTAATTGCCGCCTTTTACCGCATGGTTCAGCTCTTCCGTCGGGTTACCGCCGCCTTTGTTATCCGTAAAGAACAGGTCGCCTGCGTCATTGAAGGCGAGGTCGTACGCGTACCTCAGACCGTTGCAGAAGACCTCGATGTCCTTGCCGTCGGGCCCGATTCGCAGCAGAGAGCCGCGCATCCCTTTCGGGTCGGGCTTGCGCCCGGCGTTCAGATAATCCGTGCACAGGATGGTGTAGAGGTAGCCGTCGGGACCGAAGCGCAGCCCGAAGGTCCAGTCGAAGTAATGCATGGTGAAGGGCCAACCGGTTGCGAACTGTTCGCTCTGATCGGCGGTACCGTCGCCGTCGGTATCCCTGTAAATCCGGATCTCCTGCGTCGTAGCCACATAGCAGTCGTTCCCTTTGAAAACCAGGCCGGTGGGATAGCGAAGCCCGCCGTGCGCGGGCGAGCCACGAAAACTCTTCGCGTCCTCAGAAGGATGTTCCTTTCCGTCTTTTGAGATATCGGCGAAAAGAACGGTGGTGTCTTCGAGGCCATCATCATCCGTATCATCGAGGCGCATGATCTGCCCGGTGTAGTTGGCCACGTAGAGCTTTTCATCGGGGCCGACGGTAATGGCGGTCGGGTTGTGGAATGGCGGGCCTTTCACTATCGGCAGCTTAACGGCCGCGTAGGCGCCGTAGACCTTCACCGCCGGGTCGATGTGCTTTTCGATTACTTTGACGCTCGGCGCGCCCGGCCGGGGGAGCGCTATCTCGCCCACGCTCGTCTTTTTTGCATTCGGGAAATTGAGTGGCACTTCCAGCGTCACTTTTTTGCTCCCCGCCCATTCACATCCTCGGGCCAGGGTGGCCTTGAACCCAACGCAACTCATGGATTCCCCATCATGGCCCAGCACGGAGACGAACACGCGACCCTCCCCAAAGCGCACCGTCCACAACAGCGGCTCATTCAGCCGGGTGGCCGGAGAAAAGCCGGTGGCGAGGATCGTCATGTTTTCTGCCGGACCGCGGAGACCGTGGTAAAGCTCGTCTCTGGTATGCATCCATGCCTCCGGCAGGCCGGCAAGGATGGGATGCTGCGGTGCGCGCGCATGAACCATGTAAGCCACACGAGCGCCGTGGCCCGCGCCCGGACCCTTGCCGGGTTCCTCACGAACCGGATTGCCAAGCAGGTCGAGAGCGAGGCGCTTGCCCGCAGCAGCCGGACGCCAGCCGAGCCCGATCATCCGATTGAATGCTTCCCGCCCGGGAAAGGGCGCCACCGCGGCATGGACCACAGCCATCCCGCCACCATCGGCCACATATTTCTTGAGCTGTTCATGAATGGCCTCCGACCAATCCTGCCCGAAATAGTTGAGCAGAACCAGGTCGTACTGATCGAACTGTGGTTTGAACTCTTCCCACGCCTCTGCCTTGCTCCTCTTGGGCGGAGTTGTCAGCACTTCGACTTCGAACCGTCCGGTGCCCACCAGTGTTTTCTCCATGACAGGCGTGGTTGCTTTCCAGTTATGGTTGTTCTGCCCATCGATCAGAAGGACCTTGAGTTTCCGTTCCTGCGGAGCAGCTTCGCCACAGACGTGCGATATGAACAGGAGGGAAAACAGAAGAGAAAGCCCGTTTCTGCGCCGGGTGATCCACGCTGTCTGATTTGATTCTGTTTTGCTCAATCCTCTTCTCCATTGGGTGATAATCTGAGATCGGCCGGGGCAGCGGATGGTATCCTCCCGCTCGAACCCACAGGACCAAAATCGAGAACGCGCTCTCCGATTGCCTTGATTCGCTCGAAATCGGCCGCAGGCGGTGTCGTATCTGATATGCCGAGTATCAGATGATCGCCGGAATCCAGCTCCGAAAAGAAGGTGTCCATATATGGATCAAAATTGAGATCCGGCATGGTGTCTTTCATAAGACAGACGGACGGTATCCCTCCCATGATTGTTATCCGCCCGCGAAAATGATCTCTGACTTCTTTGAACGTCAACGACGTCATGGGATCGGGACAGATTGAATCAGCCACATCGATGTCACTCTCGATGTAGTAATCCAGCAGGCCCGCGTTCTCACCGTCCGTATGCGTCAGCAGGAGCTTTTCCTTTCGGTGCAGGATGCCGGCGAAACGCTTCAGCCAGGGCAGGATGTATTGCCGGAAGAACGGCGGGTATGTCACGGTTGCGTCGTAGTTTGCTCCGAAGAGACAAACGTCCGCCGGGGAATCTGAAACCGCCTCGAAAACCCTCTCAAAGTAAGACCCGATACTTTCCGCGCATTGCGCCAACTCGTCGGGGTGGTCGTGGAGCTCATAGAAAAAGAGCTCGTAGGGCATCAACTCGCGCTGGAGCAGATGCATGGGCGAGGCTGCCAGGCTCAGGAAGCCGGCGGCGATACCACGGTCTCCAACGTAATCGTCGAACTCCTGGTAACCTTCGTCGTTGGGGACGGCTCTGGCGTTTTCAAATATATAACCCACCGCGGCGTAGTCTCTGTGATCCTTGATCGCGTACTCGGAAATGTGCGTAAGACTGACGCCTGCCCGCCGCATGACTTCGTCATAGAGGACCGTGGTTGATAGGGTGCCAACGGGGGTGCGGTATTCGACATGTGTTTCGTCGCCTGCCTCGGTCACTTCCACATCGACATTTTCCAGTCTTGTGGCATAGGGCATGGACCACAGGTTGTAAACGCCAAGGGCGCGGTGCGCGTCGTCGAGCGGATCCCTCAGGTCTTTGAAGAGAGGCACGATCGCGTGGTACCCGTAGTCCAGGTCGTCAGTGATCTCACGCAGGGAAGCGCCCTTGTATTGCCGCGGAAGTGTCCCGGCTCGTTTGTGAGCGTTGTACCACAGGTCGAGCCGCGGGGCCCAGGGGATCCTGTCCGTCGGCTTCCCATTCATCGCTGCGAGCATCCGCTCTCTGTGGGTCATTGCTGATTGCTCCTTCCAGCAAATCTATCGGCGTGGAGGCGGCCCTTTGGGCGCTTCATCTGTACTCAGGAAGCCATCACCATTTCGATCGAGTGTTCGAAAGTGTCTGGCCGGGCCGTCGAATTCCGCCTTTGAGATTTTTCCATCTCCGTTCTTGTCGAGACGTTTGATAAATCGCTGGACGCGGGGATTGGAGGCCGGAACGGCTTTGCCGCCGCCTAGGCGATTGGATGATGGATTGGCGATCTTGACATCACCGCCTCTCACGCATCGGACATAATTGAATATCCGGATCTCATCGCCCTGGGGCCCCAGCCCATTGGGCCATCTGCCTGGGTCGCCGGTCTTGGGATCGCTGCGGACCGCGCCGGCGCCATGGGCATTCATCTTCCTTCCCCGTATTTTCCTTGCCGAGGTTGCCTGGCCGAAGCAGACATAATAGCCGGCCTTGTTTTCCAGATGTGTTGTGCTCGTCCAGAACCAGGATTCCGTGATGGTCAAAGAAAAGATCGGATCGATGGCCGCGCTCCGGACCGAGCGGGAAAGGGCATCCGGGGCGCGCCGATAGTCCACGATGCTTTGCAGTTCCTTCACGTTGGGAAGACGCCAGTCATCACGGCCTGCAAGTTTCAGGCTCTCAGCATATTTCAGCGCGTCTGACCAGTTCATGGTCTTTCCGCTGTCGGCTTTCATCCACACCAGGCCGGTTGCCCGATCTGCGATGGTGCCATCTCCGTTGTCGACAAAATCGTTTTTGCCATAGGCAGGACCACGGACACAGCGCGCGAATTTCTTAGCCTGCATGTGAATGCTCTCGACGGGATAACACTTGATCCGGCCATCGGCAAAATTAAATCCGAATGCACTCTTGTCCCCTCGCATGGTCACGCCCACGTAGCGGCTGCTCGACCAGTATTGTGCATCCATGCTGCGGACCCCCTGCGAGACTACGGGCCATTTGAAGTCGAACGCCTTCGTATCGATGTAGGGCGTTCTGGTGTGCTGGTTGCCACGAAAATCCACGATGGAGAAGATCTCTTTAATGGTCGGCAACCGCCAATCATCGCGGCCGGCAAGTTTCAGTTTTTTGGCATAGGAGGACGAATCGGCCCACTTCCGCATTTTGAAATCCGGAGTCTTCTGCCACATGAGGCCGGTGTTGAGGTCCGTAATTGTCCCGTCCTTATTGTCCCGGTATTTCATGGCCAGTCCCTGGTATTGAGCGTCCTGCCCATAGAAAGGCTGTCCAGGTTTTGGGAAACTGATTTCACTGGAGCTGCCGTAACATCCCACCTGACCCGTATCGACAATGGGATAGGAGACTTTGGCCGCATGTTGTGCCGCCACCATTCGGCCGGCCAGGAGAAGGCACAAGAGGATGCGGGTGGTCTGGGTTGATTCGAAAATGTTCATCTGCCCCTCATATTTCACCAGCCCCCGAATTCCCTGGTCGCTTCAATCATGGCTTTATAGTTTTCGAGGGGGACGTAATTGGTCACCGAATTAGACGACCCGGGGCAGTAGCCGCCGTCAGAGGCCAGGTCTTCAATGTTGCGGCGGACAAGCTCTCGCACCTGCTCGGGCGTTCCCCGCGACAGTGTGTCCAGCTCGATGTTGCCAAGGAGGCAAAGGCGATCTCCGATGGCCTTCTTCAGCTCCCGGCTGTCCATTGCTTTTGGCTCGATTGGATGGAGCGCGTTGAAACCGCAGTCCAGGATGTCTGGGAGCACTTCCCACAGTCGCCCGTCCGAATGATAGATGTATGGTTTGCCAAGATCCGCCATGAATGAGCCCAGCTCCCGGTACCACGGGAACAGGTGCTCACGAAGAACTTCCGGCCTGACAAGGAGGCTTTCGGTGTAGGCGATATCATCAGACATCCAGACCGCGCCAACACAATCGAGCTGTGCGGCTCTCTTGCTGATCTCGATCTGAAGGGGGCCGACTTTCTCGAACATCCTGGCCACCAGGTCCGGCTGTTCGCGGAGAGCGAAGACCATCGTTTCGTAGCCCATCAGCATCCAGACGGAAGTGTAGATCTTTCCGGTGATGCAGATGACTTTCATGTGATCGGGAAGGCACTGCCCGATCTCCTCGAGGTGCGAAAGGTCGAGGTCATCCACGCTCGGCCATGCATAGGCATCGAGCTCTTCGTGGCTTGTAATGACGCCTTCGTGCTCGGCTGCCCACTTCATGTCCTGCGCCTCGTCGGAATAGACGCTGTAGGTGTGTTGGGCTATTTGAGTGGCGTCTCCGGAGCCGACTCCTCCCACTGCTATCATCCCCGCAGAAACCGGGACATGGTCGTAGCCGGCAGAGATCCAGAATTCGGCAACGTCTGCGGCCGATTGTATCTCCCGGCCGATAAACGCCCCTTGAACCGCAGGGTCCACCCAAAGCTCCCAGAGGGGCACCCGATCTGGTTTGCCCTTCAGCAAAAGGCAGTGCTCGATGCGTCGAAAATCGTTGTCGAGGTAATTCATGGCCTCCTCCTCCGAATAGATCCGGTCGATATGATGGCGCGTGTCGCGCGTCGAATCGCAGACTGAGTGCCGCTGGACAGGAGCGACTCTTGCACGGAATTGCACGAAGGCATCAGGAACATTCGAACGCTACACTACAACAATCTCAGGATTTCACCGAACTCTAAAACCACCAAAAATGTTGCGCGACGGCCGAATCTTTGGGCGCAAAACCAGCGGCTTTACGCTCCAGTGGCATCTCACCAATGCGTGCGAGCTGCACTGTCGACACTGCTACGACCGAACGGATCGCACTGCGTTGGATCTGGCTGATGCAATCGGGATCGTCCACAGTCTGGAATCGTTTTGCCGGAAGCGAGAGATTTCCGGGAACGTCTGTCTTACCGGCGGAAATCCAATCCTATATCCGTATTTCTGGGAACTGTATCAGGCTGTTGCTGAAAGAGGATTCACGACATCGGTCCTGGGCAATCCTGTGCCGGAGCAGATCGTATCCAGGATCGTCGAGATTCAAAAACCGACCTACTACCAGGTCAGCCTCGAAGGGCTTGAAGATCACAACGATGAAATACGAGGTCCGGGCCACTTCCAACGTGCGGTTGAATTCCTGAGCATCCTGCGGAACGCGGGAGTTCGGGCAAATGTCATGCTGACCCTGACCAGGCGCAATTTGGACCAAGTCATTCCGCTTGGTGAGATGCTCCAGGGACTGGCTGACCGTTTTACTTTCAATCGCCTTGCACAGGTCGGAGAGGGCTCAGACCTGGAGCTCCCCACGCGTGACGAATATGTGGACTTTATGAAAAAGTACACCATTGCATCTCGCACCAATCCGGTGCTGGGATTCAAGGACGGCCTTTTCAATATCTTCCGGTACCATTTCAAGCGGTCACCAACAGGTGGCTGCACCGGCTTTGGATGTGGCGCTGCATTCAATTTCATTGCGGTCCTGCCTGATGGAGAGGCGCATGCCTGCCGAAAACTGCCTTCATTCATCGGGGACGCAGTGGAACTGGGCATCGAAGGCGTTTATGAATCGGCGGAAGCGAAGCAGTACCGGAAAGGCTGCAGCAAGTGTCGCTTCTGCCGGCTGCGAGACGTCTGCGGCGGGTGCCTGGCGGTCAGCTATGGCCAGGGCCTCGACGTCTTCAAAGATCTCGATCCCCATTGCTTCATGCGGGAACGCGCCAGGTATCTCGCGGATTTCTGAATTTGAATCGTAACGGCTTCAGCCGGGCCTTGGCGTGAGAGTAGCTCCGAAGACCCGGCTGAAGCCGTTACTCCAACTCCGGCTTCGAAGACCTGTAACTCGAAGTTCTATTCTCAAAAAAATCGCTTTGATCGCGAAACGTGAACTCTTATTCAGTAGCCTATGGGTCACATTTAGGGAGATTTTTAATGGACTATCAAGCGGATAATCTTGATCGGGCATCCCATTTCGATGAACAGTGCCTGTTTCGTTCGGGCGAAAACAATTACCACTCCTATCGCATCCCTGCGCTTCTCTCCGTGGGGGAAGGCCGGGTGATTGCCGTTTGCGAAGGCAGAAGAGACAGCCTTGCTGATGACGGCGACATCGACCTCGTCATGAAAAGAAGCGGCGACGGTGGGCGGACCTGGTCGATGATGGAAGTCCTGCTCGAAGGCGAAGGCGACACCGTCGGGAATCCGTGCCTCATCCTCGTCCCTGAAGGACCGACAGTTTTGCTGACATTCTGCCGGAACAACCGGCAGGTTCTGGTCATGAAATCCACCGATGATGGAGACAACTGGTCAGCGCCTGTCGAAATTACCGATCAGGTCATGCCTACCGGTTGGACTTACATTGGCACAGGCCCCGGGCACGGTATCCGGATGCAGAACGGAAGGCTGATTGTCCCCTGCTGGGTCGGGGACGACGCAAGGATGCACGGTGAGGTGCAGGCTTCTTTTGTTTTCTACAGCGATGATGGCGGGGGAACCTGGAAACACGGCAGCATCCTGGACAAAGATGTCTGCGACGAATGTGAAGTCGTCGAGCTGGCGGGAGGAACGCTTTACATGAACGCCCGCAGCCGGCACCGCAAGAAGCAGCGGGCATTCAGCATCAGCGATGATGGCGGGGAATCCTGGTCTCCCGTTGAGCATGCACCTTCGCTTCCGGAGTTGTCCTGCCAGGGCAGCATCATCAGTCTTCAGAATCCCGACCTTCCCCAGCAGGACATCATCCTTCTGGCCGCTCCGGCGAATACCGAGCAACGATGCCATCTGACGATCAGCATCAGCAGTGATGGCGGCCAGACATGGCCCGTATCCAGACTCATCTGCGAAGGCTCGGCAGCGTACTCCGATCTCGCAGTGACCTCGGATTCCAAAATCCTCTGCTTATATGAGTCAGACAACTACACCCGGATAACCCTCGCCAGGTTCAGCCTCAAATGGTGCATGTCGGCGAAGCGTTAGCAATTAATTAGTCGAAGTCAGAGCCGGTCACGATAGAGCGCCGCGGGATTCAGCAGACCGCCGGTGCCGATTTCGTTCAGGGCGGTCCGGTCGCATCGGAGGGTGATGGTGTTTTCTTTGTCCGGTAAGAACAGGCCGGTGATGTTGAATGATGCCGGCCGGCAGAAGCCATCAAATGTTTCCCGCTTCTTGCCTTTCAGATCTACGTAGGGTACCGGCTTTCCATTGATGAAGACTTTCGTGCTTCCGTCGGTTGAACCCAGCCAGAAATAAGTTCTCTTGCCATCGCGTGCGGCAGCTATCGTGACTTTTGTGCGATACCACATGCGGCCGAAATAATTGTGGTAGCCCATGGTTGACCAGGTTTCGGATCCGACGTCTGTGGTCTTCCATGACGAATCATCGAAGCCAGGCTTCGCCCATCCCTTTGCTTCACCCTCTTTCTTCATGTCTGCCCTGGCCCGCCATTCTCTGAGCGGTTTCGCGGTGAGGATTTCGTAGTGCCCGGCCACGCGGGAGGCGTCGTCGTAGGTGGCCTTGGTCAGCGAGACAAAATTGTCCACTCCGTCGTTGCTGCCCCATATCCCTCCTGCGCCGTATTGTCTCGTTGAAAAGGCATACTGCGCACGATGACGCTCAGCCATCGCGTGGGTGCGCCCGATCCATCGCTCCGCGTCATAGTGCAGCCTGGCCCATCTACCGTCATTTAGATCCCAGCGCATCTTCATGTACTGCTCAAGAAGGAAGAGTGACTCGTCGGCGAGCCCGATGCGCGCTTTGACTTGCGGCGTTCGTGCCGCGCGCTTTGCCTTGTTCATGAGCTCTCGCATCTTCTTCATTCGTTCGGGTGTGAAGCGCCGTGCGTGACCAAAGCCGGCCCCGGAAAACTCGGGGGTATCGACCCAGATCCGGTCCACGTATTCCCAATAGGCGGCCATTTGTTCTGCCGCTTCATCATAGAAGCGGCTGTTGATGTCGTCGACGATGGCTTTGGGATCGAGTGCGGGGTTAAAGGCCAGCTTTGGCCCGAGGTAGAGCGCGTGCAACGTGCTCTCAAATGTGGAAGACGTTTCGGGCTGAAAAAATTTGCAGCCGTTCTTCAAAAGAAAGGGGATGTCCGTGCTCCATTTGGTGATCATTGGATTGGGCGCGGTCATTTCCGCCAGGTTCCATCCAAACCAGTACATGCCTGTCATACGTGCGGCTTTGCCCCAGCCGATGATGGCGTTTCTCAATGCCTTGTTGTTGGGATCGCGGTCGTCGGTGATGGGATGGCAGCGGGTGTATGTGATCGGGGCAATGACTGGAACGATATTAGGGTGCAGCTTTTCACGAACGGGAGCGCGGCCGTAATAGACGTAGGCGATAACGCCGAAGAGCATGTCGGGGTATTTCTTCGTCACTCGCTTCGCGACGCGATTGCAGATCACCATCAGTCGGTCGGTGATCGAAATCCTGTTGTGAACGGGGTCAAAATCGTCAGCATCAATCTTCGGATCTTCGGACTCGTCAAACCCAAAACCATCTTCGGGAGAAAGGGAGGCAGAGGTGATCCCCATCTTTTCTCTGTATTCAAATATCTTATTTGCGATGGCCTCGGCGACTTCCGGCCTCGACCACTTGAGCCGCTCCCGCGCCGGCTTACCGTTGACGATTGCCCGCCAGTCCTGGTGGTCTTTCAGATCCTTCTTCTTCAGGTAGGAGCCTAACGCATGGCTGGCCGCCAGCACCATGCCGCCCATCCGGTTGCGACGCTTATAGTCTTCATCTGCCTGCCAGATGCCCCTGTAATAGGTGCCCGGTGTTGAAGAAAAATCCATGGCCGGCAAAGCAACTGTCTTCAGCTCAGGGATCACTTCGCCCATCTCTGACGGCATGAACCAACGGCATCCGAGGCGGTCGAGCACTTCATAGACGGCATAGCTCGTCGCAAGGTCAGATTCGCCGAGAAGACCTATGGCTTTTTCCGACACCACCACGCGAAATCCCTGTCTGTATGGATAAGTCTTCCCTGGTGGGCCGAAGGCATCATGGGCGAACTCACCAACAAGTATCGGGATCCGCCCCTCGCCGGCCGATTTGCTGCCGGCGATGATTTCGACTTCCAGACCTGACATCTTTTTCAGACACCGCGACAGATCTTTCACCGATGCCCGCAGCATTCGCCGATGATACTCCGGAATGACTTTGGGACGTCTTGGCGGGTCAACGCGAATCGACGGATCGTCAGGAGCCATGATTCGCGAGGGCACGCAGATGGCTATTCTGCAGCTCCCGTCACCAATAAGTGTGACAGGCTCGGCCTGCGAGCAGGCAAGCAAACTCACCAACGATATGAAGCAGTGCATACCGGATAGTCCTGGACAGGAAATTCAGAGACGATGCGACCGGGGCGGAATGTGCCGACAGGATAACGAGAATGAGAACGGACGTGATGAAAGCTGGGTTGGACTCGTTCAGTTTCAGGGTTCTGGAAGTTGGCTCTTAAGTCCAGTATACACACTGTGCCTGGAACTCAGACCTCTTGACGTTCCGCAAGTCTGACACAGCGACACAGGAGCATCACCCATGCAAGCCGGCTTTGCTGCGACTGAAATCACTCCGCCTTTGGGCACGCAAAAAATTGGCTGGATCATAGAACTCAAGATCGAAGAAATAATGGACCCGCTCTTTGCCCGGATTGCAGTCTTTGAAAACGGGGACGACCGTATCGGCCTGGTCCAACTCGACACGCTGAGCGTCCGGTGGACGCAGACGGACCAGATTCGGAGAAAGGTGCAGGAAAGGTACAACTTTCCGGGCTCAAATGTCATGGTGGTGGCGACGCACAATCACGCCGGGCCGGCCGTTGCCAATTGCGGGGACGCGCGTAGAGACGATGAGTACATCGAGACGATGGTCGAAAAGGTCGTAGATGCCTTTGGCGAGGCTTTGGGGAGGCTCGAAGCCGCGGAAGTCGGATTCAATCGCGTCTTCGAATTCACGCTTTCGCATAACCGGCGTACCGTTCTGCGCGACGGCACGACCATAACCCACGGCGCCGGTTTCAGTCATCCGGACGCACTTTATACGGAAGGCCCCATCGATCCGGAAGTCGGTGTCCTGGCCGCACGCAGTACCGGTGGGGACTTGCTTGGAGCAGTCGTCAATTTCACTTGCCATCCTGTGCATCACGGGGGAGGCGTTGGCGCCACGGCTGGCTTTCCCGGCGCATTCTCGAAGAGCATGGAAGAGAAGGGATGTCCGTCATCGGTCTTCCTGAACGGCGCTTCAGGCAACATCAGCCCCGGCAATCCCGTGCTGGGACAGAGCCCGACCATGGAGGAGATTGGCGGAAAACTGGCCGAAGATGCTTACCGTGCGATGGAGGAGATGGAATACGGCAGCGATCTGCCCCTCTGCGCGGGATCGGCAACGGTCCAACTTCCCTACAGAGAGACGACCAGCGAGAACATCTCCGGAACTGCCCGCGGCGCCCAGAGGTTTTCCGATCCCGAAGCCTACGACCGTTCCATGCCCGCGCTCCTGGATCGCATCAAAGAAAGAGGCACGCAACCGGCAGAGGTCCAGATGCTGGGGATAGGCAACGTTCGCTTCATCGGAATCCCGGCGGAGTATTTCGTCGAGCACGGTCTGCGCATCAAAGAGGAAACGCACCCGTGCAAGACTCTCGTGGTCGGACACGCCAACGGAATGGTCGGATACGTGGCAACCCAGGAGGCATACAGCCGCGGCGGGTACGAGACGACGTTCGGCTTCGGATACCGCATGGGTCCAACGGCAGGCGACGTCCTGGCGGATACGGCCATTGGGCTGGTCAATGGATGAGACGGATGGGGGCATGAAACGAAACCGGTGCCGATGCGGCCACTCCGATGGCCGCGACCGCCAACGCCGACACGCTCGGGCTCAGGAATCTTCGCTCTGTCATCTGCGCTACTTTTTTCGGTTATGGGAAACGGAAAGGTCACATCTTCTGTTGAACGCGAGATTCCTGGTCATCTGACCTGTCGTACGGAAACCGTCTCCCCTGCCTTGACGTCGAAGATAATCAAGGACCCGACCTCAGTGCACGGGATGTCATCACCACCGGCGTCCCGCACCTCGTAGCGGGAATCTCCAGCTTTTATTTTGCATGTCCCATCCTTCAGACGAGTCACCTCGGCGACAACCAAAGCGCCGTCCGTCCAATTCATATTAATGGTGTAACCGCCACGCGCCCGGATTCCCCGGACCTCACCAGAGGACCACGCGCCAGGCAGGGCGGGGAGGAAATGAAGCTCCTCGTGATAGCTCTGGAGGAGCATTTCGAGAACTGCTGAAGTGCCTCCGAAGTTGCCCTCGATTTGAAAGATGCGCGGAGGATGCAGATCGAGAAGACTCTCGGTCGAGAAGTCCGTGATCAGGTGGACGAGGTGCTCCCATGCCTGGTCAGCGTCACCCAGGCGGGCAAAGAGACACGACGCCCACGCCCGGGTCCATCCGCACTGACCGCAGCCCTCTGCAAGGCGTCGCTCCAGAGAAACTCGCGCAGCTTGCCAGAGCGCCGGATTACGTTCCGGGCTGATTAAGTCGCCCGGAAAAAGCCCGAACAGGTGTGAGAGATGCCGATGACCTGGCTCGACTTCTTCGAAATCCTCGTTCCATTCCAGAAGCTGGCCATGGCTGCCGATCTTGGCCTGCGGCAACCGTTCGAGGATCGAGCGCCATGCGATCCTTCGATCGTCATCAACGTCCAGAATCTCTGACGCCCGAATGGTATGCCCCAGGCAATCCTGGATCAGTTGAATATCCATGGTCGCCGAAACGCAGAGCGTGACCGGCAAATTGCCTCCGCCAGCGAACCGGTTCTCTGGCGACTGCGAAGGCACGACTTGCAGAACGCCGTCATCGTCCTCAAGAAGGTAAGATTCGTAGAAGGCCGCGACTTCTTTGAGGAAGGGATAGGCGCGGCTTTCAAGGAACTGTTCGTCCTGGCCGAATTCGTAATGCCACCACATGTGCTGCGCAAGCCAGGCCGCGGCGCCGATCCAGACTGCCCATCCGTAGGATTCCGGCGTCGCTCGGCCCCACGGATCCGTCTGAAGTGGGAAGTAGACGCCATCGCAGTCGTAGAGGTCCCTGGCGACCTTCCGAGCGTGGGGCACGAATCGCTCAATGTGCTGGAACAACACTTCCGTGCTCGCCTGGAGGTGTCCGGCTTCCGCTGGCCAGTAGTTCATCTGGAGATTGACATCGTGATGGTAATCGCAGTCCCACGGCGGATTGAGGTCTTCATTCCACTTGCCCTGCAGGTTCGGTGGAAGCTCGCCGTTCGCGGTCGAGGCAAGCAGCAAGTACCGGCCAAGATTGAAGTAGAGCAACGGTAGAATCGGATCCATCTCTCCGGATAGAGCGGCGGCCAGGCGCTCGTCAGTGGGCAAGTCCGGCTCCTCGGCTTCGATTTCCAGAATCAGGCCACCATAATGGCCAGCGTAGGCTTCGGCATGGCTGTTCAGAAGGTCATTCCAGTCACTCTGAGGTAGCCGGCACTTTGCGCATTCCTGCAAAGGCTCATGTCCCGTGGCCGAAGTTCCGATGTTGACTGCCAGGATGATCTCGCTGGCATCGGAGACGACAACACGGTTGCCGTCGCATCGCAGTGTGCCGCCCCGATGGCGCACTTCGACTTCGACGCGAAACTGCAGGCCCTCGATAAATTCGCCTGCCATGACGATGAGGTCAGGGGACGTCTCGAACGAAATAGAGCATTCCGGGTCTTTCGTCCGATCTAGCCAGATTTCCCCTCCGAAGGGCCTCTCGGCGACAAGGCGAATCAGCAGCAGGTCATGAGCGAAGTGGGCGACGCAGTGTCTTTGAAACCGATTCCCGCTGGCCTCGTAGGTGACCGAAACCAATCCGCTGCTGAGGTCAAGCTCACGTCGATAGTCGGTCGGTTCGCCGTGGTCGATTCGGAAGAACAGGTCGCCTGCAGGCTGGTAAGGACTGACCCGATTGGGCTGGCCGCTCATGCCGCCGGCGCCTCCGAAGGCATCGTTTCCTTTGATCGTCCCATTCTCGTAATCCCCCGTCAGGAGCAGGTCTCTCACTTCGGGCAAGAGATGTGACCTCCCCTCTGTATCCCGGTCCCGGTCTGTCGCTCGCCATAGCCACTCATGGTTGAGAGCAATGCGTTCAGTCTCCGGGTCCCCCATGACCATGGCCGCCAGCCGGCCGGTTCCGATGGGAAGACCGTTCATCCATTCTGACGCGGGATGGTTGAACCAGATTTTTCTGCTCATGCTTTCTCCAGTTTTCGGGTACTCCAAAAGGTGGTCGCACTGCAGGAAAGAATAAGACCTTTGTAGACCGGCATCACCGGCATCACCGGCATCATAGAATATGGGATTCAGCCGCAGCAGCCTGTAGAATCGCTTCAGTTCTTGAAGCCTGGAGATTCATGATGCTGAAACAAAGTTATCGGTACATTACAGCCATCGAAGGTGTCAGATCCGGAAGACCGATCGTCGAGAGCACTAGAATTGGTGTCCACGACGTAGCCGGCATGATTCTGAATGGTGCCTCGATTGATGATGTGGTGAGGAGCCTTCCTTCATTAACCAGAGCTCAAGTCTATGAGTGCATGGCATTCTATGAAGACCATAAAAGCGAAATGGACCTCCTCATAGCTCAACAGATGGCTGGGTCTGAAGAATGAGGTCTTTTCTGGACCACGATGTAGCGGCGCGTCATTCTGCGCCCTCAATCTCGGCCGCGATCTCCTCACGTGCTTTATGGAGATCGTCCGGCTTGCGTGAGTATTCCGTCATACTCCTGACCAGCCGGCTCGTGTATTTCGCCGCTGCTTCCCTACCCTTCAGATCGGCAAGGAGGCAGAGGTAGTCGTAATCCTCAATACCATCGCGGACGCTTTCAAGGCGGATGGAACTGACGGGGCCGTCAGGGGTCGGATACGTCAGGACACCGTCGCCGGTCATCCCATGGATGCATGTCGGCTTCCAGTCGAGGTAGGGCTCCTGCCAGTCGATGATCTTGTTGTCGCCCCAGTAGTTCACGTGCCAGAAGAGGAGCCCATCGGCCTTGAAGGACCAGGTCATCCACGAAAGGAGCCGGCCCTCTATCGTCGGATAGTCCATGGATGAAAAGTTGGCGTGGGGATATTGGGGGCCGCAGCATACATACCACCACACCTGTTTCCCGAGGGCTCGAAGTTTCTCCGAAAGCTCCGGTTTGTACACCGAGGTCAACGGGCAATACCAGTCCATGTAATCCCGGTAGCCGGGCGGCGTCTTCTCGCGCTTGTGATACATGTAGCCCGCGGTGGTGAAGGTGCTGACCTCGGGGTAGCGCTCCTTGAGAAATTTGCAGATCCCTTTGATGAGGTCGTCGTATTCTTCGCGGCGCTCGTCGAAACCATAAAAGTAGGCCATCTTCGAGAGGCCATGCTTGCGCAGCTCATCCATGGTGTCTTTGATTCGGGCCTCCAGCTCCTGGTTGAAGTTCGGGCCGTAATCTTTCAGCGACGCCAGGCAGACCCAGGGGGGATTGCCTTCAGGTTTCGGGACCAGATTGAGAATGTTGAACGTGTTCATGCCGCGCTCGCGGGCGTAGAGCAGATCCTCGATACGGGGCGGTTCAGTGCGGGAGATGTCATCCGGATTCAGCCTGTGGTCGAGCATGAGGTCGATGCCTTTGCGCCTCATTTCGGGCGTGACCTTGCCGTAGGTCTGCCGAGTGAAACCATCCATGATGGCGAATGCTGTCTTCATTCGCGGCGAGCGGGGCAATGAGAAATTCCAGATCTGGACCTTCAATCGGAGATCCGTGGGCTCGGCGTTCGCCGGCCGGATCGTTACCTTTCCGCGATATGCTCCGGGTTGGACCTCGTCGGGCGCGAAGAAATTCAGCCATACTGTCTGAGTCCTTCCGCCCGGTACATCGAAGGGCCTGCCGGGGAGCAAGACGTCCGGGCACCAGGATGGCTCCGCGGGCGCCAGAGGGTGACCGGAAGGCGTCTCCACCCGGATGTAACCGACCACGTGCCACTCGACCAACTCCGCTGGAAGTACGTCACCGTTCTCGTTTGAGAATTGGCCGACCTCGATCCGCACATCTTTCAGAGTAAGCGAGTCTGAAGGCGTGATGGCGACCTGCATTCCCTCCCGCTCGTTTCTGGCAAGGGAGAGACTGGCCTCAGGCGAAGGAGCGATCGTCTCAGGGAATTCGGTTGGGTAGACCTTGGCCATCGAATTCCGTTGCCACACGGCATATCCGTCAACAACCGGATTCTCGCGCGACGCTGGCCCTTCAACGTTGGCATCGAATTTCACCGTTTCGCCTCCTGAAGTTTTGCCCGTGATCGTGACTGTTTTCGGCACGGCCCCTTCTCTGCCGGGCCAGACCCAGGCAATCTTATTGCCTTTCCCGCTCGATGATGCAAGGACATTTCCTGCTGCAGCCCTGAGCATGCACTCCCATTCAGCCCTTTTTGTGAGGCCTGCGCGGACCCAGACACCATGCCTCGACCTTGGGTAGTCGGAGCCGACCCGAACTCCAGTCACGTGCAGCCCACCGCGACAGACCTTGACATCATCGAACCAGGCGGTGCCCTTGGTCCGCCGGATGAAGACGTAGGCTCGGATTTCCCGGACCGGCTTTCGTGGGTAGAAGATTTCAGCGTTGTATTCCCAGTCGTGAGTTCCCCGTCTCCAACGGCTGGTCTTGGCCCACCATGGGCCGCCGTCCTCGTAGATAATGTCGAGATAGACACAATAGTCGCCGCCTCCGCCAATGTTCTCGGCCTTGCTCCAACCACCGACAACAATGGGGCGCCGGTCCGGTTTTTCGTACATGATGATTTGCACGGCGCCCATGCCATCCTGACCGCCTCTGGCCGTGCACCGGAGCGACC
>JASLXP010001014.1 GCA_030740295.1 Planctomycetota bacterium
CGGGAGGCGTCTCAGCTCTATCTGCCACAACGCCCCGTTTGGCCTGGTGATGAATTCATAACCTCTTGAATTCCTCAACCGATAAATCCCGCAGCCGTTCTCCGGTGGGAACATCTCCAGCGAGATATGGGCGCCGCTCAGTTTGAGTGTCTCTCCCTTCAACTTCGGTTGTCCACTGGACGCCTGAGGTGTTCTGATTGGGTGCAAAGTTATTCCATCAAAGTCGACTCTCCCAATGACTCGAAAGCAGACGCCGATATGCGTGATGCCTTCACTGGGTTCGTAGTCCAATGTGTGTTTGGTCCACGCTACTGTCGCCTGACGCCAGGGATTGTCTTTTGCCGCCGGGAAGGCGGGTATGGCCTTGCGATTCTTCACCTGGTTGATCAGCGGTCTGACTTTACCCGTTCCGCGCAGCCAGAAGGTCAACCGATATGGCCAGCGAGTCTTGAGGCGAACGCGCCGTGCCAGAAGGAATGCCGGAGCTTTCTCGTTCGTGTTGGCTATCGACAGGTAATTCTTTCCGGATTGTGCGTCGGGAGAATTGCGGAGCAACTTGGATTCGCCCTGCTGCCTTCCGGGAATGCGCCACAAATTCCAGCCGTCCGCGTGGGCTCGGTCGGAGCAGAGCTCGAATTCGCCGTTGAAGACCTGGACTCCCGACGCCGGTCTGGGAGGCGCCGGGGGTTCTTTCAGATCGCTCGCCCCGATCATCCGGTTCAGAATGACCGACAGCCATGCGGGATAAGTATCACCTGCAATGGTCCCGGCACCGCGGACGTGCGCTCCAAAGGTGATGCTGTCACCTAAACAGACGACGATCTCGCCGGCTTTGATTCTGTCCTTTAAGAGCGGCTCAAAGAGACCGGCCATCAACCGATAACCATCGGTCGTCAGGTGTACACCATCTTTTCCGCCCCGATTCGCTTCATTCCGAATCAGGCTGCCGCGGGTCTTCGCTGCACCACCGTTTTCGTCCATAAGCTTCCGGAGATCGGCAATGGGAATCTTATTTTTGCTGGCCAGTTCTCGAATGGCAGCGTCGTAATTGTCGAGATGTGACTGAAAGTCAGCTTTGAATGGATGCTTCGGATGGCGCAGCGCAAGGTAATCGCTCATCACCGGGTTGGGCGTTACCAGAATGATGCTCCGGGTCGGAGACCGATCGATCATCGTCTGCATGTTTCGGCTGAATCGCTCGACCGGCACGAGTTTCCCCGAATTGCAGGCATCGTTGATCCCAAAGTAGAGGATCAGATGATCCGGCTTCACTTCGATCACATCACGCTCAAAGCGCGCCAGCCCGTCCTTTGATGTGTGTCCCCCGACTCCCTTGTTCACCACCAGAATGGTTTTGGCAGCCTCTTCGGCCATCAAGGGCAAGGGACCAAACAGAAACAGGACTGAAATGGAGAAGTGACTCATGTAGAATCTCTGACAGTACCGTTGGCAAGAATCCCTTCCTGCAGAAATGCAAAGGATGGTAGGCTGTGCTATTCCACAGGCAAGGATGCCTGCGCCATAGAAGGCCTTCAAATTCCGCGGCAATTGGCTGCCTGATGACGGACTATCTCGCCAAGACCAGCCCGGCGCCCTCCGATCACTTGAGATGACTGCCACCGATGCAGGCTTGGTCTTCAGAGCTTCTCGCATTGCCCCATGAAGAACTCTTCCGACCAGAGATCGAGTGAGGGGCGTTCTATCGTTTTAACGAAGCGAAGAACATCCCTGCGAGCCTGTTCCCAGTTCACCGATTCAATCTTCTCGCGCAGTCGCTCGAGAGAAGGCGGTTGGCCAGACAGTAGAGACCACGACGAATCCGCAGCACTTCGCCCGCCGCCAGGGCACGCTTGAGCATGCTGTGTTGGCGCGCAGGGCTTCCGCCTACCCAACAGTTGACCTCCGGGCGGGTAAATAAGCCGTGTTGTGATCTTTCGAGGGCAATTTCCGTTACTGTATTCATTGTTCGATACTGTCATTTTTCGCCAGTTTCTTACAAAAAAATCTATCTGGGAGTAGGCGCGTGTCAGCTCAGCGGTATCAGTGTGGCTCCGGTCACCTTTCTGATTCTCTTCCAGGTCTCGCTCTACGTCATCGGAACGAAAACCTCTACCGACAACTCCCAGATGGCCGGTCAAGGCGAAATACAAAGAGCTCATCCTCCCCTGTGACAAACATACCTCAACACCACAAGCTGCCCGGCTACAGCGGTCCATCCCAAAGCAACGTAAGGAGTCATCTGGCTCGTGCTTGACGCCTGCGAGCGAGAGGTTTACCACGGACAGCAAAGCCGCTCCATTCTTCCACTCTTCCACTATCCCATCTCTGACATATGAAAATCACACATCTCCAGGTAGATCGCGTCGTCGTTCCGATGAAACATCCAAGGGCTGTCAGCGACAGTATTGAGAACGATGACTTTCGACGGCTTTACAGCCGCTACACACACATCCTGCGCATTCACACGGACGAGGGGCTGGTCGGAATAGGGTCGTCGCATCCTTCGGTTCGAGATACGTATTCACGTCCTGAAGAGATTATCGGCACTGACCCGATGTCGTATGACCCAAGGCTGTTGCCCGAGCAGGGAGTGGGTGATTCATGGGATATCGCCATGCTCGATCTGATAGGCAAGATCGTCGGCAAACCAATCTGGTGGTTGTTCGGCGGCAAGTGTCAGGATCGCATTCTCGTCGATTACTGGATGGGACTTACGACACCCGCGGATGCCGCGGCCATCGCCCAGCAGGCCGTAGAAGAGGGTTTCAAAGGCCTGAAAATGAAAGTGCCCGAAGAGGACGACACCCTGACGCGCATCGAGGCCATCGCCGCGGTTGCCCCAGATCTGCACCTGGTTCTGGACTGCATGAGAGGTTTTCAGGACATCGAGAACATGAAGCGTCTGCTGAAACAGCTTGAGCCGTTCGACGTTCTGATGGAAGACCCGCTTCCCAAAGACTGGGAACAGTACAAGGAACTGCAGGACTGCACAGACATCCCGCTCTGCCCTCACCTTCATCAGCCGGAGTTGATCCTCAATGCTTTAAAGAATGAATGCATCGATGGCTACAACATTGGCCCGTACGGATTCAATTTCATGTACCTTGCCTCGCTCGGCCGGGCCGCAGAGCTGCCTGTCTGGCACGCTTCAAACGTC
>JASLXP010001015.1 GCA_030740295.1 Planctomycetota bacterium
CCCCCTTATGCCATGATTTTGAGCAAAGAGTATTTCGCCTCGATCGATTTCTCGGATATCAACGAACCGAAGGCACTCGGCGAATGTACCACCCTCGATCTCTTCTTCTTCCGTTATCCGCAGGAGGCTTTGAGATCCGGCGATTTCGTCGTCACCGCGCAGACAGAGGGCGGGCTCTACATCCTGGACTGGAGTGACATTCCAAAACCCAGGGTCACCGCCCAATTCAGCACGTGGGAAAGAAAGGGAACTGACTTTCGATACATCATCGCTACGGGCCTTGCATTGGACGGCCTGAAGACGGCATACGTAATGGGTTACGACGGCCGTCTGTCTGTCTTTGATATTCGCCAGCGTCGAGGCAAGTTTGAGATCTACCAACTCGCCCGGACTGAACTCCCGAAGAAAAAGTAGTTGCCACCATTCGCTTGCCCGAGAGTTGTGCTACGCCCGTTCCGCGAACCGCGTAGCACAGGTCTCCAGGCCTGTGGGTCTTACGCGACTTACCAATGAAATGTCCAGCGCGCCGCTGAAACAGAAATGGCTTGCCGACTGGTCTTCCGGCGAGCACCAGGGTTCTTTTCGTTTCGACTGCCGTTCCGGAGAGGATGGGCTCCTGTTAGAAGGCAATCTTCTCGAGTGGTCAGGCCCCCAACCCGCCTTCATCACCGGGGACGAATATTTCCAGTCGCGTCTGGATATCAGGTTTGTGAATCAGGAATCGGGAGTAACTCACGAGAAGGGACTCGCGACTCATCCGATTCAACTCGCGCTCGGTGTCAGGTATGGGGGATACCTGATGGTTGATGAGGATATCTGGGTTCCGCCCCAAAGGGGATTCAGTGCGGGATTGACCCTTTCGCCTGGCACCTACGACGTTGAGCTTGCGTTCACGCTTTTTGATGCGTCGCATTTACGCCCGCTGCTGACGGAGATGCTCCATGGCTTTCGCGGCGCCGATCCATTCGGCGAGGTCCGCATCATGGAATACCAGGAATCCAATCTTGAGCAGGGCGATGGCTCGTATCTCGGATTCCCATGGCACTCTGAAGAAACGCTGCCGGATGATCCATACCACCTCGGTTACAGAGTTGCCTTCACACTCTACGCGATTGAAGCCATGGCCGCGGCTTCACGGTTTCTGGGTCAGGACTGGTCGCGGCAGATATCGGATTCGGTGGGATGGCTGTACGAGAATTTCGGCACTGCTGTAGAGTCCGGCGGGCCGCCGCTCAAACGAATACTGAGTCCCGCGCTGCGTTCATTATTATTGATGCCACTCCAGGGCTTTGTCTTCCGGCCCGCATCTGGTGGCGCGGTCAGGGTCAATTCGTTGGAAGCTTCTTCTCCGTTCTGATTCGCAAATCACATGATAAAGACTCAGGCGCTAAAAGGTCTCCAACGCTGGTCGGCTTCGTGGGAATCGGACATTGGCCATCATCTCGAATTCGATCTCAGAGGTGAGGCCAGGGAGTCAGGCGAGGTAGTGATTCACTTTCGGCTGAAGGAGTTTTCCGGGCCGCAGCCCTGTTACGTCTGCAACCCGGAAGGAAACCTCGGCGCTCGCCTCGTGCTGACGCTCGAGCACGTCAACTCAGGCAGCACCAGTGAAGTCGTGCTTGGCGAAGGGATGACTTGGTACCTGGGAATCAAGCATCACGGATTCCTGATGTCGGCTGAGGATGTGTGGATTCGGCGACGGTATCATTCCTGTCATTTTGCACTTCCACGGGGCGAGTATCGGTTAGGCTTGCGCTTCTGGTTCTATGAGGCCGGTAGCCGGCGCGATCTCCTGGACGCCATGCGATTCGGCGTGCAGCGTTACTGCCCCGGTTCCGAAGGCGGCGCCAATGGCTACATCCTCTACCAGATGTGGGACAGCGAAACTCGCAGGCAAGTGGTCGAGACACCCCTTAAAGGCCCTGTACTGCGAGTGGCGCGCCGGCTCCGCAAGAACCGGCTGAAGGAATGGAAGCCTGACTGGAAAGCGACACTTCTTGCCGGACGAAAACGCGCCGCTCAGCCGGCCGGAATTCTCTGGAGTGCCTCGGAGCTTTACGAGCTCCCTGTCGATCTCGAGAAGATTCGGCAGCAGAAACTGCCAGCCCGGCCCAAGACCGTCTCTTCATCCTCATTGCATCCCCATCACGTACTGGCAGACGTACTGCCGCCCGGCGATCCGGACATCGATGCGGTTCTTTATGTCTTGACCGGTAAGCCGATCTATTACCATTCGCTGGAGCTGCAGCACCTGCAGCGTTCGAGGGCCCTTACTCAGCCCGATTACGAGGGCTGCCTGCTGGTGGGCCGGGAGGCGCTCAGCGCGCATTACGCATCGACACTGCTGCGCCGTCAGAATTACTTGCGCCCGCATTACCATTTATGGAACAACTGGGAGTTTCGGCCGCCGCGCCATGAAGAACAGTGGCCCTTGGCCCGCCCGCAGTTTCACGACCTCCGGCTCTGGTTCGAGAACCAGCGGACCGGCGATGTCGATATCTCGACCACAAACTTCCACACTGCCGGGGCGACCGCCTGCTGGGTCTGCGGCTATGCATTTGACGACAGCAACCTGATGGATATCGGCAAGCGAGACCTCATGGAAAACGTCATCTCCAGACAGGAGCCCAATGGTTTCTGGACCTATGCTACCGACCGGTGGGCTGGTGAGGAAGGCTACCACCTTCATGCCATGTCGGAGATGCTGCCGCTCCTCGATTTCGCGGAGTTTCGGGAAACACCGGAGTTCGTTCAGGCCATCGAGCGCGGGCTCGACTACAACCTTAGTCACTTCGCTCTCGGTGACGGCAGCTATCTCGGCACTCCCTGGCATGCGCCATATCCGGAGCAGGGAAATCCTTCCCGGCCGGGCTATCAGTTAGCCTTTACGCTTTACATGATTGACGATTTGATCGCAGCCATCCGCTTTCTGAATCGCGACCTGGAAGAAGAACTGGCGAAGAGCATCCGATGGGTCTACCGCAACTTCCGGCGAATTCTGTTGAAGCCCTCAAAAGGAACACGCCACATACACGGCTTCGTGTTCCGCCCCCTGCTCCTGCTGCCATACATGGGCTTTCATTTTAAGGGCAGCAGCCCTGCCGAATTGCGCGTCCACCATAGACCTGAAGATGACAGGATTCTCAGATGGCAGGAAGGCGGACGAAATCAATGAACTCATGATTTCCTCGTGCAGACGTCTTCGTCGAAGGGCCAATGAAACCTTCACCCATGTGCGTCAGGAGATCCCTTCCTTCTGCCAGCGTTCGCAGATGGCGCGGCAGTTCTCGGCGGCTTTCCTGGCAGTATCTTCTCCATTGGTGATTTCAAAAGTGCGTGCACCGTTGAACTGAATGGCTTCCAGGGCGGCGCCGAATTCTGACCAGTTGATGACTCCCTGGCCGGGAATCCAGTGGCAGTCTCTTTCCCCATCAACGTCCTGCAGGTGCAGGGCCATGAGCCTTTCCGAAGCGACGCGGGCCTGGTCGGCCGGATCGAAGCCGCTGATGCAGGCGTGCCCGGTATCCAGACAAAGACCAACATGGTCCGATGGAAAGCCTGCGATGAAAGCTCGTAACTCCTGCATGCTGGTCAGGGGCCGGCTGGGAATACCTGCGGCGGGGAGGTTCTCCAGGGCAATCCGCACGCCGGTATTCTCCGCCACGGGGATCAGTTCGCACACTGAGCGGTGGGCAATTTCTGTCGCCAGGCCCATGTTCTCAAGGCTGGCAGCAGGCTCACCCGGTCCAGGCCAACCCGTAGGATGCACGATGGCAGTATCACCGCCGAGCTCACCCATCAGCCGCATGCTGTCCGCGATGCGAGCGATACTGTCTTTTCGAATTTCTTCCACCGTGCTGGTGAGGTTGATCCCGGACATAGGGGTATGAATGGTTCTGGGTCTTACGCCAGACTTTTCAAGCCCTTTGCGGATTCGGTCTGCATCGTGAGTTCCTGGCTCTTTCCACTCGTCACCTTCCGCCACAATTTCGGTTTCTGTGAAACCCGCCGCGGCGACGGATTCAAAAACCTGTGGTGAATCCCACATCAGGTCTTGCTCCCTATCAGGTGCAAACAGGGCTGAGGAGAGGCTGTAGGTTTTCATGATGACTCCTGATAAAGATCCATGCGCGTGGAATAACTGATATTACAGGAATTATGCTGCCCGGGGGATCTGACCAGTCATCCTCGTTCCAGGGCGTTGCGTTCGGACTCGAATGCCAAATATGGTACTAATCTCCCGCTCTTCCGTGCGCCAGGAAGATGCAATAACCGATAGCGGAAATGACTACAAATAATCCCCCACAAAGTACGCGAGGATGAGCATGCCCGCCTACGCGAGGAGGTCCACCAGATACTTCTCCCCAGGCAATCAAGAGCACGTCAAAAGCTCCCAGAGTGAAGCCAAGAACAGATACAAGCGAACAGATGACACAGCCAACTTTACAGGACAGTTTTTCGCACGATTTTATGCCAGCTAAACCGCACCAAATGGAGACTGCTCAAGCCAGGATTATGAATACTGACCAATCCATATCTTCGGGGAAAGCGAGATTGGAAGTCCCGATTGATGAGGGTTAGCGAAGAACGTTGAAATGAGTCACTTCGCCAAAGTGCACCGGCCCCATGGGGATTCTATTGGGGCGGTCTGGCCGCGTCCACGACGAAATGCCGCGGCTGGGATGGGGGACAGGGAGGTCGTGGGATGTTTGGCCGAATCGGCCATATTTTTCCAGGGCTAACAGGCTGGTGGCAGCCTGTGGCCACGTGCCTTCTTCCTGGCTCTCCGACTTGGATTGGATTCTTTCCATCGGCGGTGCATCCAGAGCCAGGGGCCGGGTTGTTCACGGATAATGTCTTCGATCAGTTTTGTGTATTGAAGGGTCAACTCCTCGACTGATTCATCGCCCGGATCGATTCTGGTCGCGACCGTCATGACATGCTTAAAGGAGTTACCGATTCTTCGGTCGTATCCAAAAATGACGGGCACGTTAAAGCGCTTCGACAGCATGGCGACGCTGTCGAAGGTGAAAGCCGGATGGCCGAAGAAATCGATTGGGATTCCTTTGTCACCGGCATGCTGATCGAGGAGGAAGACAAGGAGCTTTCCTTCACGAAAAAGTCCGATCATCGATTTGAGGGCACCCTCTTTGGGGAAAATCACCTGCCCGCTCTTCTCTCGGATGCCGTTCACCCATCTGTCGACCTTCGGGTTCTTCAGAGTGCGTACTACGGAATGCGCCGGCGTAATCTGCAGTGAGATCGTGTATCCCGCGAGTTCCCAATTGCTGTAGTGGGCCCCAATTAGAATGGCGCCTCTCTTTTCCTTCAGGGCTTCATCGAATATTTCAGCGTTCTTGAATTCGACATAGTCATCGAGAATGCCCTTCTCGTGAAGCCTGTGAGCAAGACAGAATTCAGCGGCGTTCATGACGAGATTCTGGAACGCTTCTTTGGCGATCCTTTTTCTGTCCTGTTCCGTCAGCTCATCGCCGAAGGCAAGCTGCAGATTGTCCAGAGCTATCTGACGTTTCTTACCCAGGAGTAGATATATCAATGTGCCAAGCGCGCAGGCTATCGGCATGCTGAGCTTCGGGCCGAGGACACCAAAAAACAGATCGAGAAAGCGGACGCCTAAGTATTCGAGGGTGTGCTTCATGATGGATGCGGAGCCAGCGATTTCGAATCCTGCTCCGGTGGGCTTATCGCCTGCGCACCAGATCAATCAGATCGCTGGCCTGTATTTCAACGGTGTGCGGGTCGATGAGCTCAGTGCCGTCCTGTTGAGCTTTTGCCTCGGCGGTCGATGCAGCGAGGTATTCCGTTCGAAAGGTGAATGGCGGGTCGATTCGATACGGCGCGATTTCATCGATGCGGCTCATGGCTTCGATGGCGCCGGCCTGAAGCATGTCCCGCGCCTTCTCCGGTGAGACACTGATCGCGCTCGTGC
>JASLXP010001016.1 GCA_030740295.1 Planctomycetota bacterium
GACTCTGGGCGATCTCGTACTCCACCTGCTGTCCCTCGCGCAGCGTCTTAAAGCCTTCTCCCCGGATCGCACTGTGGTGGACGAAGATATCCACGCCATTGGGCTGTTCAATGAAACCGTAGCCCTTGAATTCATTAAACCACTTCACCGTACCGGTCTCGCGCTCTTCCATCAATATCAACCTTGGATGTGAGTTGACGTAACGTCCATTATAAGACACCCGAGCTACCACAGATGTCCCAGCAATCCCCACACGATCTGAAGCGCCACCGCAACGACCGCAACACCGAGAACCAAACGAACGACTTTACCCGCGACTTCTTCTGAATCCATCTCTACGCCTCCGTATTGACGGCATCAGTATGGGATGGCAGTAAAGGTACGGTAATGGCGATGACACCTCAACCGGACGAAAAAGTACTCTAAGGCGTGGCCGGTCGATATCGTGCGCTAAGGTCAACCCCTGAATGACTGCTTATCTTTAGACCGGTCATTAGAAAGCGACTCAAGTTTGTCCCATTGAGGACGTCTCCGCCCACGCCGCTGCCGTTCATCGTATTTCGCCTTGTCCAGTTGGGGCATACCTCAGCATGACGTCAGGCCGTGCAACTATATGGTGTCAGAATAGGGTCCGTCCCGATTATTCTTGACGCCGATCCATGTGGGTCATAGACTCTAACCTGACACTTCTTGGAAATATTCGATGGCGAAGGCTGGACAACGAATCGGTTACGTGCGGGTGAGCACGTTGGATCAAAATGCGGAACGTCAACTCGAAGGCGTCGCCGTTGATCGAACGTTCCTCGATAAGAAGTCCGGCAAGGACGTCGACCGCGAAGCGCTCGAAGGGATGATGGCATTTGTTCGATACGGCGACACCGTTGTCGTTCACAGCATGGATCGACTCGCACGTAACCTCGACGATCTGCGCCGTGTCGTTCAAACATTAACCGACAAAGGCGTTCGCATCGAGTTTGTTAAAGAAGGCCTATCGTTTACCGGTGAGGATTCGCCGATGGCCAAGTTGATGTTGTCCGTGATGGGCGCATTCGCGGAATTCGAGCGTGCTCTCATCCGCGAGCGACAGCGAGAAGGCATTGCGCTGGCCAAACAACGCGGCGCATACCGCGGTCGAAAACGGGCGTTATCAGATGCCGACCTTGCTACGGTGAAATCGCGCGTGGCTGCCGGCGACAAAAAAGCACAGATCGCGCGTGACTTTGGAGTCAGCCGCGAAACGCTCTATCAGTACCTGCGCATGTCAGAATGATATGCCCACAGAATTCCTAACCGAGGCGCAACGTCGTCAGTACGGGCGTTACGCAGGCGAGCCGGATGGAACTCAGCTGACCCGCTATTTCCACCTCGACGATACGGACCGCGCCCTCACCAACAAATGCCGTGGTGACTACAATCGCTTGGGGTTCGCGTTGCAGCTCACGACCGTGCGATTTTTGGGCACCTTCCTGTCCGACCCTACGCAAGTACCGCGTAGCGTTCTGCAATTCGTCGCGCTTCAGCTTGCTCTCACCAACGTCGATAGTCTCGGCAACTACATGAATCGACGTGCCACGCGGCTAGCCCACCGGGCGGATATTCAGAGCCATTATGGCTACCAGGATTTCAATACGCCACCCTGGCGTTTTCGACTCAGTCGTTTTCTCTACAGCCGAGCTTGGATCAGTAACGAGCGCCCCAGTCTAATGTTCGACATGGGCACCGCCTGGCTCATTCAACACAAAGTGCTACTGCCCGGCGCGACCACCTTGCAACGACTCATCATAGAAATCCGAGAGCGAGCGTCGAATCAACTATGGAGGCGACTGGCGTTGTTGCCAACGCCGAAGCAGAAGGCGGCGCTTGATACCCTGGTTGTGGTTCCGGAAGATCAACAGGTCTCTCCATTTGATCGTTATCGAAAGGGACCAGTGACCATCAGTGGGCCGGCTTTTATTGGCGCGGTTGAACGCTACAGTGAATTGCGAGCGTTCGGACTACAGGAACTCGACTGCTCTCGTGTCCCGCCGGTACGGTTTAAGGCCATCGCGCGACAGGCGGGTATCCTTTCTCAGTGGCAGATCGCTCGGATGCCCGATGACAAACGGATCGGAACCTTGGTCGCATTTGTGAAGGCGTTTGAGATCAACGCACTAGATGATGCGTTGGATGTTCTTGACCTGCTCATCACTGACATTGCCGGTCAGGCCAAACGACTCGGAAAGGAAAAGCGATGGCGCACATTGAAGGACCTGGATAGATCGGCGCTAACACTAGCCCAGGTCTGTGCGTTGGTGCTGAATGAGGCAATGGATGATGATCAACTGCGCGCCGCAATCTATGCCTGCGTCCCAAAGCAACAACTCGAACAATCCGTCGCGACCGTCAACGAACTTGCGCGGCCCCCGGAAGACCATTTTCATGAAGAGATGGTAGAGCAGTACGGCCGGGTGAGGCTGTTTCTACAGACGTTGTTGAACAACATTCGGTTCGAGAGCGCGCCGGCCGGAGCGAGCACAATGGACGCACTCAACTACCTGACGGAGCTTGGTCCAACGCGCAAACAGACCTTGGACGATGCGCCGCTTGAGATCATCAGCAAGCCCTGGCGACCGTTGGTATTCGATAAGCAAGGGCGGGTGACAAAACGCGGCTACACGTTGTGTTTTCTCGATAAATTGCAGGACAGTATGCGCCGTCGCGACGTGTACGTAGACAACAGCGATCGCTGGGGTGACCCGCGTGCGAAACTGCTCGCCGGCACGGAATGGCAATCCCACCGCATCCAGGTATGTCGCTCGCTTGGGCATCCTGTCGACGGTCAAGAGGCGATCCGAAAACTTACCCAGCAGCTCAACACGACGTACCAGAAAGTCGCCAACAATTTTGACGTCAACGACGCAGTACGCGTTGACGATACTGGGGATCGCCCGACATTGACGATTACCCATCTGGACAAGATCGAGGAACCGGCCAGTCTCACGGCGCTTAAGGAGCAGGTTGGCAACTTGTTGCCGAAGGTCGATCTCACCGAAATGGTGTTAGAAATAAATGCGCTCACGGCCTTCGCCGATGAGTTTACACACGTGAGCGAAGCCCGTGCACGAGTCGATGATTTTCCCGTCAGCATCTGTGCGGTACTGCTAGCCGAGGCCTGTAACATTGGCATGGAGCCGTTGATTCAAGCCCAGGTGCCTGCGTTAACGCGCCACAGACTAAGTTGGGTGAAGCAAAATTATCTGCGCGCAGAGACCTTGGTTCGGGCTAATGCTCGATTAGTGGATTATCAGTCAACGCTCCCTTTAGCGAACCTTTGGGGCGGTGGCGACGTCGCTTCGGCCGATGGCCTACGCTTTGTGACGCCGGCGAAAACGATTCACTCAGGACCGAATCCCAAGTACTTTCCCAGGGGCGGCCGCGGCATTACCTGGTACAATTTTATGTCGGATCAGTTTTCCGGCTTTCACGGCATCGTTATTCCCGGTACTTTGCGCGATTCCATCTACGTGCTGGAAGGTTTGTTGGAACAGCAGACGGGATTGCGTCCGACCGAAATCATGACGGACACAACGGGTGCCAGTGACTTGGTGTTCGGTTTATTCTGGCTGCTTGGCTATCAATTCTCGCCGCGTTTGGCCGATGCCGGTGAAACGCGATTTTGGCGCGTCGATCGAGACGCCGATTACGGTCCCCTCGATGCATTAGCGAGCAACTGTGTGAGCACCGGGCGCATGGAGCACCACTGGGATGATATGCTGCGCATGGCCGGTTCGTTGAAACTGGGCACGATTCAAGCGTCGGAACTCATACGCTCCTTGCTCAAAAGCGAACGGCCGTCCAGTCTGGCGCTGGCCATCATGGAAGCGGGACGCATCAATAAAACCGTCTACTTGCTTAATTTTGTGAGCGATGAAGGCTATCGGAGACGCATACTGACGCAATTGAATCGCACCGAAAAACGGCACGGTCTGGCGCGCGTGATTTGCCATGGCCGCCGCGGCGAAATCCGTAAGCGCTACCGGGAGGGCCAGGAGGATCAACTCGGGGCGCTGGGCCTGGTCACCAATACCGTCGTGCTCTGGAATACAATGTACATGCAAGACGCATTGGATCACCTGCGGCAGAACGCATTGCCGATTCAAGACGACGACGTGGCCAGGCTGTCGCCGTTACGGCACGAACACATGAACGTGCTCGGTCACTACTCGTTCACCCTAGCCGATACCATCCTGGCCGGCGAACACCGGCCATTGAATCCACTGGAGATGGAGGACTTAGCGTCGCTTCCAGCGACGCTCGACATCAAACCCGACGTTTGACGAAGTCTTATAGTACTTTTTCGTCCAATTGAGGTTCAAAGACCGTTTTGGGGGGTAGGAAGTCCGTCGGTATTTGCTCCGCCGGATACGACCCGAGGGGGCGGCCTTGGGCAAAGACCGTCTTCAGGAAATCTAGGCCTTCGATCAGACGGGTCTGTGCGGGGGCTCCCTTGAAATCCACCGCGGACAAGAGGGGCCTCAAATACCGCTTGAACTGAAGGCTCAGACCATCGATATGCTCCCACTGAAAGGCCGTCTCATCAAAGCCGACTTGAGGCGTGATGTGATCGGCGACCTGTTCCAGCTTCTCACGCTCGAGAAGGCGGAAAGCGCGGGCTTGCAGCTCATGGAAGGGCGTGTCTTCGGCGATTTGATCGTCGATGAAGAGCTTAAGCACCTGGGCCGCCTTCTGCAGGTTCTGATTGGCTTCAACCCGGTGGGTATAGACTCGATCCTTGGCGGCGAATTTGGTGGCATCGGTCCATTTGCGGACATAGAAAATGAAGCTGGCCAGCAGATTATCGAAATGCCGCTGATACCGATGATGGATGAAGCACAGCAGGTAGACACGGGCGACCCAGGGATCAAACCGTTTCAAGCGGAAGACCGAATAATACGCCACCAGAGAGGCGTAATATTTGATGCTTTCATTGGAAATGGTCAGGGCAGGCAGCACGCTTTGGGAGAGCTGGTATAGCGTCCGGATATGCTGGCCGCGCTCAATTTCGAGCTTGATTTCCGTCGCGCTGAAGTCCTTGGGCTCGCGTTTGAGTTGGGTGATCTCGTAGAGCCCAGGCTGATCGTCCAGCAGATCGTTCAAGGCGTTCGCATGAGCCGGACTCAGCTGTTGGCGCAGGATGTCGGCCAGCCGGCTTTGCTCGAAATGAAGCGCCCTTCCAACGGTATCCTGCAAAAAGCTGTACCCTGGAACCGCGAGGCGTCGAGCCTCGAGGGCCTGCCACACTTGACGAAAAACATAGATGGGTTTGCCGCTGACACGGGCCGCTTCACGGGCCTTGGTTTCTAGGTGGCGTCGGTCCCGGTCGTCGCAGAATTTATATCGGCATAACGCCAGAATCAGGCGTTGCTGTTTCAGCCGGGTGACCTTCGAGACCGTGAAATCAGGCGCCTGAAACGCCGGGAAATAGTACGCCTGAATGTACTGGATGTCAGCGGCCGCTTCCTGGGGGCTGAAAACGAAAAATAGGCGACGAGCTTTGAAATACCCGAGCTGGAGGATGAAGGTGATTTGGGAGGGGATGGAACCTAGCTCATCGAGCGCCTTCTGTTCGGCCGGAGTCAGCGCAAAGTATTGCTCCCGTTCCTCCTCGGAGAAACGGGGTCGCCCATACAGCGCCTCGATCTCTTCCTGACCCAGTATTTTCAGGCGCCGGTTCCGCGATCCCGCCGTGGGGTCTTCCAACACCGGTATGTCGGTACACGCCATACGTAGAACCTCAACTCAGATCCCAAAGGTTTCGGTTTTCAAAAAACACTTGCCAAAGGATAGAGTTTTGTTAGAGGTTTATGCAAGTCGAAACCAACGGCTTCCCCGAATTCATGGAATCCTTGCAAAAACGACCGTTTTTGCAAGGATGGGGAAAGCCCAGGGGGCACCCCTCGAAAGAAGAAGAGGAGAGGCACGCATGATCCTCGGTTATACGCGGGTATCCAAAAGCGAAGAGCAGAACGCGGCCCTGCAACGTCAGGCCCTGCAAGACGCCGGCGTCGAGCGAATCTTCCATGAAAACGCTTCAGGGGCTCGATGGGACCGACCGGAGTTACGGCGTGCCATGGACCAACTCCGGCCGGGGGACGTGCTGGTCGTCTGGAAACTCGACCGGCTCTCCCGTTCCCTCAAAGACTTGCTCCTGCTCCTGGAGCGCATGGACCAAACCGGCGCGGGGTTCCGCTCCCTAACGGAGGCCATCGACACCACGACGCCGGCCGGCCGCATGATGATGCAGATGGTCGGCGCCTTCGCCGAGTTTGAACGAGAAATGATCCGAGAGCGCACCCGCGCCGGGCTGCAAGCGGCCCGGGAGCAAGGCCGCGTCGGGGGCCGGCCGCCCAAACTCACCCCCGAGCAGCGCCAGGACATCGTGGATAATGTGGTTTCGGGCCGCAAAACGGGCGCCGACATGGCACGGCTTTATAGAGTATCAGAGGCCACCGTTTCCCGGATCACAGCCCAGGCCCGACATCAACACAGCTCGGTATGACACGGGCTCCCGTTT
>JASLXP010001017.1 GCA_030740295.1 Planctomycetota bacterium
GTTGAACAGCGTTTTGTAGCTGACGCCAAGGGCTTTCGCTGCCTCTGTGCGATTGCCGTCACAACGATTGAGGGTGTGGACGATGACGTGGCGTTCCACTGTCTTGAGGATGTCGCTGAGGCCGTCTGACGGATTCATCTCTGCGTGCTTCACAATTGCCCGCGTCAGTTCGGCTGGGTTCTCGATTTCTGGAACAGAGGGTCCATCCATCGGCGCGCTGGCAGCTCGATCTTTCGATCTCTCGAGCGCTATCCAAGGCAGTTGGCTCGCCGCCGCGGGGCCGAGAAGGACGAGCTTTTCGACCACGTTCCTCAATTCACGGACGTTTCCCGGCCAGGGGTAGTTTTGCATCTGCTCGAGGGTTGAATCGTCCAGGAGGAATTCGGGTCGCTTGTATTTCTGAGAAAAGAGCTCGACAAAATGATTCGCCAGCACGGCGACATCACCCTCCCTTTCTCTCAGGGGCGGCAGTTGGATGGTGAGCACGTTGAGACGAAAATAAAGGTCCTCGCGAAAGTGGCCGGCACGGATAGCTTCACTCAGATCGCGATTGGTCGCGGCCACGAACCGCACGTCCGTTTTCACCGCGGTGGTCGAGCCGACCGGATAAATCACCTTCTCTTCAAGAGCGCGCAAGACCTTTGCCTGGAGTGTGGGCGCCATATCACCTATCTCGTCGAGGAAAACGGTGCCGCCCTCGGCCGCCTCAATCTTTCCAGCGTGCCTCGCCGCGGCGCCACTAAAGGCGCCTTTCTCGTATCCAAACAGTTCGCTTTCGAGCAGCGGCTCGGGGATAGCCGCACAGTTGATGGGCATCAGCGGCGCCGAGCGGCGCGGACTGCGCAGATGCACGGCCCGGGCAACGAGCTCTTTGCCGGTTCCGCTTTCACCGCGCACCAGAACAGGTGCGTCGCTGTCCGCGACCATTCGAATGGATTCGAGGATGTCTTGAACGGCCTGGCTTTCGCCCACGATTCCTTCCGACATGGCCACACAGCCGGCCTTTGCCGGCAATGCAAGCCAGGCAGATCGGATGACGCGCAAAATGTCTTCAATGTTGAACGGCTTTACGATGAAATCGAATGCGCCGGCCTGGACAGCCCGGACCGCCGATTCCACCGTGCCGAAAGCAGACATCATGATGACCTCGGGCGATCGTTCTGATTCCTTGAGCTCCTTGAGGAGGTCGAGCCCGCTGCCGTCCGGCAGTTTCAAATCGAGGAGCAGGATATCCGGCGCGCCGCTTTCAATGGCATTCCTCGCGTTTGTCAGATCGCTCTCAGCGGATACGGAAACGCCCTGTGCCTTCAGAAGATCCAGCAGCATCTCCCGCATGTTCGCTTCATCATCAACGACAAGTATGTTGCAGCCATCAAGCATTTATCTTTTCGCCTTCGTATCGGTTGGCCTGAAGAATCTGCCCGACGCGATCAGCATAGCCGCATCTGTTGGATAACGGCATTTGATGGAGGCGGAATTATTCCGTCGGTACTGGAGGGTAGAACGCTACAATCAGGAGCGGGCCGAGTAAACACCAAACCCCTCGATCACTCATGCAGAAAATCAGACTCGCGGTAAACGGCACTCTGATGCGCGGCCTCGATCTCAACGGCAACCTCATTGAAGCAGGTGCGGAATTTCTCCGCGAAACCAAAACAGCACCGGCCTATCGAATGTGGAGCATCGATGGCAACTATCCCGCGATGCAGAAAGTCACTGCAGGTGGAGCATCACTCACCGTGGAAGTATGGGAACTAACCAACGACGCTTTGATCGACGTGTTGAGAAAAGAACCACCGGGCCTGTGTATCGGGCTCATCCGGTTGAAAGACGGTGACCAGGTCCTGGGCGTCCTCGGTGAGGCGTGGATATGTGAGGGAAAGGACGAGATTACAGCGCATGGAGGGTGGCGTGAGTACGTATCGTTCTGAATCTTCGTATCCCGCAAATCCGGGTTCCATGGCTTGAGCTCTCACCTTCCGACTCGGAGACAGAATCACTTCCGAAGCGGCTGTCTACCTGCAGCGCGGCGCGAATCGGCGACGTTGCCCCGGTGCATCATCCAGTGCGTGCCGGCCATGAGAAATATCTGGCGAAGCGTGCCAAACATTTG
Organism: Planctomycetota bacterium; assembly: GCA_030740295.1. Next base: position 2,114 of record JASLXP010001017.1, read on the forward strand.
GCTCATCTCTTCCGGAGCTTTTGATGGCTGGTCGAGATCCTCCTCGCTGAGAGAATCCAGTTTGGCCATTAACTGCTCGTGGACTGCGTTTGATTTTGCCAGGATCTCCTCAAAAGCTGGATAATCTTCGGCGTTGTCCGAAGGCTCCGTGCCAGGGCCAAAGAGCTCGCACCAATCTGCAAGGGGATTCGTTTCCCCTTCAATCCATTCATGAAAAAACCTGGCTTCACCGAAGGTTATGTGCCCGAGCACCCACAACGGATGCGAACCGCCATTGCCGGTCGGAAAAGTCAGGGGTGCATCTGCCA
>JASLXP010001018.1 GCA_030740295.1 Planctomycetota bacterium
CATCTTCAAAAAGCGTGTTGTCCCTGACCGGGGAGATCTGGACAACTTGAGTCGGGGGCGGGGTCCGCCTGGATGGTGAAATTTGATGGTTTGCGGCCTGATAAGGGCCGCCGCAAAAATAATTTCACATTTTCCATGTCCGGTGTGGAGCGAGGGTGTAATTCCAGTCCGGGTTGATTTTGTGTCGAGTCAAATGTAAATCAGCCATTTCCCAATCCATGATTCGCACGCCTTTTTCATATTGTTTCCTGTCCAGCTGTGCCCTGACCCGCAGTCCCGTTTTCGTCTTCGTGGTCCGGATAAACTTCAGTACCGTTTCAATGCTGTCCAGCGGTTTCCCCGCCCAATTCTTGCTGATTTCCGAATGCAGACGATGATCGGCCGGATTCCACTTCGACGCTCCGGGTGGATAATGACAAACCGTCACCGTCAGACCATGCCGGTTGCAAAGATCATGCTGAAGATGGTACTTCCAGCCTCGCACTCGCCAGCCGTTGGCCCCGCCGCTGTCCACCAGAACCAGCAGTTCCCTGGCCCGAGGGTACATCTTCCACCCGCAATCACGCCACCACAAGGCCAACGACCGTACCCCAAACTCCGGTGTCTCACGACTGGTCCCCACCACCACATATCCCAGATTCGCCACCGTGTCGTAGAGACTGTAGGGAACCGCCTTGCCCACCGCGTCGTTGAGGAAATCATGGTCGTTGACCGCGTGTACGGATCTTTCTCCCACGATGCCCCGTTGTTTTTGAAATTGCCGATCAGCTCCTTCTTTTTCGCGTCGGCGCTGACAATGGGACAGCCGCGGCGGGCGAACTGCTTACGCGTCCGGCTGATATATTCGAACTGGCTGTCGCGGACCCGGGGTGCAGGAGGGTTCTTGTTTCCCGATTCCACCTTCTTGTGATTGACGCGCAACGAATACCCCATGTCTTTCAATAACCGACCGACCGTGTTCGGACTGACCTCGATCTTCAACCGCTTCAATTGGGCGGCGACTTTTTCGGTCGTCTTCCGCGTCCACTTCAAACCGCTGATCGGGTCGCCCGCCGTGTCGTGTTCCAGCAGTTGGGCAATCGCGTCGATTACTTGCGGCGTTTTTTTTTCACCCGTTGCCGGCCCGCTCCTTTCCTGCGAATGCCTTCCTGCGCCACGTCGCCGCTGAACAACTGGCGTCGGCCCCGGGCCACCGTATGCACGTCCAACCCCAGAAAATCCGCCACTTTCCGGTCCCCTCCGTGTCCCTGCTTGAACGACTCCAGCCCCGCATACAGCCGCCGTTGTTTCTCGTTGAGCAGGCTGCAAAACAGGATGACGGCCGCATTCAGTTCGGGGGAAAGTTCTTTGCGCAGCGGGCAGAAACCGATTTCCCCGGCCGCCTGGGCCTGCTTTCTTTGCCGTTTTTGCCCGGTTCGATGCTGTTTATCAGGCGTCCAATAAACAAATTGGCCGCCGATCTTTTCCCGCTTGAGTTGATCTTGCCGGACCAGTTGCAGAAGGCACTGTTTGACCTCGACGTGCAGGAGGCTTTGCAGTTCGGCGGCGGCGAATCCGGCGGGGGCCTGTTCGACGAAATGCCGTGCGGTCTGCACCAGGTTCCCGAACCGCGAAAACGCGACCGACCGACACAACCAAAGACCATCCTCGTCGAACTCTGGAATCTCCGCCAGCGTGTAATACTTGCCACGATGCGAATAGCTGCTTAAATAATCCAATTGTTTGAGTTTGCGAAAGACGGTCATCTCGACGTGGGTTCCCAGCGCCTGTTTGAGTTGGTCCATCGTGGCGATTTTGCGCTTGCGCAATAGCCTGACCAACTGATCGGCATGGAAGGTTTCGCTCTTCATAATGTTGTATTTCCTCCTTGTATTCGGTCCACAAGACGAACTACAACATTATTGCCATATCCTTCCCCTCGTCGTCAAGTATAGAATATCCCGATGAATACAGGGTAATCTTGTCGACAACTTGTTTCCCTGTTCTGTCAGAGAAAAACATGATGTTTGAATTCATGCCATTAATTGGTATTTATTTTTGCGGCGGCCCTAAGGGCAGGAATCGCGGGCAGGGATGCCCGCCATATCTGATCTTAATTGGAAAGTCAACTACCCTCGCCTAAAGGCGAGGGCTTGGATACGGTAGGTCGGCGAGTGATGACTAAAGTCATCACTCGCCTTCCTCAAGTCTAAACTTTTCTTCGTCACCCGAAGGCTCTTGATTTTGCAAGCGGATATATTCCAGAATCACCTCGTCGGTCACATTGCCCGAACCGGCCACGAAATATCCCCGTGCCCACAAATGTCTCCCCCAAAATGTTTTGGATATATGTCTAAACTCCATCATCAGCTTTCTCGATGTCTTCCCCTTGATCGCTTGCATGATCTTGCTCGGCGACATGTTCGGAGGGGCCGACACGAACAGATGTACATGGTCTTTCGACACATGACCTCGCAATATTTCGATATCCCGCGCCTTACAGATTTCGATCACCAATTCCCGAACCCGATGGGCTACATCGCCGTGCAGAACCGGCTTACGATACTTGGTGATCCACACAAAATGGTATTTCAGGTCAAAACGCGTATGGGCTGAGGTCCGATAATTCTCCATCACCTCCCCGGACTACTAAAGTTTTCGCCTAAAGGCGAGGGATTTATACCCATTGTCTGACATTAAATTCAGATAATTCATGACGTTTCAGACAGTTCATATAAAAGTCTATAATAATATGATTTACGAAAGAAATCTATCGTTCAATAATTT
>JASLXP010001019.1 GCA_030740295.1 Planctomycetota bacterium
AGCGCACTACGCACTTTTAAGCGCGGAGGGAACTGCCTTCTTTGATTTGGAGGAATGGGCAAATGCTGGCAGCCGGTTTCAGACCGTTGTTCATTTCTATAAAGACAGGTCGGCGGGTATAGCGAATGGCGCCGCGGTTAACTATGTGCGTACTCAGCGCCTGACAAACATCCAGCCGGAATCGCCCATTGCCAATGCCGTCGATGCCCTTTTGAAAGCGTTGGAGAAAGAAGATCTCACGCCCCGGAACGAAGCCAAAATCAACAATATGCTGGGGCTCTGCAAGGAGGCTGGTTATCCCTTCGGCATTGGCACACCCAAGCCTCTGGAGACCGCAGAATACTACTACCGCGAAGCAAGACGCATCGACCCCACGTTCTGGGCAAGCACGCGCAACCTGGGCGCCTCCCATCAGAGAAGGAATGAATGGAAGGAAGCTCTGGGCTACTACAAAGAATCGATGAAAGCCAAGAAACAGCCTGACCTTGCGAGTGCGGTCAAGTTGTTTTCGACGCCTCCCCAGATTGTTGGGCCGCCCACAGTCTCCTCTGCAATGTCTGTCGTTCCAGGTGAGAAGGGCGCCACCAGATTCAAGTTTCCCGCGCTGCTTGTGGGCGTGCTGCCGTCCTATCCCGGCAGGATCGAAAAAGAATCCTCCAAGATCAGCATTAACAATATCCCGCAGCCGTACTGGAAGTTCGTTTCGGATCATAACCTCATCGTCGTTTCCAGAGAGGAACTGGATGATGGGGTTCACAAACTCAAAGGAGAATTCCTGGATGCAGGGGGCAACAAGAGAGTTTTTGAATGGGTGTTTACGGTGGATCAGATTGACCCATCTGTAGAAAGCGTTTCTCCGGCAACGGATTCTGTCATCAATGCAGGAACGGTTTTCAGGGTCACCTTGAAGGAAGACACATCCGGTTTGGATTTTGCGACCCTGAAGGTCTCTTTCTTCCGCCCGCAGCTTGGAACTCGGGAGTCGAAGATTATTTCATATGGCGCCTTTCAGTATGATGCCGCGATCATTAAGCAATACTCGAGGCAGAAAGTAACAGGCAGGCAGTTCAAGTTTATGTTACCGCCCAAAATACCCGCTGGCAAAGTCCGGATCGCGATATCATTCAGGGACCGAGCCGGGCGCGAAGGCAAAGCTGCCTACAATTACGATTTGAAGAATTGACCCACCGGGCCGGAAGATGATCTGTCCAAAATGCAACACAAATAATCCTGTGACCACGATGTTCTGCACCGCATGCGGACAGGCATTGAACGTCTCTGCGACAGAGGTCCGCCAGCATGTGCAGGATGAGCTCAACATCGAGCGCTGGAAAAAGCTGGAAGTCTCGCTGCGAAACGTTCTGGCCTTTGTCATTGTCTTCGCAGTCGGAACGAAATTCCTGAGCGGCAAAGCTCACCACCTGCCGGCCCTGGATATGATGCCATCCGTCCCGCTGCCGAACCCGCCAACGACCGATCCGCCCATTGTCAACTTCAAAGAAGAGGGCGCCGGGCTGCCGGATCTGGTGCCGCCGCAGTATGTCCGTCCGGATGCCTCTGCGGCCAGAAAGGTCGTTAATGAGCTTCTTGAAAAGGTCTACTCGATGAACAACGTGGTCCTGCACTTGAAGACCCCAAAAGGCAGGAAACGGCAGGGGCGTCTCATCAAAGGGCAGGAGAATGACAAGTACTACTACTTCATGGACGCCTTCACCAAACGCGAAGACAAGGTGGAAAAAGAGAACGTCCTCAAAGTGGAGGCGAAGAATTAGGCGGCCGCGGCATTAGCGTGCGCCGGCTATCGATGGCCAGACCGGCACACTTTCAAACTCGGATACACTGGATGTGACCTGACAAGCTGGATGGGATTCCGAGCCACCAAGTGAGGTGTAGAGACCCGTAATCAGTTTTCCAGCGGCAATGGAACCATCACTTTTAACGCTCCCGCGGCCATTTCAATAGTCGCCGGTGTCGAGCCCATGCATTCGCCATCCGCGTATATCCTTGACTCCGTTTCGCTGTCTATCTTCATCTGTTTTGTGGTAAACAACTTCACGGACGGCTGCGATATGTGCCGACCTGTGAAGACGAGCGGAAAGAGCGTGAGGACTTTGCGCATCGGGATGGCTTCGATCAGGCAAACGTGAAAGATGCCATCGTCCATTTTCGCTGGTGGCGCGATGCACATCCCCCCGCCATACCTCGAAGAGTTTGAAGTCGCCGTCAAAAAGATCGGGCCTTCATAGACACCGAAATCTCCCTCCAGCCTAACCTTCGGCGATTCGAAAGTGGTCATGGTCTTGAACACCGCATAGACGTAAGTCGATGGACCTGAAAAAGGCAGGTCATCGTTCTCGATCGCCAGGCGTGAAACTTCGGCGTCGAAGCCGAGGGTGGCGATGGTATTGAAGTACCGGTCGCCAATCTTGCCAAGGTCGATGTGATGCAATCGGCCATGCACGAAGATATCCGATGCCTGTATGATGTTGCGAGGGACGTCAATCCCCCGGGCCAGGTCATTCCCGCGCCCGCCGGGCAGTACGCCAAGGACACCCTCAGTATAAGCCAGCGCGTTTGCCACCTCGTTCAGAGTGCCGTCGCCACCACATCCAGCGATGCGAAGCACCCCATCGCTCAGGAGTTGGCGGGCGATGGATGTGCCATCACCAGACTTCGACGTCCAGTGGATTTCAACTTCCAGGCCCTGCTCCTGAATGTACCGTCTTGCCTTCTCGGCCATTTTCCGGCCGCGTCCGCCGCCAGAGACAGGATTGGCGATGATTGCAGCTTTGGGGGGAAGATTCACGAGTGTAGGAGCGAGGGAGGATGAGTGGCCGAATCTTAGTTTCTTCTGCCTCGAATTCTTTGTCTTCGTCTTGTCTTTACTCACTGGTGGCTCGAGAAAGACGAGGACCGCGACGAAGAGATTGGCGATTGGCTCTTCTCACTTCACGTCACACATGAAAATCGGCGGGCAGTGATAGACCGAAATCTGTGGATCAGGGCCAACCTGGCCTTTGGCCATTTCGATGGCTTCGTTCAAATTCTTTGAATGGGAGAAGCCCATGCGCGTCGCTGCTTCGATGCTCTTCGGGTTCACGGCAATGACGTCCTTCACCCATTTCATTCCGTAGCTGCCCCAATACCACATGTAGAAGGGATGCACCCCGTGGTAGGCAAACGAGTTTCTGTACAGGTCAATGTATTTTTCGTTGTACGCAAAATCTTCCTCGTACTTCTTCTCGATCTCGGCTGGGTCAGTGGTCTGAGTGAGGACGTTGTCGAAAAAGTCGATGTAAGAGGGATGATGTACCTTGTGAAATTTGTATTCGAGGGGGTGCATGAAAATGATCACACCGTCCTTCTTTATCAGCGGCTTGCCTCTATAAAAGTTGAAGAAGTATCCCATGCCAAGGCAATAAACGAGGATGGGATTCATGATGGAGTTGACGTTGTAGGGACAGATGTAGGGCATCCCGAAAATCAGGATATCTGCCTGGCCTTCCACCTCCACGAGCTGCTGCTTGAGACAGTTCTCCAGCGTCTTCTCGTGCACGGGGTCGGTTGCGCCGCACTGGATGCTCGTCATTTCGTAGGGCGCGAACACCTTTGAAAAGATCTTCCGGTTCAGGCCCATCGGAAAGAGATCCGTCGAAATCTTGTTGATGTAAAGATTTGCCCAGTCGAGTGAAGTGTAATCCTGCTCCTTCTTCTGCAAGAAACCGAGGACAGAGGGGAAGGTGTTGTTGTTGAGCGTGGTCTCGATGTGGAACACGTTCATGTGCTCATTGACGATGGCGCCCTGGCGATCGCACGAATGATGCAATTCGGAATTCGGCGGATCCATGTAGGACTCTGAGTGCATCATCGCATGCACCGTGTGATGCGCACGGACGCTGTTATACGTGCCCAGCCCCACGCCGACGGATTTGTTGCCGCCGTCCATAGTGACGAGATTGATGTTCACGTAGATGAGCAGGTCGGATTCGACAGCACGCTTGTTGACCTCCACCATTTCGCCTTTCTCGGTCTCGCCGAGGCGGACGATGTTCTCCTTGTCTTCCGCGTCGTGGTTGTACAGGCGGTACGGTGCGAAGTGATGATAGATGTGATGGCCGAGCACGCGTTTCAGCTCTGCGCCGGTCATGCGGCGGTGCAGTGAAACCGCGCAAATAAGATGGATGTCATCCACCCCCGCGTCATGGAGTTTGTGGAGCAGGACATCGATGATCTGCTCGCGAATATCCGGCGTCACCATCGGCGGGAGCGGAAGCGAGATATCGTCGAATGCAATCGTCACTTTCATGCCCGGACGCAACTGCGCGGAGAGCGGATCAGAATCAATCGGATTCTCCAGCGCGTGCTCGATCTCTTCCCTTGGATTGGGCAGCCCCGGCAGCGGTGGAGGAGGATAAATGAGCCGGGCTCCCCTGGGGAGGGTGTCGATGACGAACCCCTCGCCGCAGTTGAACATGTATTTCTGGTTGGGATCTTCGACGTAAAGAATGCTGCCGTTGCTTGCCAATGTGGAACTCCTGGATGGCCGTCTCAAGTTTGGAGGCGGAATGATAGTGAGAACGCCGTGCGCGGTAAAACAAGTGCAAAGCATGACGGAGACTCGTTGGGGGACGTGGCACCCGTGCCCACTCCTCCGGAAGTCTGACGACTTCGACTACTGTCCTACTCTCGCAGCCCAAAGCAGCGCTCGGCACTCGTGATGTTTCCGCACTTCTTTTCTCCTTTCGTAAAGGAGAAGAGATACGTGAGTGATTCACCTCCTTTCCCTATTTCCAGGCCGATTGCCTGGCTGTTGTCGAGTTTCTTTCCGCCGGCAAAGGCATCGAGTCTCTCAATCTTTGAGATGGAGGAGTTGTTTTTGAATGGCTCGAAGATCGAAACAAACGTGACGTCTTTGCCCCTACGGCGCACCAGGGCGAATGGGGCCTCGTGGCGGGCATCCTTGTAGGCGCGGTTTGCCCATCCGATAGCGGTGGCACACTCTGTCACGGTGTCCGGTTCGGATAGTATCCGAAGACTAAGCGCCGCCTTTTTTCTTTTCCATGTGAACTGCGCGTTGCCCGCAAGCTCTCCCCAAAGCACATTCTCCGGAAGATCGTATGGGTGTTTCTTGCCGAGGATTTCTTTGGGCTTCAGTTCTGCCGGCCCGCGCAGCGAACCGAACGAATGATGTGTCCAGTCATAGGTGTGCTCTGCATCGGAGAGGCAACGGTCCACCATCACCACGACACCGCCGAGCATGATGATGTTGCGCTCGATAGTCACCCCCCGATAGACGTTGTCCGTAGACGCGGCCACAGCCTGGTAGCTGTCTTTCTCACCGTTGAAGTAAAGCAGCTTCCCGCCTCCGAAGACCTGGTCCGTTTCATCTACCGTGATGGTGTTGTGCACGAGGGAGTGGTGTGACCATTTCCGGCGTTTTCCCCAGTTAGGGAGCCCGTTCTGCATGGTCGTGTCAGTGTTGTAGAGGCTGCCTTCATCGACGCCCAGGTACGCGCCCTTTCCATATAAGATGATGCCAAGCTTGTCGTGATGCGAATGGGTAAATGCCGGCGGACGGTGATCGATGGCAAGGTAAAGCGCATCGATGCCTGTGCCCTCGCGGAGGACGGTCATCCCGAAGTTGGAGAAGCTCATACTCCCGTATTGGTGCAGTTCTTTATCCGCACTCCCCTGGGGAAAGCCGGCATCGCCGCGGTTGGGGATCCGACCGTCAGGCATCCGAAGGTAATTCATCAGGGTCTTCGCCTTCTCAAGCCTCTCAAATTTCAGATCAACATTGATCCCCGAATTCAGGATAGCACTCACCTGGCTGAGCACTGGTCTGATGGCCGCGCTATGGTAACCGGGTGAAACACTTTCCGGGGTCGCACCGTCCTCATCGACGACGGAATTGATCTTGGCTTCGAGACCGTGAGACCCAAACAGCGACTGTGCCAGCAGGTTGGGATCGCCGATGGTGGCGCCGAGGTTGAACAGCGATTCGTTGATGGCATCCTGCATGTTCGTCATGCCAGGGTTGATCTTCATCATCTCCATAGCCGCGGGCATGAGGAAGCCGTCGATGATTCTTTCTTTGTCCGCCGCGCTCAAAGCGCCCGAATCCCAGACCAGATCCAGGGCGCGGGTCATAGGCGTCATGACGACGGTACCCAGTACATATGTAGCATTGCCGGGGCAGAGGTAGCTTGATGCCTCGGTCAGCGGCATTCGCATTGGGTACTTGTGATACCCGTCCGCGTATGCAAGAAAAATTTCCTTAACCTTGTTTGCGTATCGAATGTCTTTGGTGGACTGATATGCCATGCCGAGGTCCATCGCTGCTCGCACCATGCGCCGGTGGAAGATGCCACCCGTCAAGCTGGTGGCTTCCTGCACTTTCCCGCAGGTATTGCACTTGAGGCGATCGAAACCGGCGGGGGATTGTCCCTGGTGCTTGTCTTTGCAGCGACCTTTAGAGTTCAGCGCTGATTGACTCATCCACACACACTGCCCTTTCGGCAGCCGCACCGTTTCAAAAGCTTTCAGGAGCCCTTCAGCGTGCCGTCCTTTTTTGACCTCTTTGACAGTGAACGGATGCTTCACGTTGGGGAATGGTGCAGCAGTCAGGATTTCGATTCGCTGGATCAAGGCTTCGTTGTTGTCCGGAACGATCTCAATGACCTGGTTTTCGACTTCAAGAGGTCTCAATCCCGCTGATGGCCGGAATACGGCCCTGAATATCGCTTTCCTGCTCGGCTGCAGGGAAGCCTCTGCCGGTTTCAAAGTCCCCTTGAATTTGCGGACGCTCGTCTTTGAGAAGCGGGCCTGCACATTTACTGTCTTGTTCGAAACATTTCGGACTTCGATTTCTTTCTCATAGAAGACTTGGCCGCGGTTGCGTCTGATCCGGAGCGGTCGAACTGGCGCGAGCCAGTCGTACCCGATCCGAATGGGATCTTTCACCAGTCGAACATGATCGACCAGGATGCCAGAGTTTCCCTTGCCGGGCGTAAAGAGGAGTGAAAGAGCCGGTCGGGAATCATTGACCATTTTAGCCGAGCCACCGGGCCATTCGCAGAGCCGCAGATCGCACGAGAACTCCATCCACCTGCCGGCCGGAGTCGATTCGTCGTATTTGGCCCAGCGAGGCACGCCGCCGAATTCACCTGGCTGAGGAAAGCCGGCGGTGACCAGCCCGAAGTCGGTCACATGGCCATCGATGATCTTCACGTTCATCACCAGCCGGTCATACTTCCCAACCTCGATGCCCTTCAAGGCCGAAGCCTTCAAGCGGGCATAACCAGACCCCGAGAGTTTCAGTGAGCCTTTTCCTTCCACGCAATCCTGTGATGCGGAAAGCAAGAGCGTGTGGCCTTCCCACAGATCGGTGTTGTCCATGGAGTCCAGTACATGGACCGGTTCGTTTGCCAGAATCCCACTCAGCAGCAATGCGCAAATCATTTGGATGTCCCGGTGAATCCTGAAGGAAGCCGCCACCGGATCGTGTCTGTGTTCTCAGGGAAGTCAAGGGAATGACTCCCGCCATGACCCAGGGTTGCCAGCATCCTGCTGCAGTGTGGCGGGAAGTGGACGCTCGAGTGGTTAACCGAAACTGTTAAGATTTCGAAGTCATCTGTAAACTGATTTCGACAAGTATTTCCCGCAGGAGCATCCTTGAGCGTTTAGATTTAAAGCTTCTTGGAACAAAGACCCGACGTGTGCGGCGGCAAACTTTGCGTTCAAGGCACGCGCATCACGGTCCTCCAAATCGCCGCTCTTGAAAGGCGAGGCAACTCTCCTGAAGAGATTACAGCGGCCTATGAGCATTGGGAACTGGCCGAAGTGCATGCAGCGCTAGCCCATTACCATGCGAACCGGGATGAACTTGATTCAGAGTTGGCGAGGGAGAAAAACAAGGACGAAGAGCTGAAGCAAGAATACGGGAGTTGAGCTCTGAATCTCTACTTTCCTTTGCCTCTTCTGTTGCCCTTCTTTCTCAATCCCCTTTCCCTGCCTTCGCCCTTTGGCCCCTTCTCGGGCGGTGCAGGCGGATTCTTGGGATCATATTTCGGATTTGCCACAGGCAGGGCTGCACCGACATCGTCCAGATACTTCTCCATAAGCTCTGCGAGCCTGGTGGTTTCATCGGGCATAGTCTTGGACAAATCGTTTCTCTCACCGATGTCTCTTGAGAGATCGAACAGTGCGAGCCGGCCGGTATCGTAGAATTTGAGAAGCTTGAGATCACCGAGAAGGATGGCCGAGTGCGGGCCATCTGCGCTCTGGTAGTGGGGGAAGTGAAAGACCATTTCTTCTCGCGGCCTGGTCACAGTTCCCTTGCCTTCATTAGCAAGCAGCGAAGCGATGCTGCCTCCTTCGATCTTTTCGGGCAGCTTTTTGATCCCCGCCCAACCGCAGTATGTGGGGATGAAGTCGTAGCCGTTGACGCGCTCGTGACACCATGAGTTTTCTTTGACGCCCGGGCCCCGAATGATGAGCGGCACACGAATGCCGCCCTCCCAGACCGAGCCTTTCCCGCCAGAGAGAGCAGAGCGTCTTCCACTGCCACCTCCGCCATTGTCGGACATGTAGATGACGTAAGTGTCGCCAGCGAGACCCAGCCGATCGACCGCGTCTACTACCATGCCGACGCCGGTATCGAGATCCTCTGCAAGGGCGGCTCTCTGGACACTCCTTTCTTTCCGGCCACCCATGAGCTTCTCGTATTTCTCAACGGTTTTCTTAAGAGCGTTCTGCGGCGCGTGCAACGCGTGCCAGGACATTTGAATGAAGAACGGCTTGCCGGCCTTCTTACTTTTCTCCATGAACGCTTCGGCCCGCTCGGCCATGCCAAAGATGTCCACCGGATTGGGATCGGGATAGTTCTGGGCATATTCATTGCCGATATCGCCATCGTGTTCGTCGTAACCGTGCTTCCCCGGTCCGCCGCCCTGAAGATGCCACTTGCCGTAATGGGCGGTCGCGTATCCGGCTTGGCGCAGCAGTTCGGCGATTGTGACTTCCTCCCCTGATATGTTCTTTAAGATGGAGGGCGGAATCAGCTTGTAACCATCCTCAGCAGTCATGGTCGGGGCGGCCTTTGTCCAACGCAATTGCGCCGGGCTTTTACCCGTTTGCAGACTGATGCGGGTCGGAGAGCAAACGGGGGCCGGCGCGTATGCTGCTGAGAACCGCATGCCCTGAGCAGCCAGTTTTTCCAGGTTGGGGGTTTGGCAGATGCTGCTCTTCGAACTGGAGTGGTCCGGATGCATCTGCACGGATGTGCCGTTCCAGTTCTGGTCATCTGACAGCATAAAGATGATGTTTGGCGTGGCGATCTGTTCTGCAGAGGCGGCTGTCTGAAACACAGCGAAGCTCAGAATTAGCGCAGATGTAATTCCCAATAGAATTCTGTTCTGAAATGTACCCATCATCGGACTTTCCCAAGTTTCGCAGGGGGTATGTAAGCTTTGAATGAAACAGCACACCTCCGGAGTCGAACGAGATCCTGCGAGGCCCGCATCGGCAAGCTTAGACGCCGGCTGTGAACAGACTCTTGCGATCATCCTCGTGGAAATGCGAGTAACCAGAACTTGGTCAGTTTACTCGGAGGTGATGAGAACCTGAGCGAGGAGCAGAAAAGGCTGTGAGAAATGCCGCTCAGAAACCAACCGGGCGTGCGGGAATCGGGTCCATACAGAAAACGGATCTGTCAAAGCAGCGCTTCATCAGGTCGAGCTTGAGGTCTCTATGATCGGCGGCATCCCACAGATTCTTGAATTCTCCGGGATCTTCAGCAAGGTCGTAAAGCTCGCCTGTTTCTTCACCATGATAAACGACGAGCTTGTGTTGGTGAGTGCGAAACATCGTGGCGTAGACTGGACGTTGTTGAGGCGAATGCGCCGGCGGATTCGAGTTATAGTATTCGGCAAAGACGGAGTCGCGATGGAGCTCTGGGGATTGCTGCTCGCGCAGTATCGGGACCAGCGACTTGCCCTGCATCCGCTCCGGAACAGGCTGTCCGAGCAGCTCAAGGATCGTTGGCGCCAAATCAACCAGTTCGACCAGCGCATCACATTGCAGGCCACAAGAGAGATTGCCCGGCCCTGAGATGATGAGAGGTATCCTGACCGCGGGGTCATACAGGTACGGGCCTTTTTGAAAAATGCCGTGATCTCCGCCCATGTCACCGTGGTCGCTGTTGAAGATGATAAGCGTATTTTCCCGCTGGCCGCTGTCATCAAGCCAATCCAGCATCCTTCCGAATTCAGCGTCGATGTGTTCAATGGTTGCGAAGTAGGCCGCCTGCATCTGTCTGCGCTGGAGATCCGTCGTGGCTTCAAAGCCTCCCCTGCGTGGACGGTGAGCGTATGCGGCCTGCTGGGCAAAGGGCTTGTTCTCCAACTCACCGGGCTCGAAATCCGGGCCGGGCATCTCGGCTGGATCGTAGTGCTGAAGGAACTCCGGCAAGTAATCGAAAGGATCGTGCGCGGCGAACGGATTGATGCACACCAGCCATGGTTCGTTCCGATTCTGGCGCGCGAATTCGAGGGCCTTATCGAAGCACCATGTGGTCTGGTGATAGCGACGTTCCGTCACTTCCCTGCTGAAGATGGTTGGGCTCTTCAGATAAACTTCGTCAAATCCCTTTCCTTGTTCTCCAAGCCATCGCACCCATCGTCCGCCATGTTTTTCCGTAGAGCCGTGGCTCCATTCGAACATGCGGTATCCGTCGTCAATACGGCGTTCACTCCCGGTGAATGCCGCGCTCACGTGCAGTTTGCCTGCCAGCCCGCAATCGTAACCAAGGTCGGCCAGCATCCTGGTGATGAGGATTTCATGGCAGGGGATATCTTGACCATTCTGGCGGCAACGAGTGGTCGATGGATAACGTCCGGTCAGAAAGCTGGACCTGCTCGGCGTGCAGACCGGATTCTGACAGAAGGCATGAGTGAACGCGGTGCCTTCCGCGACCAACCGATCCAGATTCGGCGTCCGGATATGAGGATTGCCGAGCGCGTGGACCGTATCAAAGCGCTGGTGCTCGGTACAGACCCAGAGGATGTTAGGAAGTGGCATGGAATGGTTGATTGTCGATGGCTGACAGTCAGTGGATGAATCTCTGCTGCTTTATCAATCATTAAGCACCAACCATCAACCATTCTGTTCTGCGCCTTGTCTAACACACGCAACTTAGAATATGATGCAGGCTTGAGATTCCGGTCGTGACGCCGAGACTTATGAAAGTTGTTCAACTCATCCTGGTCTGGATTATCTGGCTGCTCTCCATGGTTGCCGGCGCGGTGTTGCTTCTGTGGTCTGAGTCGGTCAGGGTCTGGTTCAGTGTGATTGGGGAAGAAGCGGTGATTCACGCGGACACGAACAGCGGCGACGGAATGGAAACTTTGCTGCGACAGGTTGAGCAGACTTCGTCCATGTCGCTGGCATCGGGTGTCATTGGTGCCACGCTGCTTTGCTGTGGGATCATCTATGTCTGGGCATGTCTGAGGGGACTGGGGCAGGGCAGGACGCCGCAGTCGCTCGAGTTCAAAGATGCGCAAGGCGGGATCAGAATATCCATCAAGGCGCTTCAAGAATCTCTTGCACGGTCGATCAAGGAATTACCGGATGTTCACGAAGACATGCGGGTGAGCATTCATGCGACTTCGCCCGACGGCACGGGCTCGCCCGTTCATGTGGTGGCGTCGGGCAGTGCTTACTCCGGCAGCGATCTGAATCAGGTAGGTGAACAAATACGCATTAAGCTGCGCGATCACTTCCAGGGGATGCTGCGGTTGGAGGAGAACGTTCGCTTTGATGTGGACCTGCAGCGAATCATTCCCAAAGAGGCGAAGGAGACCGAGTCGTCGGAAGTTTCTGAGGGGGAGCCCAATTCCGAGCCCGGACGAGCGATTGACTTTCCAATAAGCGGCCCGGTCTATCCGGTCGACAAGGAAGAGGCGCCCGAGGAGGAGTGGGAAGAGGATGAAACGGTGGAGAGTGAGTGATGGCCGATAGTGGTGGTGGCGGCGGCTTCAAGGAACAAATGGTGGGCTTGCAGGGACAGGTGGTAGCGCATCGTCATTGCGACAGCGGATGTTGCTTTCAGGGGAAAACCGGTCAGCAACCTTCAGTGACCTGGGACTTCTCTCTGGCTTCGCAGGGCAAAGGATAATCCGTCGATGGCGCGGGAGACGGCTAGAATACCATCCAGATGGTCGTATTCGTGTTGCAGCAGCTCTGACAGATCTCCCGCCAACTCCATCTGCCTTTCACTCCAATCAAGGTCTCTGAATCTGAGAGTGCATCTGCTATGGCGCTCGACTTTTACCAGCAAATCAGGAAAGCACATGCAGTCGTCCCAGACATCTATTCTCTCGGCGCTCATAGAAGTGAACTCCGGGTTGATGAAGACCGTTGGCTCATCGATGTGCATGTAAATGAGCCGCTTCATTACGCCGATCTGCGGCGCGGCGATTGCCCGGCCGGCGCCGTATCGTTTTCGAAATGCCATCATGGTGTCATGAAGGTCGGTCACCACGGACCGCATGTCTGCCAATTCGGATTTCTCAATTGGCTCGCTGATTTCATAGAGCCGAGCGTTCCCGAGCAGAAGTATCTCCTTCGCGGGCATCGGAAGTCTCCGTCATGTAGGGCTTCAGAGCGCTTTCTTCCAGCGCAGGGCATGGATTCCGTCATCGCTGGCGATGATGAATTCTATGGTGTTTTGCTTACCGTCGAGCTCAGCCATCCTTACCTGCCGCATCCGGCCATTGACTGCGAAGTTTCCGATCTCTCGGCCATCGGCGTCGAGGATGTGAAGTTTGTTGTCTTCGCAGGCGATTAGCAGATCGAGGCGGTCGTCTGAGGCCAGGTCGGCGGTGGCCATGTCTCGTGGAACTTCTCCCATGTTCGTTTGCCAGCGGAGTTTCTTTGCCTCATCGAAAACGTAGAGGTAACCATTCTCCGCTCCCAGCACGGCCTCTTTGGAGCCGTCCCGGTCGAGGTCTACCAGGCGTGCGAACGTAATCGGTGCGCCGACGTTGATCGAAGAGCGTTGCTTTGTGTTCCAGGGATAGCAGAAAGTGATGCGTCCCATCCGGTCACCGAGGACGAGGTCTCCTTTCCCGTCGCCTTGAACATCGTCCGCGTCCAGGGCACTGGGGCCGGCATGAGAAGTCATTCTGACCGTCTGAACAATCTTTCCGGTCTTGCCGTGGTAGGTGTGCGAGTAGCCGTAGTCGTTGCCCATCATGACCTCCCGGATTCCATCGCCGTCAAGATCGAAGGCGTCGCCGCAGGTCGGCTGGTGGGCCCAGTTGCATTCGTCCCAGAGCAGTTTGCCTTCGTGGGAATAGCAGTAGACGCGCCAGTTGCCGGCGCCAACTGCGATTTCTTTTTTGCCGTCCCCGTCGAGGTCGTCAGCGAAAACGACCTTCAGCGGCCCGGTAAAGGGGAGCACGCCGCGATAGTGTGGCCGGGCGTACGTGCGCGGCGGCGGGGCGATGTTCCAGCGGATGCTCCCGTCGCCATTGAAACAATAGAGCCGCCGATCGTTCGAAGCCACGACGACCTCGGCTTTGCCGTCCCCATCAAGATCGTCGGCGGCAAGCTGATAGATTCGGCCGCCGATCTCGGCCTTCCAGCGGCGTTTGCCGTTGGTGTCCAGAGCGTAAACACAATCGTCGCTCGCTCCCGTAATCACTTCATCGATACCGTCGCCATCCAGGTCTCCAGTTTTCATCCATCGCATTGAAAAACCTTTGCGCTTCCTTTCTTCGGCGGTGGCAAGTCCCTCGACGATCAGGGAATCGATGTAAACGCGATGGTTGGGCGTCAACGCATCGAAGGTGAAACGCAGAAACCTGGCCTTTGAGGGCTTGCCTTCGATGCGGTAGACCACAAGCTGATTTTGCGGCGGCATCGTCTGTTCAGCCCTGCTGCCGAACAAGCGTCGGTCTTTCTCGAAACCATCGTCAGAGAGTTCGACGGTCATCTTGCTGACACCGCAGCCACCGCGGAACGTCACGAGCTGCCTCGAACGGATCACCACCCGCCGCACATCTCGCACTACGCCGAGATCGAAATCGAAAACCACCTGCTTTCCCACGGGGAACATCACGTTTGCCCCAGGCTCGGCAACATGCGCCACGCCGCGAGAGCTTGAATGTGACTCCGCGGGTGAGAGTGCCTTCTGGCTGCATTTGATGGTTACTTTTCTTCCGGCTCCCTGGTTCAGCAGCAGGTCAAACTGATCATAGTGCCAGAGCGGGACGACGTTTAACGGCCCGCCGGTGAGGGCGGATGACTCCTGCGTTTTTCTGGCGCTCTCCTGTTTCGAGAACCGCTGAGAAAAGTCATTTTTCCGCATCGCCAGTGCATCCGCTTCCGCCGGCTTGAATTTCACGCGGGTTTGCCCCGGTTCAACTTCAATGGTCTGACCGAATTCGGGGAACTCCACTTTCGCTGATTCCGCTGCTTCGATGATGGCCGAGCCTGATTTGCAGTCGATGTCGATTGAAACGGGCTTCGAAGCCCTGAGGATCGCATTGGGCCACTTGAATGTGGAGACTCCGGCCGCGTAGATTCTTGTAGACGACGCATGGAACAGGGAAGCGTCCGTCTCAATGCTGCTGTTCACAACTGGGCCGGTACCGATCAGAGCCGTACCTGCATCGGTCCGCACCAGCGCAGTTCCCGCGTTTCCAGATTCGACAGAGAGTTCCGCTTCATCCGGCCCGCGCACATAGAACAGGTTCGCTATGACCGCCTTCTCGCCTTTCCTTAGCTTCGCAGGCACCGTCTGCACCAGCCTGCGGCCGAAGGGATGTTTGAAATGACATTCCTTGATGCTCTGTGTCGAGCCGCTTAGGTTAACCAGATGCATCACCTGCCCCTCCTGGTTTGCCGTCAGCTCACGGCCTTTGAGCAGCACCTCGCCCTTGGTCCGCCAGACACATTGAAACGAGAACTCGGCGTCCTCTTCCGCTTCCATTTCGTCGACGACAAGAAAGTAACGCTCCTTTTCCCAGATAACGTTGCGGCTCCAGCGGACACCGTTGTATCCGGAGACGGAAGACTCGGAAAGGCCAACGTTTTCAAAGTCGGCAAGGTGGTCGAGCTGCACCAGTTCCGGCAGGCTTCCTCCCCGGCCGTTGCGATAGACGACCACGGTGTTGTGCTCGGACATCTCCGGCACCATGTAGCCGTCGTCGAACAGGAAGGTGTGCCCGTTGTCCGAGAAATTGACGATGGCGTTTCCGTCGGGATGAGAGTGGAACCCGTAAGAATAGCCGGACATCAACAAGTATTGCTGATCCGGGTTGAAGCCGGCGCGGAACGACATCTTGTCGAATGTTTTCTCGATGGGCATCGTGCGCGGCTTTCTGCGCTCATAGATCCATCGGTCTACCGGGATGGCTTTGACGCCAAGCAGGTGTGCGGGCGGCTTCTCTTCGAGATCGTCACCGACGAAGCGGGATGATTTGCCGCCGCACTTTCTGAACCACCAGAGGTAGCTGCCATCGCGATAATACCATGCGGCCATGGGCAGGACGCCGACCGCGTATTTGCGGCCCAGCCCGCCTGCATCGCCGAAGCCTGACATGGTTCCCAGGTTGGTGGTGATCAGGATGTCGTAGTCGGCCGCCTTGCGCACGTTGCCGCTCTTGAAATAGCTCATGTCAGGCCGGGTCAAGGCGTAGAACAAGTTGGCGTTCAGAGTGATGTCGCCATAGCCGGGGCAATCTTCCGCCACCTTCCAGTGCACCACGTTGCTTTTGTAGTAGCGATCCATTCTCTCCATGATCCGCCGTCCGATTTCGAGGTCGGGGTAATACTTCAGAAAGTATGCCCCGGCGATGTATGTGCCTCTGGCATTCCAGTTATTGCCGTGGGGTTGCGCCGAGGTCCGTACGTCCTTTTGCGCGTAGAGAACCTTGTGCGCGTGGGTGTACATAAAGTTTGAGACAAACTCCCGGTCGTCATCGGTGAACTCCTTGCTCTCTTCGATGTTGTCCCAGATGATGGGCAGAAACTTGGTGGTGCGGAGGTCGTCCAGGATGGGGAGCTTGTCCATTTCCTCCCAGAGCATCCCGATGGATTTGCGGAACAGCCTCGCGTAGCCCGCAGTGCGATACTTCCTGATGATCGAGCCATACCTGGCAACACTGCTGCCGATGTTCCGGTAGCCCTTTCCTTTCAGGGATCGGAGAACCTTCTCTATGCTCGCTTCCGGCAGTGCGCCGGGCGTCTTGACA
>JASLXP010001020.1 GCA_030740295.1 Planctomycetota bacterium
TGGATGACGTCCCACTCAGTTTTTCCGAGCCATCTGTCGATCATTCTCAGGCCGGTGGCGGTGTGCTGTGCGTTGCCCGGGACACGTCTTACGCTGGCCACGTTCTTCAGTTTATGCACTACATGGCCCGTGTAGCCGAGAGAAATGGAATCGCCGATGAGCAAGACCTTTGGCAGTTCGCTCATGTGCCTCAGCTTCTCCGGATCGAGGACCACGTGTTTCACTCTCTGACGCTTCCACGTGTACGTGATGTGGACGAGCCCGTCCGAGGTCTGAATCACCGCGGGATATGAAAACTCGCCCCGCTGGTCCTCCAGAATGAGAACCATGCTCCACGACTTGCCGTCTTTCGAGACAGCCACGTTCAGCGGCGAACGCCCGCGCACGGTGTGGTTGTAGACCAGCAGTTGCCGCCCGTCCTTGAGGGTGACCGCGTCCGTGCCTGAGTTCGGATTCGGCAGTGATGTCTTCTTCATTTCTCCCCAGGTTTTTCCGCCGTCTTCTGACCAGACCTCCATGATGTACTTCTGTTTGCTTCTGCAGAGCAACTGCATCCTGTTGTCCGGGTAAGTGAGAACTGAAGGTTGGATAGCGCCAATGGTCTTGCCGTCATTGAACGGCCCCTTCTGCTCCCAGGTCTTGCCGAGGTCTCGGGTCGATTGCAGGTAGACCTTCCATCCGGTGGCCTCGCCGCTGGTTCCGCAGAGGATGGTGCCGTCCCCGAGCTCGATGGGTTTATTCTTCACCGGCCCCCAGATTCCATCCGGCAGCTTTGTTGCCTCTAACCAGGTTCTGCCATGGTCAACGGAAGTCTTCAGCATTCCCCACCAGCCACTCGCACTCGGGCCGACTTTGTAAAAGAGAATCAGCGGACCAGACTTCGGCTGAAACAGAACCGGATTCCAGCAGGGAAATCTCTTCTCCGGCGATTGAACGCCATTAGCGACCTCGACGGGCTCGGACCAGTTCTTGCCATCGTGACGAGAAAGCCAGATTCCGACGTCCGGGTTCTTTTCGCGTGTCCCCCCGAACCATGCGGCAACAAGCCCTTCTTTCGTTTCCTCAATCGTCGATGCGTGGCATTGCGGAAAAGGTGCATTCTCGTAAATGAATTCCGATCTGATGATTCCGTTGGCAAACAGGCTGGGTGCGGTGAACATGATGATGGTGAAAGAGAGAATTGGATTTCGCATGAGTCTGGTTGGCGAGAGTGGGGTCATCAAATTAGGCAGCCCTTTTCACCTGTCAAGGAATGCAGCGTCAGGTGCTGCGCGCGTATAATTGGCAGCCATGGAACAGCCACAGAACCCACCCAATAGCCTGCGTCTCAGACTCAGACCCGTGGAAATCATGGGAGGCGCGTTCTTCACCGTGGGGTTGGTTGGATTCATTTACGTGCAATCCGAGAAAAGAGCGACTCAGCCGCGCCGAGACACGCGGGCCTGCGAAGATAACGCCTACCGCTTACACCAACTGGTTCTGGACTACATGAAGTCGCACGACATCCTGCCGGCGGCCGACACTGCGCGAGATGCCTTTCTGAAGATGGCGCGGGAGATCGAAACGGATGAGGAACGATCGGTGTTTATTCAGAGTGATGGATGTTGCTGTCCGGAAGCGCATCGTCTTTCCGGCGGAATGGGCTACGTCTACGTGGGTGGCGGCCTGAAGACCGATGTAATCAAAACCCACCGGGCACTTGTTTTTTTCTGTTCACATCTCAGCCATCAGGCTCCGAAACAATACTCGCAGTTGATGCGGGGAGTAACACTGCTGTCGCTGAAGAATGAAAAAATGGCGGGATACATCGACCAGGCCGTGAAGGAAGGTCCCAACGGGCACGTCGGCTATGCACCGAAAGCGAACGAGAGATTGAAGGCCGAACTGGCTGAGAGGCGGAAGCGAGAATAAAGGCGAAGCGCGAGCGCAGTCTGGTCAATCGACAGAAGATGTATGAGCGGGTTGCAGCACGACATCCAGGAGCTTCAGATAAAAGTAGAAGTTGTCTTCCATGCATAGTTGGTACTGGACGAACACGTTCGAACCCTCATGTTGCCCGGTACTCACGTGCGAAATGTCGAAATGCCTGGCATCACCGGGGATGGATGAATGTTCCTCAAAAAGCGCCAACAACTGCGCGAACAGACTCATGGGTATTCCCTCGCACTCCTGCCAGCTATCCTCATGTCGGAACCAGACAGGGATGTGGACCTGAGCGAAGCGTTTCACGACCTCACCGGATTTGTTCTCGATGACGACCTCAGTGTTTCGGCTCTGAATTGGCCTCTGCGGGCGGTCCTCAGGCGGAATGCCAAAGAGTATCTGATCGCATTCCGATACGGCTGCCTCGCGTAAAAGCAGTTTCATCAGTTTGCAGAGCGGAGCTTCCTCGCCGGAGGCAGCAAGCAGCTTTTTGAGTTTGCTCAACATCGGATGGAATGGACTTCACTATTTAGCTTTCCGACCCAGAATCATATTCAGCAGCAGTTCCGATCTCCGTAGTCGCTCGTTTGGATTGATTTGAACGTAATCCTCCACCACTGGCCAGAGCTCGGAGTGCCTGGAGATGATCGTGTTGCGGAATTTCATCAGATCCATCTCGAACAGCATTTTGGATTTCGTGTCTTTAAAATAGGCGTCGAGACCAACGCTGCCTGTGACTTTAGTCTGGTAAACCGTGCGTGAGTCTTCACTGACGATGAGCTGCAGATCTTCCTGCTGGCCTCTGCGGGTTTCCAGAGCCCCTCTTGCGATGCCCGCGTCGCCGCTCAGCTTCAGACTGTGAAGGATAGAAACGATCAGATTTGGGGCCTTGGATTTCTGATCGAGCGCGGCCATTCTGAGTGAGATGTCCGGATGGTAAAGGAGGAGCAATTCCTCCACGCGCCATTGCCGGTCGGCCAGTCTGGCGAGTGGCGCATCCTTGTTGCCCTGCAGTTGCGCCTCACGTCCGTCAAAGATCTCCTGAATGGCTTCGTCCAATGCGTCCTGAGTTCGTTGGAGAACCGACTGCGGCGTGTCACCTTTCAATCGCAGCGCGCTTTTCTGCTCGGTACGGGCCTGCTGAATGCGTTCGTGATAGGGCACCTTCATCTTGTCCCACAGGAGCGCCGAATGTGGTCGGTGATGACACGCTGACAGAAACAGGAGACTGAGAGACAGAACGAGATATCGAGGATTCATGGTTCCTGGATGTGAGTGATTGCTATTACGGCAGCTTTATGCTCTGAGAGAATCTGAGAACTTTGAAGAATGGATGCACGGAATGATGGTTTGGATTCTTCGTTTCAGTCGTGGCTAGTTTTTCCCTTCTGGGCTTGGTCTTCTACCTGAATCTAAACGCCTCACTCCAACTCATCAAAGAATCCATCTGGAACTTCGGCAGCAAAAACCTGCGTCGGGCTGTAAAACGGATTCGAATTGAAGACGACGTGGCGGTTGTCCGCGGTGAGATAAGGGTGGCAATGGTTGTGCTCCCCGCCGCCTCCGCTGGCCATACTGTCTTTCACGAGCGTCCTGTACTTGCCGGTCTCGAAGCATCCGATCACAATGCCGACTGATTTCAGTACGCCGCGCTCATCATAGAGCGAGCCATGGTGTGCATCCGCGACAAAGTAACGCCCACACTTCGAAACGCAGAGGTGATAGAAACGAAAATCCGGCGCTTCGAATACGGACGGATGCTCGTCCTCCGCTCCTGCCATGACGAGGTTGCCTTTGGGTGTGCGGGAATCCAGTTCCCACGAATCGTAATCCCAGGTCGTGGTCATCGCGGCGCGGCCGGTATCGGCGATGTGTGCCGAATGGCCTGTGCTTCCGCCAGTGTGGGGAGGGCCGACCGGGAGGCTGCGCCGGTTACTGCCATCAGCATCGATCAGGAAGTGAGTCGTCCCTTTTTTCGGATCGCAAGCCCTGACAGTCGAGCCGTCTTCTGCCAGTTCCGAGCCGCGATTCAATTGCGCCAGAATGTCGCGGCCGTGCACTGGGTTGAACTGCATGTGCGGATTCACCATCTCCGGTTCGTCATAGATGAGTTCCTCCTTCATTTCATGAAGGTCCACTCTTTTGATGCCGACGCTGGGGTTCTTGCCGGGCAGAATCTGGCGGCAGATGATGTACCTCTGGTCAGGCGAGACCGATGCGCTGCGACCAAGAAGCGAAGGCTCGAAGGGAAGCTCAATCTCCTGCACATCAAGCGTCGTCAGATCGAGCCTCTTCAGTTTGCCATCCCCCGTCGAGTAGTGAATCAACCCGGACCAGGCGGCATTGAAAACGCCGGCCACACCTTCACGCTCGATACAGGTAACCTTGAGCCGCTGGAGGTCTGCAACCCAGAGGCCACTCGGCCCGGCCGGCATAGCATACGCACGGCGCAGAATCGCCAGCCGTTGGCCGTCCGGTGAGCAGTAAGGCTGCTCGCAATAGATGTTGATGCTCAGTACCGCGCTGCTTGTAAGCTGAATGATCTTTGCGTCGCTGACCGGATCGAATCGCCGATCGCATGCCTCTGAATCCCAACGCCTCATGACAGGGTTCCCCGGATGACGTGGCCGTGCGTCGAGCCCTGGTTGCACGGCTTGCGTCCGATTTCGGTTGTCCAGGGAATCAGCGTGTCGCCTGCAGCCGCATCCGGCCTCACGGAACTGGACAGACTGGCGAGGGCAATTCGACCGAGCGCGCCACCAGACTTCCCAAGGAAATCACGCCGATTGACTGTCCGATCCGAAAAATTCATCAGCTTTGTGCGAAGACTTTGAAGTCACTGAAGCCCGAGCTGGAGTAACGGGAAGCGGGAGTTGGAGTAACGGCTTTAGCCGGGCTCTGTCAGCCACTCGGCCCCGGCTGAAGCCGTTACTCCAACCCCCGGCATTCCGTCACTACACTTTCTGCAACGCCGGATAATACTCCCACAGATCATCCGGCTCTTCGAAAAGAATATCAGACATGTCCTTCCTCGAAAGCCGGGCAATCAGCGCCATACGAATCCGGTCAGAACAGTTTGGGCTGCCCGTATGAAACAGCCTCCCATGCCAGAAACAGACCGTTCCTGCGGGGCCGGTGATTTCTGTGCAATCGCCGAGGTCCATGCCAACGCCGCCTTTGATGCTCAGCAGCGAATGATCCTTGAAATGCTCACATGCCCTGATGTGCGAGCCCGGCCAGACCGTAAACCCACCGCCGCGGTGAACGACCTCATCAACATAGATTGTGGCAGCAATGGAAAACCGGCCGACCGTCCCTTCCGGCACGCCGTTCGTCGGTGTGTAGTAACCATCAAGATGCCCATGAGGCGGAGGAGACCAGTCGGACTCGCCTGAGGGATAACGCAGATGCGGCCCCGGTCCACCCTGATTCAGCAGACCCTTGCCGACCAGTTCCTCAGCCGTTTCGAAATTCGGAGTGTCGAACATCGTTGCCCGAATGGCCGGATGCGATCCGGGCACGGGCACCATCGGGCCCGCATTAATCCATGACTCAGGATCATCACGGTCGGCCTCTATGCCGCTCCACAACGCATCCTGAGCGGCATCGATCTGCTCCTGAGTGAGAGTGTCATGTTTGACCAGATATCCGTTGGCTTTGAAGAAAGACTTATCCTCGTCTGACAAATGAGGCATGGATGTTTTTCCTTGGTGTTTGCGTGATACCGTAATCTTATTCCAGAATCTGTCTCGGATCTCAAGTGCTTGATTTCACCTTCCCGCGCAACTAACCTCTCGCCGCTATTGAAATTTCTTCCGTATAAGGAGCACAGCATGTCACTCAAGACTCTCGTTTTCGCAGGCGGAGCCATTCACGATTACAAAGCTGTTGGAGCAGCAGCCAAAGCCACACTCGAGGCCGCAGACGGTTTCGACGTCACCTACGTCGAAGAAGATCTCGATGTCCTCACCAGTCTCGACGACTACGAGCTCCTTGTGTTCCACTACACAGTCGGAGAGATCACCGATGCGCAGCTCAACGGCCTGTCCAACTGGCTGAACGCGGGAAACGGCTACGCCGGCATTCATTCCGCGGCCGATTCGTTCCGCGGCTCGCCCGGCTATCGCTCTCTCGTGGGCGGACACTTCATCACACATCCCCGCTACCGAGAATATCAGGTCAGCCTGGTCGATACCGAGCACGAGATTACCCACGACGTACCGGAAGAATTCAATGTCACCGATGAACAGTACATCCTCGATTACGACCCGCGGGTCCAAGTGCTGGCCACCGCACTATGGAAGGGCGATGCCATGCCGGTCGTCTGGACCAAGCCTTGGGGTGAGGGCCGCGTCTTTTACCTCGCTCTCGGGCACGATGGCCCTTCATGCGAGAATGAACAGTTCAATCGATTGCTCGTTCAGGGCTCACGCTGGGCTGGAACAAAGCCGCCAAAAGAAGAAGAGTAATCTGCATTTGCGGATACCGGTCTTTTCTCGTTACTCCAGTTCGAAACCCAGGGCATCCAGTTCAGTTTTCAATGCCTCTTCATTTTCAGGAGAGAGCTCTTTATGCGGCGGCCTGGGTGGGCCGACGGGTACGCCCTGCCAGCCAAGAATGGCTTTGACCGCCCCCAGGACTCCGTAACGGGTCAGGAGAGTGATGACCTCGTTGGCCTGCCGCTGGCGATTCATTGCGCTCGTTATGTTTCCGGTTTTGACATCTTCCACCATGGCGAGGAACAGGCGGGGCATGAAGTTGTAGGTCGAACCGATGGCCCCGTCGCTGCCCATGACCAGGCCGGGAAGGCACATTTCATCTGGGCCTGTGATTGCGTTCAGCCGCCCCTCGGTCAACATGATCATCTGTTGAAATTTGAAGAAGTTGTAATCGGTAAACTTGATGCCGCAGAAGTTGGGCACGGCATCCATCGCATCCAGAAATTCTTCAGCCGAGACCGCTTGATCGGAGAATTGAGAATGCCAATAGACATAGAACGGCCGATCCGTCGCGCCGCCGATGGCCGAGTAGTGCGCGACCGTAGTCTCGATGTCTGCAGCCTGGTCAATGGGCGCAACTGAAGCAACAGCGTCCGCTCCGGCCTCCGCTGCATGTTTTGCCAGTTCGACGCAATCCCTGGTTGGCGCGCCGCCCACATGAAGGATGTTCGGAACGGCGCCTGCGACTTCATGGATCACCGCAGATGCCATCTGCCTGCGTTCGGGCACGGTCATGGATTTTCCTTCGCCAGTGCCACCGCAGACGAAGAAGCCATTCGCGCCTGCTGCCAGCAAACGCTGAACGAGTGGACCAACCAGGTCCGTATCGAGTTCCCCATTCGAATCGAAGGGCGTGCACAGTGCCGGGAGAATCCCTTTTGCCAGTTTAGTCATCGGTATTCCTCAGAGGTGTGGATTACTTTACATACGGTAGTCCTTGACTGTAAAGCGAACACCAGCGTCTACTCTTGGAGCAAACTTAATCAGATCTTGCATCAACGCGAGGCCGCTATAACATTGTTTCTACGATACTTTTGGGAGACTCAATCTGTGGTCAAAACACTTACCAGACACGGGAACAGCCAGGCGCTCGTTATTGAAAAGCCCATCATGGAGGCGTTGGGTATTTCCGAGGACACGCCTCTTCAAATTACGGTCAGTGGACAAAGCCTGATCATCACCAAGGCAGATGTTGGAATTGGTGAAAAGAAGGTGCTGAAACATACCAAAAAGCTACGGAAGAAATACGGCAAGATGTTGAAGCGGCTGGCGGAGTGAACCATGGAGATTCGTTTCTTGAGCGTGGAGGATGTCCTTGTCCTCCATAGAGAATCGATTGTGCAGGAAGGCGGCTCGCACGGTGTTCGTGATATCGGGCTTCTCGATTCTGCGGTTGCCATGCCGCAGCAACAGTTTGGCGGCCAATATCTTCATGAGGATATTCCAGCGATGGCAGCGGCTTATCTCTTTCATATCAGTTCCAATCATCCTTTCGTGGATGGCAACAAACGAGCCGGCACGCTGGCTGCCATGGTGTTTCTCGAAGAAAACGGAGTGAGCGTCACGATTGCCGTCAAGGAGTTCGAGGAAACTGTATTGAGGGTCGCCCGTGGTGACATGGGAAAGGACGAACTGACAGAGTGGTTTCGCGAAAAGTTGGGCACGTAGTCGAAAGTGGGAGTTCAGACGCGCTCAGGCAGCATGTATGAGTAAGCAGATTGGGCATCTCGGGAGAGGAAGTGTTAACCTGAGTGCCAAACCGTGCGATCATGGAGATCTGCACGGGTTGCAGATTCTCTCGCAAAAGACCGTTCCGCTATTCTCGCCAGAACAACATGAGAATGGCTTGGTCTTTCTATTCGTCTTAATCTCAAATTGCTCCTGGACATAGATAAAGACGATGAGAAAGGCAAGCTTCAGCCCCAGCATGAGTGCTATGGGCCACTCGCATCAGCAACCAGTCCTCCATGAAACTCACCTGCAGCACTACCGTCTGCCCTGACTACCTCCTGCCCGAAGCGCTCCAGCTTGTCAGGGATGCCGGGTTTGACAGCATCGAGCTCTTCCGTACCTGGTCCGAAAGCTCACCCGTCCATCCTGACTGGTCGGCGCGGCGTGTCCGCGAAAAACTCGACGAAACAGGCATCACCCTGAGCGGTCTTAACATCCGCAACATCACCGGTCGCAAAGCCGATAGCGACGAGCGCAATCTTGCCTACAACCTGCGACAGATTGAATGGGATATCCATCTCGCCCGAGCACTCAGGCTCTCCACCGCCAATACGAAAGGGGGAGCGCGGACGGATGAGGCCTTCGAAGATCTCATCGAAGGTGCCAATACGCTTCTCGAACGCGTCCCGGATTTCACACTCAATCTGGGCAACCACAAAGGCAATCGACTTGAAGGTCTTGGAGACTACAGGGCCGTGATGCCCGAAATATCGGAACGCGCAAGAGTCCTGCTGGATACGGGCCATCTACTCGCCGCAGGTGAAGACATCATGCCCTTTGCGGAAGCCTTCCCGGAGCGTATCGGCCTCGTTCACCTGCGAGATCAGGTGGGTGACAAGCCAGTTCCTTTCGGAGAAGGCGGCCTGCCTTTCGAGCCACTCTTGAAGCTTCTTCACGACGCGAATTATCAGGGCTATCTGGTGATCGAGTTAGAGCATGTGGGCTGGGCGCCAATCGTGGAAGCGACCATCGCAGCCAGAGAATACGTGGAAGGAATTCTGGCCCGGTTGTAAGCGTTTGTTAGTTGGCGTGACGGCAGCGCCTGTAGTCGTTAATTTAAGATACCCCCGACAGAATTCAGAAGGTAATGAGGAAAAAGAGATGCGAAACAGGTTAATTGCGCTGACTCTTGTCGCGTTCGCCACGGATACAGTCTATGCCCAGCTCAAGACCGGGGATACGGTCGAGGTCACCGCAGAGAGTGTGAATCTTTCTCTAGGCACGCAGGTCAAAGCCACGGCCAGGCAAGGCGATCAGATCAAGGTGCTCAAAGTTCGCGGCACCTGGATCGGAGTCGAACTGAACGGGAAACGCGGCTGGGTGAAAAGTTCAACCGTGAAGAAAGTCACCCCCGCGCCAGTTCCAAGTACGGAA
This sequence comes from Planctomycetota bacterium, assembly GCA_030740295.1. The sequence goes on from JASLXP010001020.1 coordinate 9,528, forward strand.
TCCACCGCAAGCTCGAACGGCGCCATGTGGCCACAGTTGCGAGGTCCCGGCCGGGACGGCAAATCCAGCGAAAGTGGGCTCATGAAACGATGGCCGGATGATGGGCCTCCGCACTTATGGACAACCCAGGGAATGGGCGACGGCTACGGATCCATGGCGATTGTGGGCAACACAATTTTCCTTGGCGGGCGCGTCAACAACAAGGCCACGGTCACTGCTGTCTCCACTGACGGCAAAAAAAAGTGGGGCACGGCGATCGGGTCAGGCTATGGCTCCGGCATGCCTGGCTCCCGGGGCACGCCTACCTATGACAAGGGCAAGCTCTACTACATGAGCCCCAACGGCAACCTCGCATGCCTGGATGCTGCGTCGGGCCGGCAGCTCTGGAATCGCAACATGTTGCAGGAGTACGGCGGACAGCAGATCACCTGGGGCCTCTCCGAATCCATGCTGGTTTTCGATGACAAAGTCATCTGCTATCCGGGCGGTAGAGGGGGTGTCGTCGCGCTTAACAAGAGCACAGGCCGTGAAATATGGACGTGCGGTTCCGTGGACCAGAAGCCCGGTTACGCTTCGCCGATCCTGGTAAATCACGGAGGGCTGACCCAGGTCGTCACGATGACGAAGGGGGCCGCCGTTGGAATACACGCGAGCACCGGCAAACTGCTTTGGAAGTACGCTCATCCCACCGCACACGGCGCGACCGCGCCGACTCCGATTTTCGAGAAAGGTCACCTGTTTATTTCCAGCGGCTACGGCAAAGGCAGCGTTCTCCTCAAACTGAACGCCAGTCGCACCAGCGCGTCCGTATCCAAAGTGTGGGAGACCAATGACCTTGACAATCATCACGGAGGCGTCGTCTGGATCGATGGCTACCTTTATGGCTCCGCCCACAAATCACATGGTTCCAAGTGGATTTGCCTGGACGCACGTACCGGCAATCTCAAGTATGCCGAAAGCGGCGTCGGCAAAGGTTCACTCCTCTACGCGGACGGCATGCTCTTTCTCTTCAACGAAGGCTCGAGGGTTGGCCTGGCCAAAGCGACCCCGAGTGGCCTCACTCTGACAGGACAATTCCGGCTGCCACGCGGCGGAGGTGGAAAGTCCTGGGCTTATCCCGTGGTTGCTGGCGGGCGCATGTACTTGAGACACGGCGATGCCCTGCATGCTTTCAAAGTGAAGTAGAACGTCGCTCAATTCGAAGCGACGGGCTCGGCCTTACGAATCCTCACTCTGCGGCAGAACACGCTAAAGCGTGCACCCCCCAAAACGGCCATTGGACTTTCTGCGAAGGAAACTGGCAGCCCGTCGCCACTGGGGCCTTACCTCGGCTGGATATTAATCACATGATAATCCTGCCCGAGCAAGAGCAGCGTGAGCGGTACGAGGGCCCAGAAAACCGCGGCGATGACTTCACCGACGATCAGGCCCAGAAACACCGGTTGCGCGGCCCGGTAAACGCGGGCGCCGCCATATCTCAACAGGATCACTTTCGCGGCCCATCCGAACATGATGCTCACCCACGATTCGTTCGAATAGAACGTGTTCGTCATCAGAAGCCCCACCGGGTGCAGGGGCCATTGCGGCATTGTCAGACAGAGCCATTGCAGAACTGCGGCCAGCCCAAAGCCGAAGAAAAGATGTTTGTACCGGTTGAACCGGTAATTGTACCAGCGGTCGTTTTCCAGGATCGGTTCGCCCTTCTCCTCCTTCTCTTTCAGGTTGTCGAGGCTGCTGATGTGATTGGCCACGTGCTGATTCGGCCGATAGAAACGGCCCGTCCCCCAGGGGCTGATCGGTTGGATTCTGCCATCGAGACTCATGCTGTTGTGGTAAGCGCCCTTGAGATGAGAGGCGCCGCAGATGACGAGGCCAGAGACCAGGCACAACATCATCAGGAAGCCAATGATTACCTGCCGCCAGGGCCGTGCCCTGTCATCAAAGCCGAGGGCGTGGGTAGCCATCACTGCAGGGCTCGTCCGTGATCCCTCGGCAAAAAAGAGCGCCACTATCATGGTGAAATACAGCGTCGCCGGGCTGATGGAACTCAGCGGCGCGAGTTTCACCAAAGCGTCGAACTTCCAATAGATTCGCACGAAGGGAACGCCCGTTTCAGCGACAATCCGCGCCACCACGATCGCGGCCACAAAGCCAAGGCCAATCAGAAAAATCGCCCACCAGAAATCCACCTTCATCCACAGCAGCCATCCAAGCATGCCGAGCGCGCCGAGTGTGAACATAAAGCCGGCAACACGATCCCGCGCGTCCTCCGGCTCTTTACCGCCCCGAAGCATGCATTTGAAAACATGCAGCCAGTGGGCTCGTCCAAGCCACAGTACACCCAGTGCCACTGCGATCATGGCCCCGTTCCTGTGATCGTAAATGGTGTCGTAATAGAACGGCGGCATGTAGGCGTTACCGATCACAAAGTAGCCCGCATACAGAATCTGAAAGAACCAGAGCGAGAAACCGATCCGGTTCGGCATAAAAAACGCCACGCCGAGAAACACAAAGTAGATACGGGCGTGCTTGATGTAGCCGGGAAGATAGTTGAACGGCTCGTCCGTGAAGAGCCGACTCAAGTTCCAGGAGATTGGGATCGACGGAATGCTCTGCGGAAAATATTCCTTCGAGCTGTCAAGGAAATGCACAAAAAAGACCACGCCCGCGGCAATCCAGAATGACCCCTTCCTGAACAGTGGCGGCAATAAACGCCCCTTCTCCGGATCTTCAGTCAGAGCATGCCCAACCGTCACCAGTGGGAACGGCAACCGCTCGTTGCGTCGCCATTGCGGAAACACAATCAGCGAAAGACCCACCATGAACAGCCACATGAAAAACAGAAACGAGCCCCATGTCAGCAGTGGTCCAACCCACGCTCCCCACGGCATGCTCTCACCGGGCAAGAGTTCCCCCATCAGCCGGTCTGAAGCCACGGGGTCGCCGCCGAATTTCGGTTCGTTGGGGAACATCTTCCCCGGCAGATCCATCCGTTGGAACGCGTCAGACACTTTCTTATCGATCTTCGCCTGCAGCGGCGTATTCGCCAAAGAGTAGGGCAGAAATCGGAGCAAGCCCTGCCCTGGCAGCACGCAGGCCATGTAGACCATGCCAAGCACGATCGCCAGTTGTGATGCATCCAGATACCAGCCGATCTGCAGCTTCCGCAGGAGCGGGTTCACCCCAAGGACAAGCAGCAGCAGAAAGAAAAGAGCAGAGATCGGCAGATAGCTGTCGCTGATGTAGGCGCCGCCCATCACGAAATTATTGAACGGCGTCCACACCCAGATGATTACGCACCCCACAAAGCCGACCAGGATCGCTATGAGCAATCGCAGCCCATGGCCCAGTCTGTCAGGTGTGCCATTCGGATCATCCATTCTCTTTTTATGGACTGTCCCCGCTTACTTCGCCAACAGGATTGAGACCCCGTGCTTGATCGTTCCTGTCGCAGCCGCAACCGAGGGTGTAGTCCAGCCCGGTCCTCTTAATCGTTATCTTAATCGTTCTCTTAATCTTCTGGGGAGCTGCGCAGAAACTGTCGCGTGTCACGTTTTCACCTGGACACGCGTGTCATGCTTCATGGAACTCACCTTTGCAGAACACACTGTAATTCGACGAGTTGTAACAGAGGCGTGCAGACAGATTGTAGGATGGCCGTCTCGGCCGTCTCGGCCGTCTCAGGTGGACGCGGCCTCAGACGGGCGGGGACGCCCATCCTACGACTCATCCTACGACTGAATGGTGCGGAGTTAAGCGGGCGTGGCATGGGCGTCTCGCCCGTGGAGGATTGTAAGCCCTTTGATCACGGGCGAGACGCCC
>JASLXP010001021.1 GCA_030740295.1 Planctomycetota bacterium
CGCCCTTACTCATTACGTATTACGTATCACCTCCAGATGGGTCTTCAGCCAATGATTCAAAGAAGGCGCGGCCTGCAGTGTCAGGTGAAAGACCGGTTCTTTCTGACCATCAACAAAGTCCTCTTCACCTTGCTCAACCGCCGTCTGCCAATCGGGCCTGACGGTCAAGCTTGTGACATCACCTCTGGTTACCCATCCGGTTTCGGTCTTCGTCCATGGAAACTTGCTGTGAAGATGGAAGGAAACGCTTCGTTTCGCAGGCAGATCAATTTCATCTTCAATGATGAATTCGCAGGGGGTGTTGCTCACAATCCTGCGCACGCATCGTTGAACCAGGCCGCCCCATGCTGCGGAAACATCGATGCTGCAATCGAGGGTTTGCTCGTCGCCCGTGCCCGATGGAATAGTCGCTTCCGGGCAGGGATTAAGCTGGCGCGGCAGAGCATTGTCAGGTCCTGCCGGTATCAGCAGGTTGTGGTAGCGGGCAAACTGGATCGTTGAGCAGCGGGGATCGTCGTACGGCATCTGGCCACGTTCGTAAACGATTTCTTCGCCAAAAGCTTCGATAACGAAACTGCCCCGGTCGTCGTGCGCGTGGCCGGCCCTTGCAGGGGCTCCGATGAGCTGAAGGCGAACCGGACCATGTGGGCTCGGGCGGCAGGAGCAGAGCATACCGGTCTGTTCGAGCACGTTGAATACGGGCGTCTCGGCGGAAGGGGGCGGCAATTCCTCCGGCCCGAAAACGATATTGAATGCCGCGCCGGGCGTTGCCGTGTTGTCCGTGTGAAGGCCCTCTTGTGCCATCCCGTTCAGCAGCGCTCCGACCCCGGTATCGCCGGTTACGCTGGCCAGCAGCCCGAGGCATTCCTGATAGACAACGATGCCCGCGCGGCCGCCATCGGCAACGTTGATGGCTGAGCCGTAAGGGGGTGATGTACTGAGCATCGTTCGAATGTACTGGCTCACATTCTTCAAGTTCGGAGGCACGAGTTCTTCCACCGGCTGATCCCGATGGCGCGCAACCAGCGCGTAAGCGGCCAGCGCATGCGCTGCCGTTGATGTGACGTACCCGGGGCCTTCGTACGCGCCGCCGTCCTCCTCAAAATACTTGTTGACCGTCTGATCGAGAGCCGCAATGGCCGGGTCCAGCAGTTCGTCTCCGTGCGGATAAAGACTGCAAAGCGCCAGCTCACAGATAATCGCGCCCCACGAAAAGTAAGCGCCCTGATTGCAGCCGCGGACATAGGGGTGGCGCATCAGAGTCTGCAGGATCCAGGGCAGGGCCTTTATGGAAACAGCCTGTGCGAGAACCTGTTTGCCGGAATCCGTCAGGAAGCTGCCGGCCCAGTCCCACGCGAAAATGAGATTGTGCGCGTAGCGGTATTCATGGAACGCACGCTGTTCCCAGGCCGATCCTGCAATCGTCGGCAAAAACTCAGGCTGCCACTTGTCACAATGCGCCAGGGCCAACGCGTGGTCCGCCGCCATTCGGCAGAGCTCTTCATCCTCATCGAGGAGACCGATGAAGGCTCCAAGCCGCATCGCCAGAAGCGAGATGTGCTCCTCACCGCGCAGTCGATAACAGCGAGGGCTCTGCATATTGGGGTAGGGGCCTACTCCACGCCACGGCTCATTGTTAGCAAACTCCCTGGCCTGCCTTCGCAGGCAGTCCATTAAATCTTTGTATGGAGATTTCTGAATCTTGGCGCGCAGCCTCTTGAGATCCTGTTCGCCAAACAGCAGCCCGATGGCAGGCTTCATTTCTACAGATTCGCCTTGTGGGATCATCAGGTCGTCCCACGCTCCCTGCCATGGGCTCGGGCGCTCCTGCATCTCCTTCAATCGAGCGGAATCCGCCAGGCCAAGCCAGAACAGCATTGCGTTAGCCGGACCTTCGCCATCATCGATCAGCTCGATCTCGACATGCGAAATGACATCACCTTGGAAGGCTTTGTCCCACTCTTCCGAAGTGTTCGTACCCTTCTCCTGGATGACCCCCTGCGTAGCGCCATCAGACTCGATGGCGATTTTCAATCGGGTCGTTTCCGGCAATGTGCAGCAGACTATGAGCCGATCGTAACAGCCTGCATCCACTTCGACGTCCTTTGAAAGCTTTCCAACCAGGCCGCCCTGGCCTCGCTGCCAGTTAATCTCCGTCGCATGGAATCGTTGAGTAATTTCGCTGTCAGTGTTTTCGTCGGATTCAAACTTCCAGGACTCGAGGTAGCACCGATGCGGATCATAAAACCGCTGGAACACGGCTTCCGCCTCGTTAATGGGGGTTGGTCGTTTCATGTGAGGGAGACGAGAGTTCTGATGATGATCTCTGGTTAACCGATGAAAGTCGTTTAGTAAAGTTTTGGGAGCGCGACGTTACGTTTCCCCTGGAGCTGCAAGCGTCCGCTGGCTCTTCGCGCGAACTTCAAATGTCGAGGTGCATGAATGCGCCGAGGAACATGCGGGTGGCAGAACTGGCAAGCTGATTGAAAATCAAGGTCTTTGCTAACCGACAGCCCGAACCATTAACATACCGCCACCGTCAATCGGCTGTAACAGATCACCAGTCAACCAGGAGACCCTGTCATGACCAGCGTCAAATTCCTCGGCCATTCCTGTTTTCTCGTTTCCAACGGGGACCAGTCTGTCCTTATCGATCCGTTTTTGACTGGTAATCCCAAAGCTTCCTGCACAGCCGACGATGTGAGCCCGGATGCGATCCTGCTCTCCCACGCGCATGCAGATCACCTCGGTGATGCTGTCTCCATCTCACAGCGGACCGGAGCGCAAATTGTCACTGTATTTGAGCTGGCGATGTATTGCGGTGGGCAGGGAGCGAATGTCCATCCAATGGGCATCGGCGGGCAGCGCTCGTTTGACTGGGGAACGGTAAAGTTCGTCCAGGCTTTTCATTCGTCAGGCATTCAGACGGAAGGCGGATTCCTTTACGGCGGGATGCCGGCGGGCATCGTGCTGACGATGGGCGGCAAGACGATCTATCACGCGGGCGATACCGGCCTATTCAGCGATATGCAGCTCATTGGACGCCGCCATTCGCCGGACCTGGCCATCCTGCCGATCGGTGACAACTTCACCATGGGCATAGACGATGCGGTCGAAGCGACCATTATGATCCAGCCGAAGAAAGTCGTGCCGATGCATTACGGCACCTTCGACGTCATCGAGGTAGACCCTGACGAATTCAAACTAAAGCTGACGGACCAGGCCGTCGAGTGCCAGGTGCTCGAACCGGGGGAGAGCCTGGATGTCTGATCGGAACGGGCGGTCCTTCTTTTGAAAATTCACACATACATCTGCATGAACAATCTGGTCTTTCTATTGGCGTTGATTCCGATCGCAGCAACACAAGCCGAAGACAAACCGGCCCCGAAAGTTTCCGATTATTACACCCTCGAAGAGATTCCGATTCCCAAAGGGGAGATGATAGAAGTCGGCGGCACGGAGTGGATGCCGGACGGTCGTCTCGCAGTCTCCACCCGCCGGGGCGAGATATGGATGATCCACAACGCGCTCGGCGATGACCCCAAGAAGGTCGAATTCAAAAGGTACGCACATGGGCTGCACGAGGTCCTCGGCATCGCCTACAACAAGAAAGATGAATTTCTGTATGCCTGCGAGCGCGGCGCGATCACCCGCATCAAGGATCGGGACAAGGACGGCGTGGCCGATCTGTTCGAGAATTACTCCGACGGCTGGGGCATTAGCGGCAACTACCACGAATACGCGTTCGGTTCGAAATTCGATCCTGAAGGTTACTTGTGGGTGGTGCTTTGCCTGACCGGCTCGGGAGCAGCGGATGCCAATACACCGTTTCGAGGCTGGGGAATGCGAATCAGCCCGGAAGGCGTGGCGAAGCCCATCTGCAGCGGAGTGCGGAGCCCGGGCGGCATCGGCCAGGACAGCAAAGGACGGATGTATTACGCGGACAACCAGGGACCCTGGAACGGGACGAGCAGTATCAAGTGGATGAAGCCCGGCAGCTTTACCGGGAATCCGAAAGGTAACATCTGGTACGACCTGGCCCCGGATATGAAGAAGCCGGCGGAATATAAATCCGGCGGCCGTATTGCCGACGCCATGCAAAAGATCCCCGAATACCAGCCGCCCGTGGCCCAACTCACCCACGGGGTTCTGGGCCGCTCCACGTCCGGCATCATCTGTGACATGACCGGGGGGAAATTCGGGCCGTTCAGCGAGCAGCTCTTTGTCTGCGATCAGGGGCACAGCAACATCGTCCGGATTTTTGTTGAAGAGGTGAATGGCTACCTGCAGTCTGCCACCTTCCAATTCATGGAAAAAGGTTTCGGCTCCGGCAACCTGGTCGGTGTGTTCGCACCGGACGGAACATTCTTCATCGGTGGCACGAACCGGGGATGGGGCTCGCGAGGCAAAAAACCGGGCGCGGTGGATCGCGTCAGATGGACCGGAAAGGTGCCGTTCGAGGTGCTCGAAATGCGCGTTCAGTCGGATGGCTGGGAATTGGAGTTCACCCATTCAGTCGATCCCGAAACCGCGGCCGACAAGGCATCGTATTCAATGAAGACTCACGCCTACATTTTCAAATCGAGCTACGGCAGCCCCGTGGTGGACAAGACCGATGCGATCATCGAATCCGTCATCGTGAAGGATGAAAAAACCGTAAGACTCAAAGTAAAGGGCATGGTGATCGGCTCCATCCACACTCTGAAGATGGATGCTCTGCGCTCAAAAGATGGCCTGCCGCTGCTGCACAATACCGCTTACTACACACTGAACCAGATACCAAAGGAGTAGGCGACTCGAATCGATCTTCTCAGGGGCGTGTGGCGCTTCAGTCGGAAGCGGCCCTTCCAGTGTGATGGCAAGCCACCGAAATCTGCTGCGCGGACTCATGTGAGGTATCATGCCCGGCAGCGACACTGAAAGGCGCACCTCAGACGGTCAAGGACTCGAACATGACAATTCGATGGTACCCGGGTCCGCTCCCTATTCTGTTTGCACTCAGCCTGGTCTCGATTCAGAAACATGCCTGCGCTGAATCTGGCGTCTTCGTCCGCTTCCGGCTGGTTGAGCCGAAAGATACGAGCTACTTCGTCCGGTTGGGAGGCTACATTCATCGAAGTCCGTGGTATCTGCCAAAGGCTGTCTGGCCCCAGGGCGCGGACAAGGATAAGACGAAGCGTGTTGCGTCGGGCGAGCCAACAGCATGGTTCGACCTGAAGAAGCATGCAGGGAAGCGCTTCCATGGCCGCATTTCCCGCTCCGGCGGCGTTGCGGAATTCCCAAACGTCACCGCGGATTTCATTGTCAGTTCCAACAGTGAAACAAGGAAGGTGGCGATCGAACTGGCGACCTCCCCCGATGAACGTGCCGTAGTGAAACGCTTCGAGGAATCCTACAGAGGGAGTCTGACGAGCTTTCTCGTCTCGCCCGATCTGACAGAGGATACTGGCAGCTTGGAGACGGCTTCGGAAATGACAGAGCGCCACCTCTCATGGGCGACAGAAGCGAGCGGGGGAAAGCGCGTGTCCCCCAGAGAACTCATCGTCCAGACCAGCTTCTGGGGGCCGCAGCGGCCGGAGCTCAATCTGAAGGAAGCCAGGGCCCTGTGGCTTCTTGGCTTCAATGTCGTTGGCAACCAGCGGAAGGAAGTGAGAGAGAAGTTCGATTTTCGCGTCCCGGGCCACACCCACCGGGTCAGTTTTGGTCCCGCGGCGACCCGCGAGGAAATCGATGCCCTGATGAAGCAGCACGGGGCCCGAAACAAGGAGACTTTCGCTGACGGCGTGCCGTTCGGATTGGCCGATGAAATATGCTGCCGGCCCCGCATAGGCAACAATGCGAAGGCGCTCGAACACTTCCACGCCTGGCTCATTTCCCGCGGCATCAGCCCTGCGTCGCT
>JASLXP010001022.1 GCA_030740295.1 Planctomycetota bacterium
GCAGAAGGCGAGCCTAATCGTGGGCGGATTCTTGTCCATCTCCTGCGAAGGAATCTGTCAGGAGGTCAAGTGCGCACTGAAAGTTCTCATCATCATCAAAAACGATCAGAAGGACTTTTTCCGCATCTGAATTGGCAAGAAGTTCCGGGAGGTCGTGGTAACTGTCCTTGTCCCCGAGCAACTCGACCTCTGTATCGGCCCGCCGTTCCTGGCATGTGACGCCGACCAGGCTATGCATGAAGCTGCCGTGCCGGCCGGCGATTTTCAGCCAGGATGTTTTTGCGCCTGCTAACTCACCGGCCGCGGCGCCGAACATCCTGGGATCGGCTTCTTCTGATGAGCAAAAAAGCACACAGCCGAAAGCGGCATCATCCCACGGGAGATTTGCCAGGACGCGGTCAGAGTACCGTGTGACGAAGAACTCAGTTTCGCCCTTCTTCCCCAGACGATTTATCAACTGGGATTTCCCGTTCTCGCCATATTGATCTTCGAAGCTGTTACCAAGGTAAACCTGAATGACTCGTTCGTCGTGAATGAGTGATTCAGGTTCGCCATGCTTCAGGATGACGCCGTCATGCATGATGTAAGCACGATGGGTGACCTTGAGCGTCTCACGGACTTTGTGGTCGGTGATCAGGACGCCAATATCGCGAGTGATCAATCTGCAGATCAGTTCCTGCAGATCTCCAACGACTTTCGGATCGAGCCCGGCGAAGGGTTCGTCGAGCAAAAGTATTTTGGGTTTGAGCAGAAGAGTGCGCGCGATCTCGAGCCGGCGTCGCAATCCGCCAGAAAGATTCTTGGCTAGTTTAGTAGTGTGTTCCTTGAGACCGATCTCCTCGATCATGGCATCCGTTGATTCGGTCCGCTCCTTCTTGGGTACGTTCAGCATCTCGAGAATGGCGACGAGATTTTCATACACGGTGAGCTCGCGGAAAATGGTCTGTTCCTGCGCCAGGTAACCGAGGCCCTTGCGCGCCCTGATGTGGATGGGATCTTTAGTGATGTCCTCCCCATCGAGAAAGACATGACCGTCATCCGGCCTTATCAGACCGACCGCGATGCGAAAGGAAGTCGTCTTGCCAGCGCCGTTAGTGCCAAGGAGTCCGACCAACTCGCCGGTGTTGACGGAGTACGAGACATCGTCGACGACGCATTTGTTCTTGTAGCTCTTGTAGAGGCTCTTGACTTCGAAGAGTGGTTGGCTCATGAGATTCCTTGAGTTTGCAGCCCGAGGCTAACCAAGCATTGCTGTGAGCCCGAAGTGTTTGTAGCACGATTTTGAGGAAAAGATCTGTTCTATTTTTCGTCGTTTTGCCATAGACAAGCACAAACATTCTGAAAAAGTCATCTCTGTTACTTCAGCCTCGTCAAAAAACGCCCAGGCCTTTTCTCCTCTACAGGGGTTGGATTGACGATTCTTATACATCCACTGTCCTCAAGTCCTCGAAGGTACTGTCCAACGACGATGGCCAGTGAGCGGCCCCTGTCAGGAGGATTTGTCGATTGTTGGATCGCTTTTACAGCCTCTATAAGGCTGAATTTTGGAACGAGCACGGCGCCATCCGAATCTCCCAGGTGACGCCAGATTTCCTTTGCCCGAACATGATGAGCATCAGCTCCGGACAGGCAAGCCACGAGGCCATCGCTGTCAACAACAGACCGCTCATTCACGGACGTTTACCTCCGTAGAGATATCTGTTCAGGTTCTGTGAGAGGTCCCGAGGTAACTCAACTTCCGCCATCATCTCTTGCATCTTTCTTTCAAGCTCAATGTGCCTCTCGAACTGCTCCGGCGTCATCCGCTTTCTCAGAGCGTCGTAGTACTTGGCATCAGCCTCCGACATTTCCTGCCACTCCAGCGTTACCTTTACTTCTTTGCCGCTTTCGAGTGGAACATCCTCAGGCACAGAGAGAATGCCTTCCTCTGAAACCGTCGTCGTGAATTCGAATCTGCTCATGGTCTGTCCCCAAAATGGATTAACAAGGCAGAGATTATAGAAGCATCAAAGACAGAAGCAGGCCACTGTCATTACTTCCCTTCTTTAATCGCAGTCCTGGCTACGGTGATGGCTTCATCAAGGGCCTTGGCATCCATGGATGCTGAAGGAACACCCCCTTCCGGAATATCCAGCCCGGTCACCCATGCAGCCGCGTTGATCAGGATGGTTCTGAAGCTGTCGTTGCCCATGTTCTTGTGCGCGTGCATACCGGTGAACCCGAAGCCGCGTCCGCCGTCCGGACGCACGTATGCCCATGCGACATGTTGCTTCTTGCCGGCGGCGACAGCCTCGCGCACTGCGGGATTTCCGCTGCGTGGGCCGTCGCCTCGGATGGTCTTTGTTGGAGGAAGGTCAGAGAGGATGGGGGTGACGCCTTTCATGCCATCCACGAAACGCATGTGGTAATACCATTCGTCACGCAGGCTGAATGGCTTGGCGCCCCGGGTAACCGGATGCGACGGGAACTCTTTGAAATCCGGCGTCCACCAGGGATTCACTGACCACATTGTCTCAAAGTAGCCGCCCATCCATTGCAGGTAGTTATTCCCTTGATCGCCCTTATTGACTTCCACCCCGTAATGAATGGCCATGTAGCCGGCGCCACGTTTTGCCGCCGCTGCGATCTGTTTGTCGTTTGCAGCTCTTCGGCCGTGGTTCAGGCCGACAACAATAGAATCTGCATGGCTCAAGTCTTTGGGCCAGCCTTTGGTCGAGTGAGTGACTGCATGCACGTTCGGGTAATGTGCATTCAGTGCCCGTGCGATGATGATGGCGCCGGCCATAAACTCGTGATTACCGCGGCGGCCGTGGGTGCCGGCATCGGAGATGAAGACGATTTTTTTCACATCGTCTCCTGCCTGCTTCTGTTTGTCGTAATCGAAGAGCCCTCTGTCTTCGCCCGGCACGCTCGCTGAAAACAAGAACAGGACTGTGATTGTGCTGAATAGAGTTCTGAACATTGGTGTCTCCGTGTTTGTATGTGGTGAGATCATTTATCCTCCCTTTCCCTTAAGGCAATGCGAATGTTCCTGTACTGGGCCTTTACGCCGCTCCAGCCGAAAAAGCCTATACCGGTGCCCTTATCCCCATCTGATTTCAGTTCGCAGGCGCGCTTGTTGCCAACATAACAGACCACCTCTTCTCTGGTGACAAAGAGGCTGAGGCGTTGCCATTCGTTTTGAACCAGCCACATCTCCTCATTTTTCAGTTCCACCCGACCCCTGTCATTACCAGCAGAATAATCGTGTGCATGCACCACCTCATTTTTATCGCATGGCACCTCGAGCAGGTATCCCGTCCCATCCGGGCTTGATTGTACGAAAAGAGTTGCTCCATCGGTTTCCGGCCTTATCTCCATTTCAACAATATAAGAGTCCCAGCCATCACCCTCCAGGACAGCCCATTCCTCTTCTTTCGATTCAATAGTAACGATCCCTTTTTCATGATTGATGCCGGTGGCTGTTCTGTGAATCTGCTGCCAGTCCACGTCAGGGATCGGACGCAAGTCTCCCAGCCTGTTCGCTGCGATGAATTTCCGGGCTGAGGCCCGATAAAGAGCCGCGGCCAGATTCTTTGGGTCAGACTCCCGTTCGGGTGTACGCTCCTTCCTCTCCGATTCGAAGACGAGTTGCTTCTCGGCCATCCTTAAACGCGTTCTCAATACTTGGATTTCGCCCTCGAGCTGGTTGTTCTTCTGTTGCAGCTTGGTATTCAACCACGCCAGACTTGCCGTGCAGAAAGAAAGAGCGAGCGTGATGAACCACAGTATGTGCCGCCGGCGACTGGTCTTCAGCCGAATATCGAATTCCGTGTCTTCCATCTGGAGGCTGGATGCGGGCTCGCTCATGGCTGAAATGTAACAGGAGAATTCCTGGCCGACACCCATCGGCGCACAGTCCTTGAAAACCCAAAGTCCCCTGATAAGGTTGCCAACATCCAGCTCTCTTCAGTAACAAGGATTTGCCATGTCTCCGAAATTACGTGCCCGGCTCAAGCTTGGATTCACTCTTATCGAAGTGATGACCGCGATGACCATTGTCGCCAGTGTTTCTTCCGGCGGATACGGCCACGTCATGAACCGGGCCAAGGCCATGCAGTGCCAGAACAACCTGCGGCAGATGGGCCTCGTATTCAAGACGATGGGCAAGCTGCCGAATGCGGCCTTTTATCCTTCGGGCGATCCCAAATCCGATCCCAAAAGTCTCCTTGTTATCGGCAAGAAAGCTGGCCTGTCAGAAAGCATGTTTCAATGCCCGACCGCGCCGGCCGAGTTCCGTGAAAAGGGCCTTACCTTTCTGTGGAATGATTCAGTGAACGGCCGGGGCCCGTTTTCGGTATCCAGGGAGTGGTTGGTGATCGAAATGAACGCACTTTCAGCCAAGCCGACAGCGCCCCATGCCGGCAAGTATCACGTGCTCTATGGCAGTGGCTCTGTCAAGGCCGTGTCTTCGATTCCGAAAGAAATCGAAAAGGCAAAGGCAATGGCGAAAAAGAAGAAGAGCACGGGCAATGCGAATCCGAGAGCTCAGACACCGGCACGTCCGCAGAACACGCCCCAACAGGCAACAACCAACACCGTTGTGAAGACTCAACCTCAACCAGCCACGCCGGCCGTCCAGGAGACAAAAGACAACAGTGGCTTTGCCAAGGGTAATTGGGTGAAGGTGGTCAAGCAGGGTGCCGAGCTCTACAGCAACAAGAAGGTAGTCGCCCGCTTGCAGAAGGATCAGGAGCTCCAGGTCCTCGGCACAAATGGAAGCTGGGTTGGCGTGCGTGTGAATGTCAATGGCAACTGGGAGCGTGGTTGGATAAGGAAGACGAATGTCACTGATTGAATTCGTTGACGAAGAGCCTGAGCTCGAGGAAGAGACAACTCTACTCCCGCGACGAATTGCCCGGATGCGCGAGGTGGCCGGCAGGCGGCTGAATTCTTTAGCCCTCGTTCTTGATAACCTTCACGATCCTCACAACATCAGCGCGTGCATGCGTTCGTGCGATATTTTCGGGATTCAGAACATCCACATCGTTCATCCGGAAGGGAAAGTAAAGCTGCACCGCGGCGTCACTCGCGGATGCCAGCGATGGCTCCATATCCGGCAGCATGCAACCGTTCGTACATGTCTCGAGCAGGTGAGGAACGAGGGCTACATGCTGCTGGCCGCTGACCCCAATTCAGAATCCAGAAACCTTGAAGAGATAGAGTTTTCCAGCCCAACCGCCCTGATCCTGGGCGCAGAACACTTCGGCCTGTCCCCGGAAACCCTGGAGATGGCTGACCAGTGTTTTCACGTGCAGATGCACGGTTTTTCTCAGAGCTTTAACGTCTCCGTCGCCGCGGCAATATCCCTTCACATCTCGTCGTCTGCCCGTCGTAAACTTCTCGAGCAGCCGGGCGACCTGAGCGAGGAGGAGCAGGCGCAACTCGTCCAATCGTGGATAGACGCGCATAAGGAGCGGCGAAAGAGTTAGTGTCACCTTTTTCAGCGAACTCTCTCTAACCTTAACTGAATAATTCTGACCTCATGAATGACACCGAAGCCACACCTGAATTTGATTGCATCCTCAAAGAAAACGTCATCGTCACCATGCGGGACGGCATCCAACTGGCGACTGACATCTACTTCCCGGCACATGACGATGAGATTGTACCAGGACCGCAGCCCGTTCTTCTGCAGCGGACGCCTTATGACAAATCTGCGGTAGAACGTTCACTTGGCGACGCGCGCTGGTTCGCATGCCGAGGCTACATTTCGGTAATGCAGGATTGCCGTGGCTGTTACCTGTCCGAGGGAGACGTCAATTTTCTCGTGCCGGAAGCGGAGGATGGCTACGACACCCTCGAATGGATCGGCGAACAGGAATGGTGCAACGGCAAGGTCGGAACATGGGGCACGTCGTGGGCCGGATGGACCCAGACCGCGCCTGCCGCGCTGGGCGCAAAGAACCTGGCAACCATGATCCCGAATCAGAGCGGTGCAAACGGTCACAGGAGCAGCGTAAGGCAGGGGGGAGCGATTGAGCTCCGGTTTATTGCCTGGGCCTTCTGGCATTCCGCGACGAACAGCCAGGAGAAGCTCAAATCCGATCCGAGCATCGACCCCGCACTCAATCTAGGGGCAACGCCTTTCGGAGATTGGCTCACCCGCTGGCCGATCCGACGCGGCCAGACCCAGCTCAAGGTTGTTCCACCGTATGAAAAGTTCGCGCTCGAAATCCTCACCCGATCCGATTACGACGAATACTGGAAACACCCCAGCCTTGCACCCATCGAGTACATGGAGGATTTCCCTGACATCCCCGTCCTTTTCGTCGGCGGATGGTATGACTCCTATACGCGCTCCACGTTTGAAAACTTTGTCCGATTGTCTTCGCTCAAAGAATCTCCGGTCAAGGTCCTCGTTGGACCGTGGACACACGGCAGCACGAAGCCGGATCTGTCGTACGCCGGGGATGTGGAATTCGGAGACGGCGCGGCACTGGGCAGCTTCCGACAGCTTCACCTGCGCTGGTACGATTGCTGGATGAAAGGCGTTTCCAACGACATCGAATCCGCAGCGCCTATTCGCATTTTTGTCATGGGCGGAGGAGGTGATGAGCGCGCCCAAAGCGGACGCCTGTTTCATGGAGGCAGTTGGCGCAATGAATACGAATGGCCCCTCGCTCGGACCCAGTTCACCGATTTTTTCCTCCACGAAGATGGCTCACTGAACACCGAGCCACCAGTCGGCGAATCTTCGAACACGACTTACCAGTTCGATCCCTCCAATCCTGTCCCCTCTATCGGCGGCAATGTTTCATCGTTGATCGAGCTGGATGACCTGCCGCCCGCCATCGCCGACCCAGCTCTGGCGCCGCGGGGAACACGCACTCACGAAGTCATGAAGGCCGGCGGGTTCGACCAGGTGGAGAGCCCGGAATTCTACGGCTGCAGAGCGCCTTACCTGCCCACCGGTTCTCGCGGAGATGTCCTGGTCTTCGAGACCGATCCCCTCGAAACTGACGTGGAAGTCACCGGCCCGATCGAGGTATCGCTCTGGGTGTCTTCCAGCGCTCCTGACACTGATTTCACCGCCAAGCTCATTGATGCCTATCCGCCGAACAAATGGTATCCCTTCGGGTACGCGCTCAACATCACCGACAGCATCATGCGTTTGCGGTATCGCAATGGGCCGGAAAGACAGGAACTCCTGACGCCAGGCGATATCGACAAAGTCGTCATCACGCTTTACCCCACGAGCAATCTTTTCGCCGCGGGACATCGCATTCGTCTCGATATATCGAGCTCCAACTTTCCCCGCTTTGACGTGAACCCGAATACCGGCGAACCCATCGGCAGGAATCGTGGCCAGTTGCCCGCCAGCAACACCATCCATCACGAGGCGCTTCATCCATCGTTCATCAGGTTGCCGATCATCCCTGCTTTGTAGTACACGCGCTTTGCGACTGCTCAGCCCTGTCGAGTTGCACCGAGCCCTCGATACTCCCTCGAATCTTTCCGCATGCCGAATACAATGCAGAGCTTCAAAGCGCGTCGTTCCCCGTACGGCTCTGTAGATAACTGAAACGCCCGATGATCGATGCCGATGAACTAATGGAGCAACTCCTCTCCGGAGAAGACCTGGAGCCGCACGAACTCCTCGGGCTCAGCGACGGCAAGACCGAACACGCTAAAGTGGAAGAGGCATACAAGGAACGGGTTGCCCTTCTGGGCCGCATGATGGCCGTGCCGCAATTCGCCCGATATGTGCCGCAATGTGAAGCAATGCTCCAGGAGGCGAAGGACGCGCTTCTGGACGAGGATGACGATGAGTCCGAAACGGAGGACTTCGACCCGGCCGAGGTGACGGCAAGCGAGGCCATGACCGTCCCGGAGACCCCGCCACCGAAGAAGTCGGCAAGCGAGGCCATGACCGTCCGGGAAATCCCGCCACCGAAGAAGTCGGCAAAACCCAGCCGCCCTTCGCGAGGCGCGCTCAGGCAGAAAGAACAGAAAGAGCTTTCAAAGAAGAAAGACGAAGGTCGCAGAGCAACCTTCCTGCGAAGAGTGAGAGAGAAAGTGCTCGAGGATGGCAAACTCTCGTCAAAGAATTTCATCGAGGCATGCAAGGTCGGCAAAAAAGTTGGCCTGAGCCCGGAAGACATCGGTGAACTTGTGAACGACGCGCAGGAAGAATGTTACTTCTGGATGGTGGATTCCCTGGTCAAACAGAACATTCACGACGGCATTCTTGGCCGGGTGACCGAGAAGAAAATCCGGAAGCTTTGCGAAGAGGAGGGCATTCCCCCCAGACAGGCAAAAGGAATCATTGGCAGAAGCCTTAAAGAAAACGGCGCGGAACGCATGCCCAAGCTTTCGGAAGAAGGCGCATCGTTCCGCAAAGAGGCAGTCAACCGGATAAAGTCACTCGGCAATACTTCCGCGGCCGAAAGAGTCCTGATGCGCCTGGGTCAGACGTCCGGAGCGGAAGAAAGTGAGTGGCGAGCCATCGTGCATGATCTGTTCGATTCACTTCGATTGCCCAAAACGCTCAAAAGCAATGCGTCGGACTCTCCCGAGCAGGATGAGCTCGAAGACGACGAAAAGACCTTCATTGAGGCAAAACACGCGAAGAAGAAGGTTGCTGCAATCCCGGACGAAGATGAGGACGACGAATACGAGATCATCGGCGGAGGAGACGACGATGAAGACGACTATGAGCCGGAAGAAGTAAGAGAGAAGCCGAAGCCGAAGAAAAAGAAAAAGAAGAAAAGTTCAGGGGTAGACAAATCCAGTCCGGCAACGGAAAGGAATAAACGGTCCGAACCAGCACTGCCGCCCCCGCCGCAATCGAAAATCGGCATGTTCGTTGGTATCGGATTCGGCCTCTTCGGGATGGGCGCATTGCTGGCGGTCGGCTTTCTCATCTTCGCAGGTAAGGGTCTGCTCAATCAGCCTCCCCCGGCACCAGCTACGACCGCTGCAGCCAGTACCATCGTGCCGGCCAGACCCGTAGGGCTGGCCGGCGGGAATGTCGATAGCGTTAATCCAGTTGCAGAGAATCCCGTCAAGGGTGAGGCAGGAAATCCCGGCGACGGCGAAGGGGTAGTCGAAGAACTGCCGAAAGTGAAAGTTCAAGCCGGGCCGAAGATCAGCCCGGCCGCGGCGCTGGAATTCATCGGCAAGGCCCTCGAAAAGCAGGGCTCGGAACGGCAGAAGAACGCAGAAATGGCACAGGACATCTGCGTTCTCAGTTTTGCCCGCGCACTCGGAGTTGCCGTCTGGACCGGACACAACGCAGAGGCAGCCCACTGGCTCGACAAGGCCAAGAAGACCACTCTGACCAGAGATGTGGAGCGTTCCATTCTCACCATCAAACCAGGCAAAGATGCCCCGGCCGAACCGGATGATGAGGACCTCATCCTGAAGGTGATGCGTCGCACAAACTACGCGAGCCGTTCCGTGGGCGAGATGCTCAAAGGCTTCTCATGGGCTGACGAACCTGATATGGCCAGGCCGGTCTTTCACGAGAACCCGCTCGAAAAGGACAACCTGATGGACAGGCAGCTCTACGATCAGATCAAGACCACGGCCAAAGGGTACGAGGACCTGCTGGCGGGCAATCCCAAATTCCAAACCCTGCGAGGACGGACTCAGAGCGATTTTCAGGCAAAAGTCGATGCCGCGAAAAACAAGGATTATGTGCTCGACAAGTTTCTTACGACTACCTATCTGCAGCGCGCCTGTAACAAACAGTTCAGCGCAGTGGAGTGGCTGGCCATGAACATGAAGCTCAACGGCTCGCGTGTCGCACGAGAAACGGAAATCAAGCTGAATACCATGTACGCCAACAGCGAGAAAGCCGTCACCCCGCTCGGGCAGCTCAGGGCCGGCCTGATTACAGAGCTGCGACTGTTGACCTCTCTATTGAAGAAGAAGCGATGATTCGAAATCTTCATTGCGTGCTGATCATGACATTGCCGCTCGCACCCCTTCGTGCGGAGGAGGTGTTCCTCAAAAACGGCCGCATCATGAAAGGCAAAATCATCACGGAGTCGGATGACGAAGTCGTACTCGATGTCGGCACTGGCAAAGCTCCGATCAAGAGGAGCGACATCGAGCGTATTGAATGGGGCTACGACCGTGAGGCCCTCGAGGAACTGAAGCCGGCAAACGCGAAGGAATACATGGAGCACGGTTCAAGGCTCGTCCAGAGCGAAGATGAGGGCGTCAAGAAGATCGGCCTCAGACTTCTGCACCTGTCTTCCAGGCTCGATAAAGAGCTCTACATCCCGGCCCTCCTCGTGCTGGCAAAATACGAAGGGACGCAGAAGCGCGGCGACCCGGTGCGCTACTACAAACGCATCCTCATGTATCAGCCTGGCAATGGGGACGCGAGAAAAAAGCTAGACCAGTGGCTGGAGGCGAATCCCGAAAAGCCCACGAACACCGCGGAAATCCGCCAGACGCTGCTGCAGGGCCTGAAAGACATGATGGCCGGGAACTGGGACCCTGCCTACGAGGCCTTCAACCGCATCCCCCGCCTCCCGGCCGGCGAGCCCATCCCCCTGCACATCACCATGCTCCGCTCGAAGACGCTCAACGCGGCAAGAGCGAGACTCGGGAAGGACCGCCCGTTCCTATCCGAAGAACAGCTCCGGAAATTTCGCATCTACATGCTTCACCTCGAGGCCACCCACTACAACCCGTTCGATCCGCCCGGAGAAAAGCTGCCCAAGCTCGGCAAGATGACCTGGGAAGGCGATGTGGAATATGACCGAACGGTTTTTAAGAGAGGCCGGTTTGTGAGGCCGTAGGTGAATAGTGAATGACGAAGAAGTGAATGGTGAATGGTGAATGGTGAATGGTGAATGGTGAGGTCGCGGTTCAGACGGAATGGTGGCGTGATGGAATAGTGGAGTGATTGAGGGGTGATGGACCGATGAAGGGGTGACATTCACGATTCACGATTCACCAAACACCTCTGTCAAAACCTCGTCCAGCCTCCCGAGGCCATTCTTGAGCTCCTCCTCGTTAATGATGAGAGGCGGGGCCATCAGGACCAGATTCCATCTCATGTACACGTAGATGCCGCGGCGGAAGCACTCGGCTTTGAAATCGTTGACGAGTGGGGGAGAGGTATTGAACTCCACCAGCCGTTCGCGGGTCTGTTGATCCTTGACGAGTTCCAGGCAGGCGAACAGGCCCTGACACCGGACGTCGCCGATGCAGGGGTGACGCTCCTTCATGGCGCTAAGCTCATTGGAAAGGACTTCGCCCATCTTGCGGCCGTTGTCGATGGCACCGGCTTCGTATTCATCGAGACATGCGAGGGCCGCCGCGCAGGCGAGCGGGTGGCCGGTGTAGGTGCAGCCGATTGGGAGGAGTTTGTCTTCGAAATGCTCGGCGATGGTATCGCTGACGATGGCCGCGCCCATTGGCACGTATCCGCTGGTGATGCCCTTGGCCACGGTCAGGATGTCGGGCACTACCGGTTCGTGATTGATGGCGAACCATTCACCCGTGCGGCCGAACCCGCAGATGACTTCATCGGTAATCATCAGGATTCCGTATCTGTTACAGATCTCCCTGACCTGCTTCAGGTATCCGGGCGGCACGGGATAGCCTGCCGCCGCTGCGGTGAAAGGTTCGAGCACGATCGCGGCTATCGTCTCCGGGCCTTCCATGATGATCTGTTCTTCCAGGGCATTGGCACAGTGAATTTCGCACGACGGAAACTCGAGTTTGAAATCACACCTGTAGCAATACGGTCCGAAGAACCGAACCGAGCCTGGCTGGCCCTGGTCGAGCAAGGCCCGCCGCGGGTCGCCGCACGTGGTCAGCGTGCCGGCAGTTGTGCCATGGTAGGAGCGGTATTTGGCAAAGATCTTCTGGCGTCCGGTATAGAGCCGTGCGATTTCGAATGCGATTTCGTTCGCTTCGCTGCCGCTGTTAGTGAAGAAGGCTTTCGACAGATTCCCTGGAGTCACCTCGCTCAGCCTCTCGCCGAGAAGAGCCCGGCCTTGGTGCATGAAGCTCGGGTTGGCAACCGAAAAACGGTCCGCCTGTTCTTTGATTGCCTCGATGACGCGTCGATTCCCGTGCCCCAGATTGACGTTGAAGATCTGCGAGACGAAATCCAGATACCGCTCACCTTTCGAATTCCAGAAGAAGATGCCTTCGCCGCCGGCGATATCGACGACGTTGTCTTGAGTGTTCTGAATAGTCCAAGGCAGAAAGTTATGAGCGCGTAGGGAGGGCATGGGGGGAATGGAATGTTGGAGGATGGGAATGTTGATGAAGTGGAAGGCCGGAGCCCCCTGTGTAGGGCAAGCCATCCTACTACATCGTCTTCAGGCAGAGAACGGTCAATCGGAACGTCTTTAAAATAAAACAGCCCCGGCAGATGGCCGGGGCTGGTGTCTTGATAGCATTGAAGAGATCAGGCGTCTGCCGCTATGGATTCAGGTATGCCTTCCACTTGTGAACCCTCCTCATGGTCCTTTGCTTCGGCAGCAAGTTCCACAATTCGCCTTTCCATGGATTGATGCCGTTGTTGAACCGCGTCGAATGTCTCATTCATCTGGTCCGCGAGCTCATGGAGCCAGTCTCCCTGACGCAGGCGAATTGTGGTGGAGTAGTCTCCCTCAGTAACCTGTTGCAGAGCCCTGCCAATGGGAACCATGGGGCCGATGATGACGATGACGATGACGACCATGGAGACGACGACGACGATGATGACGATGACGATGACGACCATGGAGACGACGACGACGATGATGACGATGACGATGACGACCATGGAGACGACGACGACGACGATGATGACGACCATGGAGACGACGACGACGATGATGACGATGACGATGACGATGACGATGACGACCATGGAGACGACGACGACGATGATGACGATGATGACGATGATGACGATGATGACGACCATGGAGACGACCATGACGATGACGACCATGGAGACGATGACGATGACGACCATGGAGACGACGACGACGACGACGATGATGACGATGACGACCACGAGAATGGGAATAACGGCGTCGGCAATGGAGAGGACCCACAGCCGCCAGGAAATCCGCCAGTTAATGACGGGCCTGGAACAGGACCTGGAAACCCCGGCAATCAAGGAGGAGCAGGAGACGATGACGATGGCGATGGCGACGACGATGACGATGACGACGACCATGCCGACGACGACGATGATGACGACCATTGAGACGACGAAGACGTCGACCACGAGGATCATTTTTCTGGTCGTTGACAGGATGGAGTTCGAGCCACCCACTACCCGGATGCCGCGGCAGCCTGCGATCAGTTCGAATATGGGGCCATCTGTTTACTCAGGCCAGCCTTGACCGTACAGGTCTTCTCCGCTTTCGTGTGTCCAGGCGACCGAGAGTATTTGCAGAAGCGAAGTGTCGTCCTGAAAACGTGCGCCGAATCAAAGAACCGATGCTGTGGATCGCCGCCTGCCGCCCCGCCTGAAAAACTCTACCCGTGGTAACTGCGCCGTCGCCTCTGCCGCTGCCTGCCTGTACTTATGGGTGCCAATCGTCCGCAAGTGAGTGTCAAAGTAATGAGAAACTGAATGGCAGATAGTGTCATCAGACCAAACTGAACACCGTATCAATGGACGAACGCGTAGACCTTTACCTTTTTCCGTTCCTCGAAAGGAAAATCAGAAACCAGGGTCAGGTGGGTTCTGAATTTCTTGCTGGTTGACTTCGGTGTGACAACGACTTCGTATTCTCGCCCTTCTTTAATCTCCCTTATCCTTGTAGTCACGGAATTGCCTCTCTTGTCCACACTGAGCAATCGTGTTGGCGAATCGGTCACAAATCTCACATTCACCGTTTTGGGTTCCGGTTCTTCCCCCCGCTTCCAGAATATCGCCAGCGGCTTCACCCGCGCCAGCAGCGGGATGTTTGCCTTTAGCAGCAAAGCGATCTTCTTCTTGCTCTTGTCATCTGTATGAATGAACACTGGTCGCTGCATGGTGCCCTGCCTGCCTTCAAACGCGAGCGTTGCGAAGATTTCTCCACTTTCACCGGGTTCAAACACTTTCTTTGACAGGCGGGTGGTTGTGCAATCGCAGATGGTCTCGACCCTGATGACCGTGACCGGGTAATCCCCCACATTGGCAAAGATAAAACGGCCCATCACCGAGCTTTCCTGATAGGAAGGCCAGAATTCAAGCTCTCTCTTCTGGAAGTGAATCTGGCCCAAGGCTTCCGGGGAAACCTGAATGACCGAGATCAGGAGAAGTGCGAATCTGAAACTGTTCATGAAATACTGCTGGTCGACTGGTTTATGGAGCGCGAGAACTGCGGCGTGGAGGAGGTCGCTTGAGGACTTCATTCTATCCCAGCTTCTGCACCCCTCCCAAACAGCGGCAGAAGCTGCATCTGGCAATCGGTGGCTTTCCTTATCTAACCTTCCCGCCGTGTCCCTGATTCATCCGTGGCCTTACTTTCCCGACCTCCCCGCCGTGTCCTGATAGATCCGTGGCTTCACTTTCTGAGTTCCCACTTTCATACCATGTTTCCTGAGTTGAATTCTCACGTGAGAATTGAAGAGAATACGCAGCCAAAGTAGCACCTGGTCCGAACTTCAGCTAAATGGAGAACTCATGAGACGGTTCTTGATGAATTCCATTGGATTCCTTTCTCTGACGAACCTCTGCCAGGCCGAAGAGAGCATCTTTCCTGACAAAAAACTCGAAGCCGCAGTAAGACACGAAGTTTTCATCAAGCGCGGGACGGATAAGCCGATCGTTGCCGCAGATGTTAAACGCATCTCGGTCATTCATGCGAACCGAAAGGGCATCAAGAACCTTCAGGGACTCGAACATTGCGCCGCGCTCCGCCGAGATTCGATTGGATCACAACGATGTCGTGGACCTTACGCCGTTGAAAAAACTGAAGAACCAAGAAGGGCAAAAAGGCCCTCGCCAGACTCAAAGCGGTCGGCGTGCGCGTTAAAGACTGAACCCCTTCCCTGAGAGCCAGGCATGGATTCTGATCAGAACACTGATGCCGAACCTGAGTCCGAACGAAACCTGACCGTTTCTGCCGGTACAACCAATCTGACCAGTCGCATCTCTCCTGACGGCTATCTCGTCGCACTTCCTTTGGGACGAAAACTATCTCAGGACGAGATGCGCGAACTCGACCGGGAGATTGGCGTCCAGCCTCTCGCCATCGAAGAGGCATACACCCCAAGGCAGAAAACCTACTACGAGCTCCTCGTCAATCTCGGATGCATCGTTGTCTGTGCGGCAGCGCTCTGGCAGTTCTTCCCGTGGAGTCACTTCTTTGTAATCACTCCTCGCACTGACAAAGCTGATCTGACGCTCGAGCTCATGACAGACGAGGAGGCCCAGGAAAAAGGCGAGCAACTCACGGAAGAAGAGAGAACCCGGCTGGAGCTCACCCGCCTCAAGGACGCCGGACGTCTGATTGAAATGGTCCAGCTCAGTACCGCGCGCCTGGCGAACGTTCCGAAAAACAAATGGACCGAATGGCACAGAGTGTGGGACATCTTTCTCTGGTCCCTCGAGAAAACGAGCAACTACGAACTGCTGCGCGATAGGTGCAGCGCCCTGATGGAAGCGGACCAGGACAGCCGCTCTGCCCGTTACTACAAAGCGGTCACTCTGATAAATTTCTCGGAAAAGCGGAAGTATACAGAGCGAGAAAAAGCCACCTACAGTCGCGATACCGAACGAGCGATTGTCTACCTGCAACAGGCAATCGAGCGGCTCGACTCTCAAATCGAAGGGGTTGAGAGAACCGAGGCCGATGAGGAGTCTCTGGCAGAAGTCCGGCGACGATACCGGCTCAAACTTGCGGACGCGCACATCAAACGATGGTTTGCCGGTGGCCTGGCTTATGGAGACGAGCCGGATGTGAACCAGCACCGCGAAGTCGCTATCAACATACTCAAGGGCCTCGGGGATTGGGTGCCGGCCATCAGAATGCGAATCCATGTGTTCCGAGTGATGAAAAAGCAGCGGACATGGAATCCGTTTTTTAAACACTGGTACGGCGGCAAATGGGTCGGCGATGATGTTCTCAAGAACGAAATTGATCTCCTCGAACGGATGATGGAGAAGGCGAGAAAGGCGGCCAGCAGTGAATCAGATTAAGGAGCTGCTGAGTTCAGTCCAGGCATGGCTCAACACGCCCGCGGTCGATCTTTCCACCGGGCTCCGATCTCCTTCCGCGCTCAAGCTCCCCATCATCCTTGTCGCCTACCTGATGAGCATCGGGTTCATGGCCAGCGACCCCTGGTTTGGTGAGGACAGTTTTTCATGGAACCAGGGAGTCTTTGTCATTCTTGTCAGCTACGTGATCGTGACGACCGTCGCCTTCGAGTGGAATCTCCTGGGCCGTTCTCGCGGCATGAATCTCCTGCTCCAATTCCTGCTCATTGCCCCCTTCTCAATTCTGTTCGGCCGCATCGTCAGCCGGCCCACCGATCCCGATGCAGCGAAAGGCATGCTGGGCGAGGCCATCTACACGGTCAGAGACTTTCTCAGCTCGGCGACGGGAATCAGGGACATCATTCCTGGTTGGATGCTCGAACCGTTCGCCACCCCCGGCACTGCCATATTCATGGTATTCGTCTGCCTTGCCCTCAGCTACGGGAGCATCCGCACTCGAATGGGAATGCTGCTGCTCGTGGTTGCCATCTCTTTTGCCTCGACCGTCGCATCGGAGACCCCGCCGCCTTCCCAGTTTTACTGGGGACTGGGAATCCTGGTCATCGGGCTGGCACTTCACATGCATAATGTGAATAGGACCGTGCAGCAGGAACAGGCGCTCAAGCGGCTGCGGGACGTTGATGACGATCTGGAGCGGCGATGTTCTCTGCGTATTCTGTGTAAGGTGCTCGAAGACGGTCGCATGAACGAGAAAGGCGCATTCGAAACGGTCCGCCGCCACTATCAGGACCACGCGGAGTCAGCGGAAGAGATCGCCCTTTGCGCTCGCAGCATCATCAACCGGCTCGTAAACGAGCACGGGGTCCTGACGATTCGCGGCTCCACGGAAGGCTCGTTCCTGGTTCCTTCAAGCGGGCTCAGCATGCAGGAATCCGTCTTCTCTCAATTGGGCTCCTGGCCTCGATGCACGCTCCTGGGGCTTCTGGCGTTTCTCTGGCTGATCCTCCCGCTCGACGCGATACCGGATTCCGTGCCGTTCCTGGGACTCCTCGATGACGCGGCAATTGTTCTTCTCGGTGCCTCGCCCCTGGCACAGAAGATTATGGAGACCATGAGGCCAAAACCTGCTTCGGAAATTGGGGAGTAGCCGCGACACGAAATGAACACTCAATCGGAAACAGACAGAAAGCGTTGCCGAGAATGGGGCCTGGACTGGTGGCGCCTCTCGCCCGGCCAATTTAATGCGATCACAGATGTGGAAGGGGTCGCGGTCGGCCATTCCACAATCATCGAAGGAGAAGGGCCCCTTGTGCCCGGCGAAGGTCCCATAAGGACAGGC
>JASLXP010001023.1 GCA_030740295.1 Planctomycetota bacterium
AATAGCCGAGCAAGCACCGTCGGCTAGAGGTCAAGTCTTGCAAGCCGTCGACCGATCACGTACCTGACAAAGCTCAACAGGAACACAACTGCCAAAGCGACGAACACCCCTAAGCCCGCCAAGGCCAATACGTTGATCAGAGTCCTGATCCATCGCCAGGGCAGGCACAAAAGCAATTGCAGCAAAACCACGGCTTGAATTGTGACCAACAAATAGCGCATGAGCCAACGGCCAGCGTACATTTGAGCATTCTCCGCCTTATCCGCGTGGAGCTTGCTGTATCGGATAGCTCTGAATAAGAAGTACACCACGCCCAGAGCGAACAGTTGTCCGCTGATAGTGCGCAGAGTATAGCCATGGGGAATCAGATGAAACCCGAATGGAATTACCTGCAACACGAATGCGCCGTGTAGGTACATGGCCAACTTGCGACCCAGTCGAGCGGCTACGACCATTATGGGCAGGGCTAGAAGAAAATCTACATAAACGCCAACACATCGTGCGCACATAGCCAACGGTTCGCCGCTGGGCTGGAAGGTGCGGGACGGGTCCTGATGACACAAGAAGCTGAAGACCTGGGTGGCTAATTCGTCGAGAAACATGGACAATCGCCGTTGATTACTGGGCTTCGGTCGGCGCAGGCTTGGGTGACAATGATACCTTGGTAACTTTACGTTCTGGCGTTGTCAAATCGACCAGATACAGCAAGCTGTTTTTTTCGTCCTTTGGTAAAAGGACATTCACTGCCAAGTACTTGCCGTCCGGAGAGATACTCGGCTGCATAGCACGCTTGGACCCGTCCTCTGACACGCGCGCTGCGAGAATCTCACTGAAGCGGCCTTTCTCCACATCTACCTCCAACAGAGAGAGAACATACTCCTTTGACTTCCCGTTGGGTTCTGCAGAGGTCATATGAGGAATCCACAGACTAAGCTCCCTCGGCCCGTAAGCCATGTGAAGACTTTCGTCAAAGGCCCTATCTTCTGGCAGCGGGATCCTTTTCATAATCTTTCCACGCCGATTCAAAATCAGTATCTCAGACTTCTTTTCGCCTTGTTCCCGTTGATGTTTAACCACCACAGCCAATTCTTTTCCATTCTTTCTAGTCGCCAGACCGGCTGTTAACTGCCCGTACTTTTGTTCATCAAGCACCATCAGCCGCTTAAAACGCGTAGACTTAGTGTCCAATCTGCCCAGCTCCATTCCCTTCTCGTGACTAGCTATATAAAGATACTCCGGACCAAAACGGAACAAATAGTGCTCTTGGCCCTTAGGGACTGCCTGCAACTCTTCCTTCTTGAGATCAAAACGATAAAGGCGTATTGGCGATCCTTCCGCTTCCAGTTCGGCCGAGAAGAACAAATAGCGCTGCTGGACCAGGACCGGCGGGACCATCAGAGCGACGTCGGCCTCTTCAGCAACCATACTTTTGATGAGCCGACTCTGGCCGGAAGACAGATCGATCCGGATGATTTCCAACTCTTTGCTCCCCCTGACAGCCAAAGCAACTATCTGTTCCCGTTCTCCGAGCCAGATAGGCTGAAAGAACATTTCCTCGTCCGCT
>JASLXP010001024.1 GCA_030740295.1 Planctomycetota bacterium
GGTTGGATGATGCCATTCGGATTACCTTCCGTGGTGAAAGAAACAAGGCAGTTTCAACCTATAAAGATCACCCGGAAAAGGTTCGTTGCGACATCATGGTTGTAAATATTCGTGAGAACATCGAAGCTCGTCCAAAACCTCGTAGTGGCCCTCAAGTTCCGAGTGAACGTCGGACGACTTTCATTCGGGAAAACTGAAGTTGTTGTTCCTCGCAAAAAAACCAACGCCAAGGTGCTCTGGCAGGGCTGCCAGTCCCAGAAGCATGCATGAATAGTCGATGCCCTGGATAATGTTTGCCCGCCAGGTCTCGTCTTTGAGGGAAAATCGCCAGAGCAGTTGACCGGCCGGGGTGTCATACACGGCTCTTTTATCCTTGAGCAGGTTTTCGAGATCGGCCATCGCTTCCGGCAACGCAGGAATGAAGCCGGCGACGATGTGGGGCGATACGACCTGGTTGGGATTCCGCTTGAGGTTATGTGCCCGGTAGCCTTCGGGTGCCTGCCCAGCGCCGTGTCCCCAGGCGTGCGGGGCGGCCGTCCCACTGAAACGGGAACGATCCGCCCTGGCGGCATTTTCGAAGTAGCGTCTGTATTTCTTGCCGGTAGTGCAGGGATGGCAGAGATAGAACGGAAACTGGATGGTGAAGGATGAGAGAAAACTGCGCGGGTTGTCCGTAAGTAAAGAGTACTCGCCATATTTTCTTTGAGGCAGCCCGTCCGGGTCTGCGTAGTGATTCTTCCACAAAAGCGAGGCAGGTCCGGGCCGGCCGACTTCTGCCTTCATGGCCAGCCAGGCGACAATCATGTACTCATTGAATGGCCGGGTGACCCCTTTTCCTTCCCCGTCACCGGCATCTTTGAGTTCCAGGTAGATCGTGCCTTTCAGTGGGTCGGCAATCGACTTCGACCAGTCGATACTTTTCCAGAGTTTGCCGGCCTGTTTTGCAATCTCCGGTTCGCGTCTGAAATACTCTTTGCAGAAGAGCGCACCCGAAACCAGCAACGCCGTATCGATTGTGCTGAATTCACTGCGCCAGGCCTGCTGCCCGGTTTTCATGTCAATGAAATGTCGAAAGAAACCGGACTGATTGCGCGCCGGCTTGAAACTCGGATGTTCACCATTCATGGATTTCAACGTTACGAGCGCGGCATCCGCGGCGTCCTCCCGCCAGCCCATGGCATCCGAGATACAAAGCGAGACCAGCCCCATCCCGACGTTAGCGACCGAGCACGGATGGCCGTCCGGCCCGTTCAGTCTTGTCGAGTCCCGATAGACACCGAACTCGTTTCGCTGACGTTCGAAGAGTTTCCACGAATTTTTGAACTGGCGATACAGCGCGTTCTCTCTGGTCTGTGGTTTCGAAGTCTGCAGAATCTTGCAGGCCGGAAGGAACATCAGGAACAACACTGTCACGAGTATGCGCATGGGAATTCTCTCGGCTTTGCCCTGAAAGAATGCGACCCAGTTGGCCGGCGGGCACCAACTGTTCCGCATTTCTACCATGTTTGCGATGGCTGGCTTCTTCTCTGTGCTCTTCATTCATCCCCCGGCCTTGAAACGCTTGGTAACAGCACAGCAGCATCGGTGAATTGTTTTAAAACTTCTGCCCGCTAGGATTCGTCAGAGACCTCGGACATCTACTACCAGGGGCTATCTTCATGCATCCATCATTCATGCTGGTTATGGGGCGATTGAATCTACTTGCTGCGGCATTCATCGCGTTCTTCATTCCAGATTTGGCAATGGGGCAGATCAATGAACGCGAGGTGCAACTGTCCAGGCAGCGCTATCGCTTTGAGTTTCTTGCCGCAAGGCCAGCGGTTACCGGATTAAAGGGGGATCTCGCCCAGGTCCTTTTCCTTGGGGCGAGGGTCAAGAATAGCGGCGCTAAACCGGCTCTGAAGAGAATGACAGTGCTGGCGGACGTGAGATTCGAGAATCGTGAGAGAATAGCAGAACGCGCCCACATCAGCGTCGAAGGCATAGAGTCATGGAAGTCCGGAGTGGTCTACTTCCCAATCCCGTTGAAGGGCAATTTTGACGCAACCAAGTTGCCCGGCATCAAGTCCGTCTCCCTGCAGGTAGAGACCAGCCTCTCTCCCAAAGATAAGGAAGAACTGGTCGAGTTTGGTGCGGAACCCTCGGAGGGATTTTTCCTCGCCTCGGTCGATACTGAGTATGCAAACGCACATATCCTCCACATGATTGGCCGCGAGGTCTACCCGGGCGGCCGGCGGGGACGAATCGTTCGTGATCGGATTCTTCTCTGGACAACCGCGGGCACACCCTCCGCCCAGCCCGCGCTCGAAGTCAGACACGGCGAGCCGGTCCGGCTGATCAAGAAGACGAAGGGCTGGTATTACGTGCGCACTTTCAAGGGCAAACAAGGCTGGGCCCCGGTCATGCTGATCGATAAGGAACCCGATTACAGGTCGCGCCCGACAACTCTGAGAGTGCGGAATTACGGCACATTCCGCCTGGTGGATTACAGTGTCCTTCCATCTCGTGACGGGGGCACTGTCATCGAGGGCCGCATGTTGAACGACACCGCCATCTTCTACTATCTCGCGGGATTCGAGGTCCATCTCCAGGATGTTAAGGGGCGGAAAATTGGAGAAGGCCGTGCCATCATCAAAGACTTCGGCCGCAAAGAAATCGCGCCCTTTGCAGTGGTCTTCAATAGCTTGCCAACGCACCGGGTAGCACGTGCACGATTCCGCCTGAAGGATGCGGAACGGCGGACCGACACGATCATCATTCGCAATGTAAACGGCGGAAATCAGCTCAACGTCAGCCCGTTATCGGTGCAATGTGAAGATGAAGGCGGAACATCCACGAATAAAGTGACGGTAAAGGAACTGGTTCTGGCGGAATAGTTTTCATTTCACGAATCCGGCCACTTGAAGGTTGGGCTCTCCTGAGTCCGGAGCTCTGCAGTTGGGGACACCACTTCGACCCCGATGAGCCGGTTCTCACAGCCGCGAAGCCCATTCCGATTTGAAGAATATGACCTCAGTGGATAACGGTTGCCCTGGAGCAAGCTTCATTTCTTCACACCAGGGTGCCGCCATGTCTACCGCCATTCTATCTTTCCTCTGTTGCCTGCATGCACTACAGGCCGAAGCCCCGAAGCCTCCGGCCAATGATCGGGCTACTCTTCTTCTGGTGCGAGGCGAAGAGTCGCTGAAGGATGAGAGCCTTCTGGCGCACAAGCTCTCTGCAAGCAACGCGGCCACCGCGCAGGGACGTTTTGGCAAGGCACTGGACCTGAGAGGTGATGCCGTATTCTCCGTGCGCGTGAAAGAGTCCGCGCAGCCCCGTGAGGAGATGACCCTCGAGTGCTGGGCCAATCTCGAAGACCGAGGCGACGAGAGACTCCAGCGCGTCATTGGTCGCAGTTCTGCTTATGGTCTGTACATCAGCGGCCGGATGCCTCGACCTGTCCTGTCCTTTTACACGCGCACGGATCTCAAAGACGACCATTCATGGAAGTCCGTCACCACTCCGATGCCGCTCAAGAAATGGGTGCATCTTGCGGCGACCTATGACGGTACCACGATGCGCCTCTACATCGACGGCGTGCTCAAGGCCGAACGTGAAAACAAGGGCAAGCTCATTCCCACTAAAGCGCCTTTCTACATCGGCTCTGAGGCTGGCAGAGGTGGCCAACTCCGCTTTCTCGGCCTCCTCGACGAAGTTCGTTTCTCCAAAGTTGCTCGAACTGATTTCTTTTCGGGTAAACCGCTGGCTCGAAAGCCTGCAACTATCGAATTACGTATCGTCGACAAGTCCACGTTGAAACTGCAGCCCAAGCTCATGGCCCCGATGGCGTCGAAGGCCCCCAAGGTGGACGGCAACATCACCGAACCATTCTGGAAGGCAATCCCACCGGCGCGCTTTGTCGAGTCTTCGCAGGCCGTTGAACCGAAGTATCCGACGCAGGTGCGGGCAGCGTGGGACAGCGAAAACCTGTACCTCGCATTCCGAGGATTCGAAAAGGGGCAGGAAACCTGGCGTGAGGGAACAAAAAAACGCGATGACACAGCCATCTTCAAGGGTGACTCAGTCGAGATTTTTATTCAGCCTACCGGTATGTCACCCGGCTACTTTCAGTTTGCAGTAAATCCCGTCGGCGGTCTCTGGGACACACGCTGGGATAGGCCCCGCCAGAGGCAGAACTGGAATGGACAAGGCATCAGACTCGCCGGACAGGTGCGTCCGGACGACTGGTCGATAGAGGTGGCGATCCCTTTCAAGACTCTGGGCCAGAAACCGCCGCAGCAGGGCAGCGAATGGCGAGTGAATTTCTGCCGCACGGAAGTTCCCAATCGTGAGCTCACCTGCTGGTCTTACACGGGAGGGGGCTACCATGTGCCCGAGCGATTCGGACATCTGAAGTTCAGTCAGACGGCTGGCAGCCAGGAAGATATGTCCGGAAGCAGCGAGATTCTCGGGACCATCCAGGAGGCAAACGGCGACCCCGTAGCCGGCATCGCGGTGCAGTTTCCGCTCGGCTTTACTCGTACGGACGCGTTTGGTGATTTCCGACTGCGCGGCGTGAGCAAGGGCGACATTCCGATCATCATCGCTTCGCCCAGATATGAAGAGGTGGCCGGGCTGGCGAAGGTTTCGAATTCTTCGGAGTCCCTGGCGCCGATCACTTTAAGAAGGGTCGATCCGTACCGGCCGGCGTATTTGTTGGAGGGCAAAGGCCCGGTTACCTGGCTCAAATCCAGTATCACCGAAGCTGTCGATATGGGAAAGAAGGCCAAGGACGGCGTCGCCGACAGGCTGCAGATTCAGGCGACGCTCGGTGAACATGAATCGCGTGCCGTTGCTTTTTATTCGCACACCGATCTGACCAAGCCCAACCTTACGCTATCCCTCAAAGGAACGGACGGCACTCCGTTCCCGGGGAAGGCAGAAGTGCGATGGACTCAACGCCTCCTGAAACGCATCCAGTACACGCGCCCCCGGGAAGACGCCGTTTTCAATTGGCGCTATCTGTGGCATGAGCCACCAGAAAGAATTGCTCAAGGGCACCTTCGCCACCTCGTGGTCACGGTAAAGGTGGCCGAAGGCACTCCCGTCGACACGTACAAGGGTGACCTGACACTATCTGCAGGTTCAAAAAAGATCGCAGCTTTGCCCGTCGAACTGGAGGCCCTTCCTTTCCATCTGGTGACACCGGCACATAAACGCGTTGGCGTTTACTTCCGCGGCCACTCACTGGCAGATGAGCAACTGGACGTCGAACTTTCTGACATTCGAGAACATGGCGGCTCAGTGCTTGTCTGGCACTCCAGCATCTATTACGCGAAGAAGGAGGACGGCACTATCGGCTACGACACCTCCCAGGTCAGACATGCCGTGGAAACGCAGCAAAAGCACGGCATCGGGCCACCTTATCTGGTCGGCACCGCACCGCGTCGGGCCGCGGCACTGGCCGGGCTCAAAGTGGAGATGTCCGAGAAGTTCGCAGACCAGGTGCGGAACAGTCAGAAGTTCAAAGAGATTTACGCTAACGGCATCAAGGCCCTGGCCGGGCTCGAAAAGGAGCTCGAAGCCGGCGAGTTCGTTTACACCTGGATGGACGAAGTCTTTGGTCGCGGCAGGTTCGAACCGTGGAAGGCCTTCGCTGAAGCAACGAGGGCGCTATCCAGGAATCGCATCTACATCACCTTTCACAATCGAAACCAGGAACAGGTGGACAAGGCCGATCCGTGGGTCGATGTGCGAGGGTACCACGGGCACACCATCGATTGGTGGCTCGGCGAGGGACACACCTTTCGGGAGCTTGCGGAGGAGTTGAAAAAGTCAGGCGACGAGGCATGGAACTACTACAACATCCGCGAAATCGCCGTCACCTCTGAGTGGGTCCGCCTCTGCAACGGCTACTGGCTCTGGCGAAGCCCCATCACCGCGCATACGCCCTGGATCTACTATTCCTGTGGAGGCAGCCCGTTCGATGACCTTGATTCAGATCGTCACGACTTCGCCTACGCCGCACCCCATCCGTCCAAGCCGGAAATGGTCTCGACGCTCGAATGGGAATGCTTCCGTGAAGGCTTCGACGATCTTCGCTACCTGGTCACCCTGGAGCAGGCTCTCATGAATGCCGACGAGGCAAATCTCAAGCATCGGACTGTTGGCCGAGCTCGCGCCTATCTGAAAAACTTGTGGGATGAAGATCCCCGCGTGCCTATCCAGGCCGAGAAGTTGACTGCCGAGGACTTTATCAGCCGGAGGAAGGAAATGTCGAAATTGATACAGGATCTGTTGAATCTGGTGGCAGGCAACTGAGCAACCCTGAAGTAAGGCGGCTACTGAGATTCATGCTCCCAACAATAAAAGGTTAATTATTATGAAATTATTTAAACTCTTAGCATTAACTATTTTCTTCTTGCCCGCCTTACACGCGGCTGATACTCCACAAGCAAGTCAAAAAGCCAAAAGGCCAAACATTATTTTGGTTATGGCCGATGATCAAGGTTGGAGAGACGTGGCATACAACGCAGATCCTGATAGAGGACTGCAAACACCTAATATGGACCAAATGGCACGTGAAGGGATTCGGTTCAACCGGTTTTACTCCTCATCGCCTAATTGTTCTCCTACCCGTGCAGGTATTCTGACCGGCAGGCACTGTAATCGATCGGGGGTTTTCAATCCTGGATGTGCCATGCGTCCAGAAGAATTGACCATCGCTGAGATATTGCAGAAAGCAGGCTACATTACGGCACATTTCGGCAAATGGCACCTGGGTCCGGTAAAGGCAAAATCTCCATTTAATCCCAACAAGCATGGGTTCGATTATTATGTTTCTCACGATAATTTCTTTGATCTAGATCCTGAGCTTAGTCGAAATGGAGCATCTCCAGAAACCTTTAGTGGTGATGGATCTGAGGTCATTGTTGAGGAGGCATTGAAACACATGGACATGATCAAAGATAAAAACCAACCCTTCTTTCAAGTCATCTGGTTTGGTTCTCCTCACACAAACCACAAAGCCCTTGAAAAAGACATGGCTCTCTATCCGGATTTACCGAAAAATTGGCAAAGATACTATGGTGAAATTACGGCAATGGATCGTGCCATGGGTAATTTACGAACAGGCTTGAAAAACAAAGGCTTAGACGAAAATACACTTATTTGGTACACGAGCGATAATGGTTCTTATAGACCTGTCGAAACCATCACAGGCCTCAGGGGGTCTAAGGGTATGATGTATGAAGGTGGCATTCGCGTTCCTGCATCAATTGTTTGGCCGGGCCATATTAGAGAACCCTTGGAGACTGAAAT